>NZ_JBHWUO010000014.1:13929-180581 GCF_042736975.1 Streptomyces sp. NPDC059989
TCGCGGTCCCCCGCCCCGCCGCGGGGGCCCCCTCCCGGGCCGGGCCCCTCGCGGGCGGCTTACCCCCCCCCCTCCCCCCCGGGGGGGGGGGGGGGGCCCCCCCCCCGCCCCCCGCCCCCCTGCGGCATTGTCGGGAGGCGAGCCCTAGTCTGCCGGGAGAACGATCACCACCCCGCTCCCGCACTCCGGAGGCCCCCGTGCCGATGCGCCTGGGACAGGGCGAAGCCGAGCCGTTCAGCGTCGTGGTGGACCCGGGCCGGTACCGGGCGGAGGCCGCGATCGCCACGCTGGTGCGCCCCGACGGCCCGGAGGGATCCCGCCCGGACACCCGGGTCGCCGCCGCGCGTCTCGTGATACGGGACACGCCGACCGTGAGCTGGGAGATGGCCGTGGACGAGGGCCAGGACCCCGCCGTCCTCGGCGAGGACGAGTTCTACGGCTACGGCGTGGACGCGGGCACCGGCTGCTTCTACGACGCCTGCGCCGACGACTCGTTCCCGGTACCGAGGACGAGGAGGGGCCGGTGTGGGCCGCGATGGAGGCGGCCGGCGACGGCCCGTCCGTCTTCCTGGCCGAGGGAGAGGACGGTCACACCCTCGCGGGCTTCACCTCCGGATGGGGCGACGGCTGCTACCCGACCTGGATCGGGCGCGACGCCGAGGGCCGGGTCACCTGTTTCGTGACGGACTTCCTCGTCGTGCCCACGGCGCTGGTGCCCGCGGCGTAGGCTCGGCCGCATGCCGATCCGCGCCGTGCTGTGGGACATCGACGACACCCTCTTCGACTACACGGGGGCCGACGCCGCCGGGCTCGCGCGGCAGCTGGAGGCCGAGGAGCTCGCGGAGCGGTACGGGACCCCCGCGCAGGCACTCGCGCTCTGGCGGGAGATCACCGACCGGCACTGGGCGCGCTTCGCCGCCGGCGAGGGCACCTTCCAGGGGCAGCGACAGGACCGGGTGCGGGAGTTCCTCGGGCAGCCCGCGATGACCGCCGACGAGGCCGACGCCTGGTTCGACCGGTACGTCGAGCACTACAAGGCCCAATGGACCGTCTTCCCGGACGTGGTGCCCGCCCTCGACGCCCTCGCCGACGGCTACCGGCACGGGGTGCTCTCCAACTCCTCCACCGCCAACCAGGACCCCAAACTGCGTCAGCTCGGCCTGCGCGACCGCTTCGAGGTGCTGGTGTGCGCCGTCGAGCTCGGCGTCAGCAAGCCCGAGGCCGGCGCCTTCCTCGCCGCCTGCGACGCGATGGGGCTGCCGCCGGGCGACGTGGCGTACGTGGGGGACCAGCCGGAGATCGACGCGCGCGGGGCCCGGGACGCCGGGCTGCTGGCCTTCTGGCTCGACCGCGACGGCGGACGCGGGGCCGGGCCCGACGGCGTGCACCGGATCGCCGGCCTCGAACAGCTGCCGGAGCTGCTGGCGCTGGATACCCGTTTTGGAGCACGGTCAGGCATCCGGTAATGTTCTTTCTGCGCCGCCGGAGCGGGCCGAAAGGCCGGACGGAGGCGCCACTCGAAAGAAAGTCCCGACAAGGGCTTGACTTTCGGTGGGGTATAGTGTAATTGGCAACACGAGGGTTTCTGGTTCCCTTATTCTAGGTTCGAGTCCTGGTACCCCAGCGCAGTGCAGCAGTAACGCAGTGCTTTGCCCCCGTTGTGTAGCGGCCTAGCACGCCGCCCTCTCAAGGCGGTAGCGCCGGTTCGAATCCGGTCGGGGGTACAGATCCTTCCCGTGAGGTGTCCTGGGTAGCTCCCGTACGTCTTGATGCAGGATCGCTAGGGCCCCCGTTGTGTAGCGGCCTAGCACGCCGCCCTCTCAAGGCGGTAGCGCCGGTTCGAATCCGGTCGGGGGTACTGTTGGTCTGGTATAGACCACCTTGGGCTATGGTGTAATTGGCAACACGAAGGTTTCTGGTTCCTTTGTTCTAGGTTCGAGTCCTGGTAGCCCAGCGCAGTGCAGCGAAAGCTGTATGGCTTGCCCCCGTTGTGTAGCGGCCTAGCACGCCGCCCTCTCAAGGCGGTAGCGCCGGTTCGAATCCGGTCGGGGGTACGCATCGAAGAGGCCCTCCGCGTTCATCGCGGAGGGCCTCTTTCGTCGTTCCCGCCCCAAGGGCTTCCGGATGTAAGTGCGGGCCCGGAGGCGCGTGTTCGGACGTGTGCGGCGTCGTACGCGCCCCCGGGCCCGGGGGAGTGAACAGGTGGGTGTGTGGAGGTCAGCCGGAGCGGCGCAGGGCCTCCGTGAGGCGGGCGGCCGCGTCTATGACGGCCTGGGCGTGCATCCGGCCCGGGTGGCGGGTCAGCCGCTCGATCGGCCCGGAGACCGATACGGAGGCCACCACACGGTTCGACGGCCCGCGCACGGGCGCCGAGACGGAGGCCACGCCGGGCTCCCGCTCGCCGATCGACTGCGCCCAGCCGCGACGCCGTACGCCCGAGAGCGCCGTCGCCGTGAAACGCGCGCCCTGGAGGCCGCGGTGGAGCCGCTCCGGCTCCTCCCATGCCATCAGGATCTGCGCGGCCGAGCCCGCCTTCATCGGGAGCGTGGAGCCCACCGGCACGGTGTCGCGGAGGCCCGAGAGCCGTTCCGCGGCCGCCACGCAGATGCGCATGTCTCCCTGACGGCGGTAGAGCTGCGCGCTCTCGCCCGTCACGTCCCGGAGGTGTGTGAGTACCGGTCCCGCCGTGGCCAGCAGACGGTCCTCGCCGGCCGCGGCGGCGAGCTCCGCCAGCCGCGGGCCGAGGATGAACCGGCCCTGCATGTCCCTCGCCACCATCCGGTGGTGTTCCAGTGCCACGGCCAGGCGATGTGCCGTGGGTCGTGCGAGCCCTGTCGCCGCGACCAGCCCGGCGAGGGTGGCCGGACCGGACTCCAGTGCGCTCAGTACCAGAGCCGCCTTGTCGAGAACGCCGACGCCGCTAGAGTTGTCCATGAAACGATATTCACGTCTCACACTGTGAAACGCAAGTTCAATTTTTCCAAGAACCAGCGAGTCTGTATGTGCGGGTCCACGAACCACTGGGTCCGAGCCGTCGTCCGGGACGTGGGGTACGGGCGATCAGGCGCACAAGATCTCTATATAGCGCCGGCACAACCGGCCGGCCGGAGGGAAAGCGATGGGTAGGACACTCGCGGAGAAGGTCTGGGACGACCATGTCGTCCGGCGCGCCGAAGGTGAGCCCGACCTCCTCTTCATTGATCTTCACCTGCTGCACGAGGTGACCAGCCCGCAGGCCTTCGAGGGCCTGCGTCAGGCCGGCCGCAAGGTCCGACGCCTCGACCTCACCATCGCGACCGAGGACCACAACACCCCCACCATCGACATCGACAAGCCGATCGCGGACCCGGTCTCCCGGGCCCAGCTGGAGACGCTGCGCAAGAACTGCGCCGAGTTCGGCGTGCGCCTGCACTCGCTGGGCGACGTCGAGCAGGGTGTCGTCCACGTCGTGGGACCGCAGCTGGGTCTGACCCAGCCCGGCACCACGGTGGTCTGCGGTGACTCCCACACCTCCACCCACGGCGCCTTCGGCGCGCTGGCCTTCGGCATCGGCACCAGCCAGGTCGAGCACGTGCTGGCCACCCAGACGCTGCCGCTGGCCCGTCCGAAGACGATGGCGATCACCGTCACCGGCGCGCTGGCCGAGGGCGTCACCGCGAAGGACCTGATCCTGGCGATCATCGCCAAGATCGGCACCGGCGGCGGACAGGGCTACATCCTGGAGTACCGCGGCGAGGCCATCGAGAACCTCTCGATGGAAGCCCGCATGACCATCTGCAACATGTCGATCGAGGCCGGCGCCCGCGCGGGCATGATCGCGCCCGACCAGACCACCTTCGACTACCTGCAGGGCCGCGACCACGCCCCCGCGGGCGAGGACTGGGACGCGGCGGTCGCGTACTGGAAGACCCTGCGCACCGACGAGGACGCGGTCTTCGACGCGGAGGTCGTCATCGACGGCACCGCGCTGTCCCCGTTCGTCACCTGGGGCACCAACCCGGGCCAGGGCGCGCCGCTGTCGGCCAACGTCCCCGACCCGGCTTCGTACGAGGACGCTTCGGAGCGCCACGCCGCCGAAAAGGCCCTGGAATACATGGGGTTGACCGCCGGCCAGCCGCTGCGCGAGATCAAGGTCGACACCGTCTTCGTAGGTTCCTGCACCAACGGCCGCATCGAGGACCTGCGTGCCGTCGCCGGGATCATCGAGGGCCGCAAAGTCGCCGACGGCGTACGGATGCTGGTCGTCCCGGGCTCGGTCCGGGTCGCCCTGCAGGCCGTGGAAGAGGGCCTGGACAAGGTCTTCAAGGAGGCCGGCGCCGAATGGCGGCACGCGGGCTGTTCGATGTGTCTGGGCATGAACCCCGACCAACTGGCCCCCGGTGAGCGCTCCGCGTCCACCTCCAACCGCAACTTCGAGGGCCGGCAGGGCAAGGGCGGGCGCACGCACCTGGTCTCCCCGCAGGTGGCCGCCGCCACCGCGGTGCTGGGCCATCTGGCCTCGCCCGCCGACCTGTCCGACGCCAACGCGACCGCCGGAGTCTGAGAACCATGGAAGCCTTCACCACCCACACCGGCCGGGCCGTCCCGCTGCGTCGCAGCAACGTCGACACCGACCAGATCATCCCGGCCCACTGGCTGAAGAAGATCACCCGCGACGGGTTCGAGGACGGGCTCTTCGAGGCCTGGCGCAAGGACCCGGAGTTCATCACCAACCGTCCGGAGCGCGCCGGGGCGACCGTGCTGGTCGCCGGCCCCGACTTCGGCACCGGTTCCTCGCGTGAGCACGCCGTCTGGGCCCTGCAGAACTTCGGCTTCAAGACGGTCATCTCCTCCCGCTTCGCCGACATCTTCCGCGGGAACTCGCTGAAGAACGGCCTGCTGACCGTCGTCCTGCCGCAGGAGACCGTCGACCGGCTGTGGGAGCTGACCGAGGCCGACCCGACCGCCGAGGTCACGGTCGACCTGGTCGCCCGCCAGGTGCGAGCGGAAGGCGTCGAGGCCGAGTTCGAGCTCGACGACAATGCCCGCTGGCGTCTGCTGGAGGGGCTGGACGACATCTCGCTCACCCTTCAGAACGAAGCGGACATCGCCACGTACGAAAGCGCCCGACCGGCCTTCAAGCCGCGCACGATTCAGGCCTGATTCCGGCCTGATCAGGGCTTATTCGCCCTTGGGTGATCACCGCGACAACACTGTGCCCCCCGCCTTCCGGCGGGGGGCACAGGCGTTTGTTGAGGCCCCGTGAGGCGACAACTCGCCCCAGATGGCACAATCTGTGCATGGAACGCGACAGTCAACTCGAGCTCTACGAGCTCGTCGCGAGCCGGCTGAAAGAAGCACACACACGGGTGCGCTCACTGCAAGTCCCGGAGGGCGTAAGGATGGCGCTGTCCCGGAAGCTGTTGGTCGTCACGGCCGCGGCGAAGCACGATCTCGCCGATGCGGCAAGACGCCTGGACAGGTTGATGAAGGACCTCGACGAGGGTCGATTCCCTGAAGGCGACTGATGCGAAGGAACTCCGTAACGGCCTACAGCGTTGCGGCACTAGGGTGATTAGCCCGTTTCGTGTTTGATTTGCGGTATATATCCGCCTAACGTGCGAAATAAGCTTGAACACATTCGTTCTGGCGAAGTCTCCGAAGGGGAAGACGTTGAACAAGGCGCAGCTCGTAGAAGCGATTGCCGACAAGCTGGGCGGCCGCCAGCAGGCCGCGGACGCTGTCGACGCGGTACTGGACGCGATCGTCCGCGCTACCGTCGGGGGCGACCGGGTCTCGGTCACGGGCTTCGGCTCGTTCGAGAAGGTCGACCGTCCGGCCCGTTACGCCCGCAACCCGCAGACCGGAGAGCGCGTCCGGGTCAAGAAGACCTCGGTGCCCCGCTTCCGTGCGGGCCAGGGGTTCAAGGACCTGGTCAGCGGCACCAAGAAGCTCCCCAAGGGCGGCGAGGTCTCGGTGAAGAAGGCGCCCAAGGGCAGCCTCACCGGTGGCGCCTCCGCGACGGTCAAGAAGGCCGCCGCGAAGAAGGCCACCACCGCCAAGAAGGCCGCGGCAAAGACCGCGGTCGCAAAGAAGGTCACGGCCAAGAAGACCACCGCCACCGCGAAGAAGGCGGCGGTGAAGAGCACGGCCACCGCGAAGAAGGCGACGGCCACGGCGAAGAAGGCCACGGCCACCGCCAAGAAGGCCACGGCGACGGCCAAGAAGACCACCGCCACCGCCAAGAAGACCGCTCCGGCGGCCAAGAAGGCCACCGCAGCGACGAAGGCGCCCGCCAAGAAGACGGCGACGCGCAAGGCCACCGCGAAGAAGACCACCGCCCGCAAGAAGTAGGGGCACGAGTCACACACGCCGGGCCGGTTTCCCCTTCGTGGGGGAAGCCGGCCCGCGGTGCGTTTTTCGCAGGTGTGCGGATGCGTACGCGCGCACCCGCGCAGGTCAGAAGGTCTGCAGCGTGACCAGGGTGATCCGCAGGCCCGGGCCCTCGCCGTCCGTCTCGATCCGGACCCGCTGTCCGGGCCGCAGCAGCCGCAGGCCGCCCGCGTCGAAGGCCGGGGCCTCGAAGGGCACCGGAGTGCCGTCGTCCAGCAGCACACTGCCGCTGCGGGTCTGGGAGTCGTACGTGTACGCGGTCGCCTGCATACCGGCACTGTATCGGGCGGTGTGACGCCCCACACCGAGGGCGAGCGCCGTCCGCAGGTCCTCCGCCGTGTCCACGTCCCGGCGCACGCTGTCGACGCCCGCCAGGGCGATTTCCACCGCCCCCGACGCCGAATGCCTGGCCCGCGACGGGCCGCCGAACGAGGGTGCCAATTCCACCTCCGGCGCCGCGGAAAGCAAGGTCGTCCCGATTCCGGCCGCATCCGCCAGAAATGCCCGGGGAAATGCGGAGGCGGTTTCGAGCACGCGTAGCAATTCGGGCGGCCGCAGCGCCGGCAGATCCGCGTTCATCGCGGCCACGGGCGCACCCGGCCGGACCGCGCGTATCGCCCGCGCTCCGTGGGCCAGCGCCGCGTTGAGCCCCGCCCCCGGGGAGTCCGGGACGATCCGCGCGCCCAGCCGGGCCAGTTCCGCACCGGCCTGCGCGTCATCCGTGACGACGACCACATCCGCGACGGCCGCGCAGGCCAGCGCCCCCGCCACGGTGTCCTGGGCGAAGGCGAGCGCGAGCCCCGGGCGGGAGGCGCCCACGGCCGCCGCGAGACGGCTCTTGGCCGTCGCCAGAGGCTTCAGCGGGACCACCAGACTCCAGACGGCGTTCGTGACGGGCCCCTTCCCTCCGGTGCGCTCCGGCACATTCACAGGCCATGGCCAGGTCATGACCGGGTCATGTGTCGGCCCATTGTCGCCCCCGCCCGGGCAGCCCGGGGTTCCGGTGCCCTGAGCGGGGCGTACGGTGTTCTCGACAGAGACCGGGCCCGGGGCGACACTTGTCCGGCCGACGAGGTGCCCAAGCTCCCCCAGCCTCCGCTGGGAGGTAGCCACCCACCGGTCCAGAGGAAAGGTGTCCGAGTGTCCCGCCGCAGAATCGGCTTCTGGTACCGCCTGGCGGCGGTCATCGCAAAACCGCCGCTGGTAGTGCTCTTCAAGCGGGACTGGCGGGGAATGGAGCACATTCCGGCCGAGGGCGGCTTTATCACCGCCGTCAATCACAACTCGTATCTGGACCCGCTGTCCTACGCGCACTTCCAGTACAACACCGGCCGGGTGCCCCGATTGCTCGCGAAGGCCGCCCTCTTCAAGGTGCCCATTGTCGGCGCGATCCTGCGCGGTTCCGGGCAGATCCCGGTCTACCGGGAGAGCACCAACGCCCTGGACGCATTCCGGGCCGCGGTGGACGCGATCGAGCGCGGCGAATGCGTGGCCTTTTACCCGGAGGGCACCCTCACCCGCGACCCCGACATGTGGCCGATGGCCGGCAAGACCGGCGCCGCCCGCGTCGCGCTGATCACCAGGGCCCCCGTCATTCCGGTGGCCCAGTGGGGCGCGAACCTCGCGATGCCGCCCTACGCCAAGGAGGACAAGGTCCGGCTCTTCCCGCGCAAGACCCTCCAGGTGCTCGCAGGACCGCCCGTGGACCTCTCCGCGTACTACGACCGGGAACCCACCCCGGACGTGCTCAAGGAGGTCACGGAGGTCATCATGGCGGCCATCACCGCGCTGCTGGAGGAAGTACGGGGAGAAGCCGCGCCCGAGCAGCCGTACGACCATCGCAAGGCCAGGGCGGAACAGCGGCGCAAGGCCGCAGGGGAGGGCAAGAAGTGACACGTCCCGTGAAGGCGACCGTCTTCGGAACCGGCTCGTGGGGCACGGCCTTCGCCATCGTGCTCGCCGACGCCGGCTGCGAGGTGACCCTGTGGGGCCGCCGCCAGGAGCTGGTCGACGCCATCAACACCGGCCGGACCAACCCGGACTACTTCCCGGACGTCGAACTGCCGGAGAACATCCGCGCCACCACCGACCCCGCGCAGGCCGCGGCGGGCGCCGACTTCACCGTCCTCGCCATCCCCTCCCAGACCCTGCGCGGCAACCTCGCCGCCTGGGCGCCGCTGCTGGCCCCCGACACCGTGCTCGTCTCCCTCATGAAGGGCATCGAACTCGGCACCGCCAAGCGGATGAGCGAGGTCATCGAGGAGGTGGCCAAGGTCCCCGCCGAGCGGATCGCGGTCGTCACCGGCCCCAACCTGGCCGCCGAGATCGCCGCCCGGCAGCCCGCCGCCTCCGTGGTCGCCTGCGCGGACGAGTCCGTCGCCCGGCGCCTCCAGGCCGCCTGCCACACCCCGTACTTCCGCCCGTACACGAGCACCGACGTCATCGGCTGCGAACTGGGCGGCGCCGTCAAGAACGTCATCGGCCTCGCCGTCGGCATCGCGGACGGCATGGGCCTGGGCGACAACACCAAGGGCTCCCTCATCACCCGCGGCCTGGCCGAAGCCACCCGCCTGGGCGTGGCGATGGGCGCCGACCCGCTCACCTTCTCCGGCCTCGCGGGCCTCGGCGACCTCGTCGCCACCTGCTCCTCGCCGCTCTCCCGGAACCACACCTTCGGCACCAACCTCGGCCGCGGGATGACCCTGGAGGAGACCATCGCGGTCACCCGGCAGACCGCCGAGGGGGTCAAGTCCTGCCAGTCCGTGGCCGATCTGGCCGGCCGCTACGGGGTCGACATGCCGATCACCGACACGGTCGTCGACATCGTCCACCACGGCAAGCCGACCCTGGTCGCGCTCAAGGAGCTGATGGGACGCAGCGCCAAACCGGAACGGCGCTGACTCCTTTCCGGACGTCTGAGCGGGTACCCTCGTGGCGATATGAGCAGCGAGAACCTCCCCCAGACCCCTGAGCAGCAGGGCCGCAAGCCCCGCGTGGCCGTCGTGTTCGGCGGCCGCAGCTCGGAACACGCCATTTCGGTCGTCACGGCGGGCGCGGTGCTGCGCTCCATCGACCGCTCCAAGTACGAGGTGCTGCCCATCGGCATCACCACGGACGGCCGGTGGGCCCTGACCGCCGACGAGCCGTCGCGGATGGCCATCGCCGACCGCAAGCTCCCGAGCGTCGAGGAGCTCGCGGACTCCGAGGACGGCAGCGTCGTGCTGTCCGTCGACCCGGCCAGCCGCGAGGTCGTCTACACCGAGCCGGGCGCCATTCCCAAGGCGCTGGGCGAGGTCGACGTCGTCTTCCCGATGCTGCACGGCCCGTACGGCGAGGACGGCACCCTCCAGGGCCTCCTGGAGCTCTCCGGCATCCCGTACGTCGGCTCCGGCGTCCTCGCCTCGGCCGTCGGCCAGGACAAGGACTACATGAAGCGGGTGTTCACCTCCTTCGGGCTGCGCGTCGGCCCGTACGTGACCATCCGCCCCCGCGAGTGGGAAGCCGACCGGGACGCCGCCGAGGCCAAGATCCTGGACTTCGCCGCCGAGCACGGCTGGCCGCTGTTCATCAAGCCGGCCCGGGCCGGCTCCTCCATCGGCATCACCAAGGTCGACGACGCCTCCGGCCTGGACGCGGCGATCCGCGAGGCCCGCCGCCACGACCCGAAGATCATCGTGGAGGCGCTGCTGCGCGGCCGCGAGATCGAGTGCGGTGTCCTGGAGTTCGAGGACGGTCCGCGCGCGAGCGTGCCCGCCGAGATCCCGCCGGTGTCCAGCCACGACTTCTACGACTTCGAGGCGAAGTACATCGACTCCGCCTCCGGGATCGTGCCCGCCCCGCTCACCGCGGAGCAGACCGCCGAGGTGCAGCGGCTCGCGATCGAGGCCTTCGAGGCCGCGTCCTGCGAGGGCTTGGTGCGCGCCGACTTCTTCCTCATTGAGGACGGCGAGTTCGTCATCAACGAGATCAACACGATGCCGGGCTTCACGCCGATCTCCATGTACCCGCGGATGTGGCAGGAGTCGGGCATCGAGTACCAGGAGCTGGTGGACCGCCTGATCCAGGCGGCCCTGCGCCGCTCCACCGGGCTGCGCTAGAGCCTCGGGGCTCCCGTACAGCCCACCGCCCGCCGGACCGCCCCTCGGGGCATGGCCGGCGGGCGGCGGTGTGCCCGGCAGGACCGCTCAGTACGAGGAGATGCCCTCGGGCACGGTCGCGGCGATCGCCGCGGACAGGCCGACCAGCATCCCCGCATCCGTGGCATGCTCCTTGTCGACCCGGACCTCCGTGTACGCCCGCCGCAGCCCGGTGGTGAACCGGAAGCCGCCGCCCGTGTCGTCGGGGAGCTTCTCCAGCAGCCAGGCCACCCCGTTGACGTGGACCCCGTCCTGCTTCGGATCCGCCATCTCGGCGGGCTTGGGGATACCGCACCGCAGTACGATCGCCGAGCCGCCCCATGCGGCGGTCAGATCGGACTCCGGTGCGGTCTCGGTCCGCGCCAGGCCGGCCACCTTCTCCGGGAGCTCCTTGTGCAGCGCTGCACAGAACCCCGCGACGTCGGCGGGCGGCGTGGGCGGCGGGTCCACCCGGGCCTCGGAATCACCCGGGGCACAGCCCGCCAGGGCCAGCAGGGCCGAGAAGGCGGGCAGGACCAGCAGACGGACGGGCCGGCGGTGGAGGGACATCACCGGCCAAGAGTAGACGGGGGCTACAGATGGACCACCGGGCAGGTCAAGGTGCGGGTGATCCCCTCCACCTGCTGGACCTTGGCCACGACCATGCGGCCGAGCTCGTCCACGGTGTCGGCCTGGGCGCGCACGATCACGTCGTACGGGCCCGTCACGTCCTCGGCCTGGATCACCCCCGGGATCTGGCCGATGGACTCGGCGACGAACGACGCCTTGCCCACTTCGGTCTGGATGAGGATGTACGCCTGTACCACGGAACCTCCAGGGCGGCCACGAGGATCATTTCCCCTAACCTTCGGGTGGACCCCACACGAGGGACGGGGCCGGGGGAAGAAGGGACGCCACGGTACCGCGTCGCCGCGCGCCACGGGGAGACCCGGGAGCCCGGCGCCACGCACGGCGGGGCGTACGGAGAGCAGAAGTTGACGTATCTGTTGACGGTACCCAGAGCTGTGACGGCTCGCGACCGCAAGCGGACTGGGCAAGAAGGGGCACAGCGATGAAGGGCACTGTGGGCGAGCTGGGGGAGTTCGGGCTCATTCGAGAGCTCACCTCACGGCTCACCACCACCCCGGCGGTCCGGCTCGGTCCGGGCGACGACGCCGCGGTGGTGTCGGCCCCCGACCGACGGGTCGTGGCGAGCACCGACATCCTGCTGGAGGGCAGGCACTTCCGGCGCGACTGGTCCACGGCCTACGACGTCGGCCGCAAGGCCGCCGCGCAGAACCTCGCCGACATCGCCGCCATGGGCGCGGTGCCGACCGCACTGCTCCTCGGCCTCGTCGTCCCGGCCGAACTCCCGGTCACCTGGCCCACCGAGCTGATGGACGGCATCCGCGACGAGTGCCAGGTCGCCGGCGCGGCCGTGGTCGGCGGGGACGTCGTCCGCGGCGACACCATCACCGTGGCCATCACCGCCCTCGGCGACCTGCGCAACCACGAGCCCGTGCTGCGCTCCGGAGCCCAGCCCGGCGACGTCGTCGCCGTGACCGGCTGGCTCGGCTGGTCCGCGGCCGGCTTCGCGGTGCTCTCCCGCGGCTTCCGCTCCCCGCGGGCCTTCGTGGAGGCCCACCGGCGCCCCGAGCCGCCGTACCACGCGGGCCCCGCCGCCGCCGGGCTCGGCGCCACCGCCATGACCGACGTCAGCGACGGCCTGATCGCCGACCTCGGGCACATCGCCGAGGCCAGCAAGGTACGGATCGACCTGCGCTCGGCGTCCGTCGACATCCCGACGCAGATGCACGACATCGGGCAGGCCGTCGGCGTGGACCCGCTCCAGTGGGTGCTCACCGGGGGAGAGGACCACGCGATCGTGGCCACCTTCCCGCCCGACGTGAAGCTCCCCGCCCGCTGGAAGGTCATCGGCGAGGTCCTGAACCGCTCCGCGCTGCCCCAGGTGACCGTGGACGGCGCCCCCTGGACCAGCACCGGCGGCTGGGACCACTTCGGCGCCGACCCGGCCGTCCAGGACGGTCCGGCGTGAGCGTCGCGCCGCCGCTGTGCCTGACCGTCGCCGGATCCGACTCCGGCGGCGGCGCGGGCATCCAGGCCGACCTCAAGACCATGCTCGCGCTCGGCGTGCACGGGATGAGCGTGGTGACAGCCGTGACCGCGCAGAACTCCCTCGGGGTACGGGGAGCCTGGGAGCTGCCCGCGGAGGCCGTCACGGCCCAGTACCGGGCCGTCGTGGACGACATCGGCGTCCAGGCCGTGAAGACCGGGATGCTGTCCTCCGCCGTGCTCGTGGAGACGGTGGCGGCGCTGCTCGCCGGCACCCCCGCCCCGGCCGTCGTGGACCCCGTGGGCGTCTCCAAGCACGGGGACGCGCTGCTCGCCGCCTCGGCGCTGGACGCCGTACGCCAGGAGCTGCTGCCGCGGGCCACCGTGGCCACGCCCAACCTGGACGAGGTGGCGCAGCTCACGGGCGTGCTGGTGGAGACCGAGGACGACATGCGGCGGGCCGCCGACGCGGTCCTCGGCTACGGGCCCCGGTGGGCGCTCATCAAGGGCGGACACCTGGCGGCGCACGGCGACGAGGCCGTGGACCTGCTCACCGACGGGACCGAGGAGCGCTGGCTCCGGGCCCCCCGGTACGACAACCGGCACACCCACGGCACGGGCTGCACCCTCGCGAGCGCGATCGCGGCGGGCCTGGCGAAGGGCCTGGCCGTCCCCGAGGCGGTCACGGCCGCCAAGGAGTACGTCACGGGCGCCATCGCCGCCGGCTTCCCGCTCGGCGCGGGCATCGGCCCGGTCGATCACGCCTGGCAGTGGCGCTGAAGCCCTCCGGAATCCGGCCAGGGCAAGGCAAAAGGCCGGTTCACCAGAGGTGAACCGGCCTTCTTGGCAACCGGAAGGGGCTGCGCGAGGACGGGTGGCGTCAGCGCGAGACCTTGCCGGCCTTGATGCACGAGGTGCAGGCGTTGAGGCGCTTCGGCGTCCCATTGACCACGGCACGGACGCGCTGGATGTTCGGGTTCCAGCGACGCGAGGTGCGGCGGTGCGAGTGGGAGATGTTGTTGCCGAAGCTCGGCCCCTTGGCGCAAACGTCGCAGTTGGCAGCCACAGGTCACTCCAAAGACTTCAGATGCAATTACAGTGAAACCGGCGCACCGGAATCAGAGATCTGAAGTGGTTTGCCGGGGGAATGGCCCGACTCTCATCGGGCAACCGGAGCAGCATACAACGACTGCGTCCGTCCAAGAAAACTACCATGGCCGCCGCCGGCTCCGCCCCGCGGTCCGGACGCCCGGGCGGTCCTTGGTTACCCTGCGGTGAACCCCGGCCCGCACAAGGAGGAACGCCCGGTGCCGTACGAGCCTGCACCGCACACCCTCGACGCCGAAGCGGTGCGCACCTGGAGCTCGCTGGCCGTGGCCGCACTGGGCCGGGCCCGCGAGGACATCGACGCGATCAACGTCTACCCGGTGGCCGACGCCGACACCGGCACCAACCTCTGGCTCACCGCCGAAGCCGCCGACCGGGCCCTCGCCGAGGTCTTCGCGAAGCCCGCCCCCGGCATGACGGACGCCACACCGGAAACCTCCCTGGCCCGGGCCGTACGGGCGTACGCGCACGGCGCGCTGATCGGGGCCCGGGGGAACTCCGGGACGATCCTGGCGCAGCTGCTGCGCGGGGTGGCCGACGTACTGGGCGAGGAGCCCGGGGAGCCCGGGGAGGAGCGCGGGTCCGGCCGGCGGCTGGCCCAGGCGCTGACCCGGGCCGCGCAGGAGGCGTACCAGGCCGTCGCGCACCCGGTGGAGGGCACCATGCTCACCGTCGCCGCCGCGGCCGCCCGGGCCGGCGAGACGGCGCAGGCCGCCACCGGGACCGCCGCCGACGTGGCCCGGGCCGCCTACGACGCCGCCCGCGAGGCGCTGGCCGAGACCCCGGGGCAGCTGGCCGCGCTGGGCCGGGCCGGGGTGGTCGACGCCGGGGGCTGCGGGCTGGTCGCCGTGCTCGGGGCCCTGTGGCAGGCGCTGTCCGGCGTGGAGCCGTCCGCCGAGCCGGTGCCCGGCCGGGCCGTGTCCGTGCCGCAGCCGCCGGACCCGTGCGAGCAGCCGGACGCCGGGCCGGCGTACGAGGTGGTCTACCTGCTGGAGGCCTCCGACGCGGCCGTCGGGGAGCTGCGCACGCGGCTCGACGGGCTCGGCGACTCCCTGGTCGTGGTCGGCGGCGAGGGGCTGTGGAACGTCCACGTCCACGTGGACGACCCCGGCGCGGCCGTGGAGGCGGGGGTCGTCGCCGGACGGCCGTACCGGATACGCATCACGCACTTCGGCGACGAGCGGCGCCGGGCGCGCGGCGAGCGCGTCCAGCGGGCCGTCGTCGCGGTGGTCCCCGGCGAAGGACTGGCCGGGCTGTGCGGGGAGGCGGGCGCGACCACCGTGCTCGCGCCCCCCGGCGAGGTCCCGGCGGTCTCCGCACTGGTCGAGGCCATCCGGCGGGCGCACGCCCGCGAGGTGGTGCTCCTGCCGGGCGGCGCCGAACTGCGCGCGACCGCGGCCGCGGCGGCCGAACAGGCCCGCGCCGACGGCGTGCGGGTCGCCGTGATCCCCACCCGGTCCGCGGTCCAGGGCCTGGCGGCCCTCGCCGTGCACGACCCGGAGGGCAGCTTCGACGAGGACGTGGTCGCCATGACGGCCGCGGCCGGCGCCACCCGCTACGGGGAGCTGGCCGTCGCCGAACGGCAGTCCTTCACCTCGGCCGGCATCTGCCAGGCGGGCGATGTGCTCGGCCTCATCGACGGGGACGTCGCCGTCATCGGCTCGGGCCTCACCGAGACCGCCGAGGCCGTCCTGGAACGGATGCTGGGCTCCGGCGGCGAACTCGTCACCCTCGTCCTGGGACCCGAGGTGCCGGACACCCTCGCCGAGCGCCTGGAGGCGTACGTCCAGCAGGGGCACCTGGCCGTGGACACCGTCACCTACAGGGGCGGCCGGTACTCGGCCCCGCTCCTCATCGGCGTCGAGTAGCGGTCGAGTAGGGGTCGGGCGGGGTCGAAGGCCCCTCTTGTCAGCGGCATGGTGTGCAATGAACACGTGCCCGCGCTCGACGAAGACCTCAAGAAGACGCTCGGCCCCGCCACCGCCAAGGTGCTGGCCGAGCAGCTCGGCCTGCACACGGCCCTGGACCTGCTCCACCACTACCCCCGGCGGTACGCCGAGCGCGGTGAGCTGACCTCGCTGGCCGAGCTCGCCGACCAGATCGACGAGCACGTGACCGTCGTCGCGCAGGTCGCCGACGCCCGCGTCCTGACCTTCAACGGGGGCCGCGGGAAACGCCTCGAAGTGACGATCACCGATGGCAGCGGCCGGCTCCAGCTGGTCTTCTTCGGCGCCGGCGTCCACAAACCGCACAAGGACCTGCTGCCGGGCACCCGCGCGATGTTCGCGGGCAAGGTCGGGATGTTCAACCGCAAGCTCCAGCTCTCGCACCCCGCGTACGAGCCGCTGAGCACGGACGCCTCCGACCGGGACGCCGCCACCGCCTTCGCCAACCAGCTCATCCCGATCTACCCGGCCTGCGCGAAGCTGGAGTCCTGGAAGATCGCCAAATGCGTGGACGCGGTGCTGCCCAGCGCCCAGGAGGCCGTGGATCCGCTGCCGCCCGCCCTGCGCGAGGGCCGCGGGCTGATCCCGCTCACCGAGGCCCTGCTGAAGATCCACCGGCCCGGCACCAAGGCCGACATCGAGGACGCCCGCCAACGCCTGAAGTGGGACGAGGCCTTCGTCCTCCAGGTCGCCCTGGCCCGCCGCCGCCACGCCGACTCCCAGCTCCCGGCCGTCCCCCGGCGCCCCGCCCCCGCCGGCCTGCTCGACTCCTTCGACGCGAAGCTCCCCTTCACGCTCACCGAAGGCCAGCAGACCGTCTCGAAGGAGATCTTCGACGACCTGGCCACCAGCCACCCCATGCACCGCCTCCTGCAGGGCGAGGTCGGAAGCGGGAAGACGATGGTGGCCCTGCGGGCGATGCTCGCCGTCGTCGACTCCGGCGGCCAGGCCGCGATGCTCGCGCCCACCGAGGTGCTCGCGCAGCAGCACCACCGGTCCATCACCGAGATGATGGGCGAGCTCGCCGAGGGAGGCATGCTCGGCGGCTCCGACCAGGGCACCAAGGTGGTGCTGCTGACCGGATCGATGGGGATGCCCGCGCGGCGCCAGGCGCTGCTCGACCTGGTCACCGGCGAGGCCGGGATCGTCATCGGGACGCACGCGCTGATCGAGGACAAGGTGCAGTTCCACGACCTCGGCCTGGTCGTCGTCGACGAACAGCACCGCTTCGGCGTCGAGCAGCGCGACGCGCTCCGGTCGAAGGGGAAGCAGCCGCCGCACCTGCTGGTCATGACCGCGACCCCCATCCCGCGCACCGTCGCGATGACCGTCTTCGGCGATCTGGAGACCTCCGTCCTCGACCAGCTGCCCGCCGGCCGCTCGCCGATCGCCACCCACGTGGTGCCCGCCAAGGACAAGCCGCACTTCCTCACCCGGGCCTGGGAGCGGGTCCGCGAGGAAGTTGAGAACGGCCACCAGGCGTACGTGGTCTGCCCGCGCATCGGCGACGCGGAGGACGAGCCCAAGAAGAAGAAGGCCTCCGCCGAGGACGAGGCCGAGAAGCGGCCGCCCCTCGCCGTCCTGGAGATCGCCGAGCAGCTCACGCGCGGCCCGCTCGCCGGGTTGGGCGTCGAGGTGCTGCACGGGCGGATGGACCCCGCCGACAAGGACGACGTCATGCGCCGCTTCGCCGCCGGCGAGGTCAAGGTGCTGGTCGCCACGACGGTCATCGAGGTCGGGGTGAACGTCCCCAACTCCACCGTCATGGTGATCATGGACGCGGACCGGTTCGGCGTCTCCCAGCTCCACCAGCTGCGCGGCCGCGTCGGCCGCGGCTCCGCGCCCGGCCTGTGCCTGCTGGTCAGCGAGATGCACGAGGCGAGCCCCGCCCGGGCCCGGCTGGCCGCGGTCGCCGCCACCCTCGACGGCTTCGAGCTCTCCCGGATCGACCTGGAACAGCGCCGCGAGGGCGACGTGCTGGGCCAGGCCCAGTCGGGCGTCCGCTCCAGCCTGCGGATGCTCGCCGTCATCGAGGACGAGGAGGTCATCGCCCAGGCCCGGGAGGAGGCCACCCGCGTCGTCGCCGAGGATCCCGAACTGGAGCGGCTGCCGGGCCTGCGGACGGCCCTGGACGCCCTGCTGGACACCGAGCGCGAGCAGTACCTGGAGAAGGGCTGAGCGGCACGACCTATCGTTGGAGTGCCGCGGCACCGCCGCGGCACCCACCCACCGCCGTACCGAAGGACCCCAGATGACCCGCGTGATCGCCGGCAGCGCCGGCGGGCGACGGCTGGCCGTGCCCCCCGGCACCGGCACCCGTCCGACCTCGGACCGGATGCGCGAAGGCCTCTTCTCCACCTGGGAGTCCCTGCACGGCGTCGAAGGGGCCCGGGTCCTCGACCTCTACGCGGGCTCCGGCGCCGTCGGGCTGGAGTCCCTCTCCCGCGGCGCGGCGCACGCGCTGCTGGTCGAGACCGACCCCAAGGCCGCCAAGTCGATCCGCGACAACATCAAGGCGGTGGGCCTGCCCGGGGCCGAGTTCCGGTCGGGCAGGGCCGAGCAGGTCATCGCGGGCGCGGCGGGCGGGGACCCGTACGACATCGTCTTCCTGGACCCCCCGTACGCGGTCGGCAGCGACGATCTTCGCGAGATCCTCCTCACACTCCGGTCCAATGGCTGGCTCACGGACGATGCGCTCGTCACCGTGGAACGCAGCACCAGGAGCGGCGCCTTCCCGTGGCCCGACGGGTTCGAGCCGCTCCGGTCCCGGAAGTACGGCGAGGGCACCCTTTGGTACGGTCGCGCCGCTTTCACCAGCGAAGACTCATGAACGAGGGAGCTCAAGTGCGCCGCGCCGTCTGTCCGGGATCCTTCGATCCCATCACCAACGGACACCTCGACATCATCGGACGCGCCTCCAGGCTCTACGACGTCGTCCACGTGGCCGTGATGATCAACCAGTCCAAGCAGGGGCTGTTCACCGTCGAGGAGCGGATCGAGCTGATCCGCGAGGCGACCGCCGACTACGGGAACATCCAGGTCGAGTCCTTCCACGGCCTGCTCGTCGACTTCTGCAAGCAGCGGGACATCCCGGCCATCGTCAAGGGCCTGCGCGCCGTCAGCGACTTCGACTACGAGCTCCAGATGGCCCAGATGAACATGGGCTTGTCGGGCGTCGAAACGCTGTTCGTGCCGACCAACCCCACCTACAGCTTCCTGTCCTCCTCGCTGGTCAAGGAGGTCGCGGCCTGGGGCGGCGACGTCGCCCACCTGCTGCCGGCGCACGTGCACACGGCGCTGATGGAGCGGCTGCGCAACCGCTGACCGTCTGACGACCCGTCAGTCAGTGTCGGGGGCCCGCCCCGTGGCCTTACAGTCGTCCCGTCCTACTCGGGAACCGCCCGAGGCCGAGAGAGTGCGAGCCCCCATGGACGTGCAGAAGAAGCTCGACGAGATCGTCGCGTCCGTCGGCGGCGCCCGGTCCATGCCCATGTCGGCCTCCTGCGTGATCAACCGCGCCGAGCTGCTCGCGCAGCTCGAAGAGGTGCGCGAGGCCCTGCCCGGCTCCCTCGCGCAGGCGCAGGAGCTCATCGGCGGCCGGGAGCAGATGGTCGAGGAGGCCCGCCGGGAGGCGGAGCGGATCATCGAGTCCGCCCACAACCAGCGCGGCTCGCTCATCTCCGACACCGAGGTCGCGCGGCGCTCCCAGGCCGAGGCGGACCGGATCCTGGACGAGGCCCGCCGGGAGGCGGAGGAGATCCGGGCCGAGGCCGACGACTACGTCGACAGCAAGCTCGCGAACTTCGAGGTCGTGCTCACCAAGACCATCGGCTCGGTGGACCGGGGCCGCGAGAAGCTGCTGGGCCGCGGCCCTGGGCTGGACGAGCACGCTTACGGGGACCCCGACTACGCGGAGGCCCCCGAGCGCAGCCACGACCCCGAGACGCAGCGGCAGCAGGCGGACGCGTACGTGGACACCAAGCTGGCGACCTTCGAGGCGGTGCTCTCCAAGACCCTGGAGGCCGTCGGGCGCGGCCGGCAGAAGCTGCTGGGCCGGGTGCCGACGGACGACCTCGGCGCGCACATGGCCGCCCAGGACGCGGCGGCCGGGCAGTCCTCCCGCTCGGCGAGCGACGCGGACTTCCTGGCGGGCCTGGCCGAACCGGTCGCCCCGGCGGCCGCGCAGATCCCGGCGCAGGCGGAACCCGTGTACGACATGTACTCCGGCCAGGGCGCCGACTCCGCCGGGGCGGCCTACACGGGCTCCTATGCCGGGCAGCCGGACGCGTACGCCTACGCGGACCCCTACACCGGGACCGACGGCGCGGGTGTGGCCTACGGGGCGCCCTACGCCGGGCAGCAGCCCGACCCGTACGCCGGCTACCACCAGGTCCAGCAGCCCGACCCGTACGCCGGCTACCAGCAGCCCCAGGCCCCGCAGGCCGCCCAGGCGCCGCAGGCCGGGCTCGACGAGACCAGCCTCTTCGACACGAGCATGATCAACCTGGACCAGCTGCGCCAGTACGAACAGGGGCGCTAGCACCGGATTGGGCGCTGGGCGCCGCGCCGGGTATCCTGGCTCTTCGGTCGCGCGTATGCACCGCGATCAGTGCTGCCCTTACGTGCGGCATTTATGCAGCATTCTTTGATCTTCAGCGATCTGTGAAAGCAGGAACGGCCCTGAATACCCGCCTCGACCACCGCAACCCCCTCGTGTTCGACACGCACGAGCTGGGTCGGCGTCCTGGTGCCATGCAGCGGCTGTCCCGTGAGATCGCGGCACCGGCGGACTTCGGTCTCGTCGGCGTCATCGGAGTGCCGGAAGGCGCCCCGGTGAAGCTCAAGCTCCGCCTCGAGTCGGTCATGGAAGGGGTGCTTGTCACAGGCACCGCCCGTGCATCGGCCGTAGGCGAGTGCGTAAGGTGTCTGGAGTCCGTCGAGCGCGAGCTCAAGGCGGACTTCCAGGAGATGTTCTCGTACCCTGACGCCGACGACCGGAGCCGCTCCAAGGCGGAACCGGCCGACGACGCCGAGGACGACGAGGACACGCTCTTCCTCGAGGACGGTTTGTTCGACCTCGAACCCGTGCTGCGGGATGTGGTGGTGCTCGCACTGCCCATGCAGCCGGTGTGCCGGGAGGACTGTCTCGGACTGTGCCCCGATTGCGGGCTCAGCCTGAACGACGACCCGGACCACCACCATGACGCCGTCGACATCCGTTGGGCGGCACTGCAAGGACTCGTCACCGATCAGGGCGTCGAGAAGGACAACATGAGCGGCACTGCCTCTGACGGAGTTCAGGGCGCCGCCGAGAAGCAGGAGAAGTAGCCGTGGCTGTTCCGAAGCGGAAGATGTCGCGCAGCAACACGCGCCACCGCCGGTCGCAGTGGAAGGCTGCGGTCCCCACCCTGGTTTCGTGCGAGCGTTGCCAGGAGCCGAAGCTCCAGCACATTGCGTGCCCGAGCTGCGGCACCTACAACAAGCGCCAGGTCCTCGAGGTCTGAGCGGCTGGTGAGAGGCGCAATGTCTGAGCTGTCCAACGCTGAGAAGCAGGCAGACAGTAACAACGCGGCCTCGTCCCACACGCTTCTGGAAGGGCGGCTCGGGTATCGACTCGAGTCCGCCCTTCTGGTGCGTGCTCTGACCCACCGCTCGTACGCGTACGAGAACGGCGGTCTGCCCACCAACGAGCGGCTGGAGTTCCTCGGGGACTCCGTGCTGGGCCTGGTGGTCACGGACACGCTGTACACGACCCACCCCGATCTCCCCGAAGGCCAGCTGGCCAAGCTTCGGGCCGCGGTGGTCAACTCGCGCGCACTTGCGGAGGTCGGGCGCGGCCTCGAACTCGGCTCCTTCATCCGGCTCGGCCGGGGCGAAGAGGGCACGGGCGGCCGGGACAAGGCCTCCATCCTCGCCGACACCCTTGAAGCGGTGATCGGCGCGGTTTACCTCGACCAGGGCCTCGACGCGGCCTCGGAGCTGGTTCACCGGCTCTTCGACCCGCTCATCGAGAAGTCCTCGAACCTCGGGGCCGGCCTGGACTGGAAGACCAGTCTCCAGGAGCTGACGGCGGCCGAAGGTCTTGGCGTACCGGAATACCTGGTCACCGAGACCGGTCCGGACCACGAGAAGACCTTCACTGCTGCCGCCCGCGTCGGTGGTGTCTCGTACGGCACCGGCACCGGCCGCAGCAAGAAGGAAGCGGAACAGCAGGCGGCGGAATCCGCCTGGCGCGGTATCCGTACCGCGGCGGACGAGCGGATCGCGGCGGCAGCCGCTGCCGCCGCCGCTCCGGTGGCGGTCCCGGCTTCGGCCGAGGCCGACGCCGCCGACGGCGGGGCGCCCGAGCCCGTCGACCCGGCGCCGGACGCCTGACCGCTTTCTTTTACAGTGACCCCGTCGCACCTCGGTGCGGCGGGGTTTTGCTGTCCGCCCTCACGCCCACTCCGGAGGAACACGTGCCAGAGCTGCCCGAAGTCGAAGTGGTGCGGCGGGGCTTGGAGCGCTGGGTGGCCGGGCGGACCGTCGAGTCCGTCGAGGTCCTGCACCCGCGGGCCGTACGCCGCCACCCGGGCGGCGGCGCCGACTTCGCGGCGCGGCTCACCGGGCAGACCTTCGGGGTGCCCCAGCGGCGCGGGAAGTACCTGTGGCTGCCCCTGGAGGGGCGGGACCTGTCCGTGCTGGGGCATCTGGGGATGAGCGGGCAGCTGCTCGTGCAGCCCGCGGACGCCGCGGACGAGAAGCACCTGCGGATCCGCGTGCGGTTCACCGATTCCGACAGCGGCTCCGCCGCGGGCGCCGCCGGGACCGAGCTGCGCTTCGTGGACCAGCGGACCTTCGGCGGGCTCTCCTTGCACGAGAACACCCCCGAGGGGCTGCCCGACGTCATCGCGCACATCGCGCGGGACCCGCTGGACCCGCTGTTCGACGAGGGGGCCTACCACCTCGCGCTGCGCGCCAAGCGGACCACCGTCAAGCGGGCGCTGCTGGACCAGTCGCTGATCAGCGGGGTCGGCAACATCTACGCGGACGAGGCGCTGTGGCGCGCCAAGCTGCACTACGAGCGCCCCACCGCCACCCTCACCCGCCCCCGGAGCGCGGAACTCCTCGGTCATGTGCGGGACGTCATGAACGCGGCCCTCGAAGTCGGCGGCACCAGCTTCGACAGCCTCTACGTCAACGTGAACGGCGAGTCGGGCTACTTCGACCGCTCGCTCGACGCCTACGGGCGGGAGGACGAGCCCTGCCGGCGCTGCGGTACGCCGATGCGCCGCCGCCCGTGGATGAACAGGTCGAGCTACTTCTGCCCGCGCTGTCAGCGGCCGCCGCGCGTCTCGTCGTAGGACTGCCGGGCCGTGAGCACCTCCGGCATGCTCCCCTCCAGGAAGTGGATCAGGGCGAGCAGCCGGTCCGCGACCTCGACGCCGAGCGGGGTCAGCTCGTAGTCGACGCGGGGCGGGTTCGTGGGTTGCGCGTCGCGGTTGACGATGCCGTCGCGCTCCAGCGCGTGCAGGGTCTGGGAGAGCATCTTCTCGCTCACGCCCTCCACCCGGCGGCGCAGCTCGTTGAAGCGGCACGGGCCCTCGCGCAGGGCGCCCACGGTGAGGCTGCCCCAGCGGCCGGTGACGTGCTCCAGGGTCTCCCGGGACGGGCACGCGCGGGCGAAGGCGTCGAACGGCAGCCCGGGGTCGGCCGCGTCGGTACAGATGGCTGGTGTCTCCATGAAGAGAGCGTACCCCCGTGCAGCGCTAACTGCGGGGTTGCGCTTTCTAAAAGTTAGTGATTCTCTTCTGTTGTCGCACCACGCCCCGTGGTGCGGCGGGACTTATCCGAGGAGAGATCCACCGTGTCCGGTACCACCCACACCCCCGTCGTCTCGATCGCCTACCACTCCGGCTACGGTCACACCGCCGTCATCGCCGAGGCCGTCCGGGCCGGTGCCGCCGAGGCCGGTGCCACCGTCCACCTGATCAAGGTCGATGAGATCGACGACGCGCAGTGGGAGCTGCTCGACGGATCCGACGCGATCGTCTTCGGCTCCCCGACCTACATGGGTACGGCCTCCGGCGCCTTCCACGTCTTCGCCGAGGCCAGCTCGAAGCGCTGGTTCGGTGACGCCTGGCAGGACAAGGTCGCCGCCGGCTTCACCAACTCCGCCTCCAAGAGCGGCGACAAGCTGCACACGCTCCAGTTCTTCCAGATCCTGGCCGCGCAGCACGGCATGAGCTGGGTCAACCTGGGCCTGAAGCCGGGCTGGAACTCCAGCACCGCCTCCGAGAACGACCTCAACCGCCTCGGCGTCTTCGCCGGCGCGGCGGCCCAGACCAACTCCGACGAGGGTGTGGAGGGCGTCCACAAGGCCGACGTCGCGACCGCCGAGCACCTCGGCCGCCGTGTCGCCGAGCACACCCGGGTCGTCGTCGCCGGCCGCGCGGCGCTGGCAGCGCTCTAGGCCGGGATGCGCCGGCGCCCGCGCGCCGGCAAGGGGCTAGAAGCCGAAGTCCTGCGTCCACCAGGGGCCGCCGGCGGCGAAGTAGGCGCCGACGCCCAGGGTGCGGAACTCGCAGTTCAGGATGTTCGCCTTGTGGCCGGGGCTGTTCATCCAGGCCTTCATCGCGGCCGTGGCGTCGCCCTGGCCGCGGGCTATGTTCTCGCCGCCCATGCCCGAGATCCCGGCCTTGGTGGCGCGGTCCCAGGGGGTGTTCCCGTCGGGGTCGGTGTGGTCGAAGAAGCCGCGGACGGCCATGTCCTTGCTGAAGGCCGCGGCCAGTGTCGCCAGCGGCGGGTTCGCCCGGACCGGTCCGCACCCGGCCTGGGCGCGCTCCTGGTTCACCAGGGCCAGTACGGCGGCCTCCTCGGCCGAGTGTCCGTCCCCGGCGGGCGGGGCGGTCGGCGCCGGCACGGGAACCGGTGCCTTGGTCGCCGGCTTCGAGGGCGCGGGGGCGGGCGCCTTCTTCGGGGCCTTGGTGGAGGGCGCGGCCGAGGGGGAGGAGCTCGGCGAGGGCGACGCGGACGGACTCGGCGAGGCCGACGGCGACGGGGAGGCCGAGGGCGACGGCGAGGCCGACGGGGTGCCGGAGGGGGAGGAGCCGGCGCCGGCGGAGGCGCGGCCGGACAGGCTGACGAGGCCGCCCTGCTGCTCCGCCGCGTTGTCGGGGCTCGCCGAGGGCTTCGCCTTCGCCTGCGTGCCGCTGTCGGTACCGGTACCGCTCACCCCTACATAGGGGAAGGAATGGCCGACCGGTACCACGCCGGTGGTGACCGCCGCGGTGCCCAGGGCCACGGCCACCGCGACACCCAGCAGGCCGTTGCGCACGGCGGTGCCGCGCTTGCCGCCGCGGCCCGGCGCGGCGTGGAGTCGGTGGCGTCCCATCGGCGTCGTGCCTTCCTTACCAGTCAAGATCATCCCTAACTCACCCAAACGGGTGAGTTCATTGGTGCGCGACTGTACGCCATGGGGCCAAGGGGCGATGTGCCCCGAAAGTGTTTGCCCGGTTAGCGTTCACGCATGAATGAAGATGTCCGCATGACCGCCTGGGTGCGCGGCCGTGTACAGGGAGTGGGCTTCCGCTGGTTCACCAGGGAGAACGCTCTGGAGGTCGGCGGGGTGGTCGGCTTCGCGCTCAATCTCGACGACGGGCGAGTGCAGGTGGTGGCCGAAGGTCAACGTGAGAATTGCCACCGGCTGCTGGACTGGCTGCGCTCGGCCGACACGCCCGGCCGGGTGGACGGGGTGACAGAGATCTGGGGCACACCGCGCGGTGGCTATGACGGGTTCGCCATCCGGTGACGGATCGGCTGATCATGTACTGATCACACCTCCGGACCGCCCGCACCTGGTCGGATCTGCGCATTCTCCGCCGGCACGTTGCCGACGCGGTAGATCCGTGGAAGGCTCGGAGATGAGGATGATCTCCATGCCCCGTGCAGGGGCCGGGCCGCCCGCCGATACGGGGCGTGATCGTGTTGACCGTCAAACTTTTTGGTGAGACGCTGGAAGCCCCGCGCACCTGAGCTGTTTGGCAGTGTTGGCAATAGTAAGAGCAGTGACTGTCAGTCGCTGCCGGACATCCGCGGGTGCGATTCCCTCACGACCCACACCGCTTCGGTCGGTCACTCAGTGTGGAGGACCATCCATCATGGCAAAGGCGCTTCTCGGTTACGTCGGCGGTTCCGATCCGCGACTCCTCGCCGAGATGCGACGGCTTCAGCAGCGCGTCCAGGACCTCGAGTCCGAGCTCGTACGGATTCAGTCCGAAAATGACGCGCTGAACGCGGCCGCCGCTCAGCACGACGGAGACTCGCTGCTGGACAGCATCGATATCGACGTACCCCAGGCGGAGCCTGCGCTCACCTGATCCCATAACGTCGCTCGACTCCAGCCTCGCATGATCTGCAAGGGACGCTCCGGCGTCCCTTCTTTCTTTGACCGCCGATTCCTTTAACGTCTGTCGTGCCCTGCGCCTTCATGGGCGAAACCGAACGTGAAAGGTAGAGTCCGGCGGCGTGCACCTCAAGTCCCTGACCCTGCGCGGCTTCAAATCCTTTGCTTCCGCCACCACCCTGCGCTTCGAACCCGGCATCACGTGTGTCGTGGGGCCGAACGGCTCAGGCAAGTCCAATGTGGTGGACGCGCTGTCCTGGGTCATGGGCGAACAAGGGGCCAAATCCCTGCGCGGCGGGAAGATGGAAGACGTCATCTTCGCCGGGACCACCGGGCGTCCGCCGCTCGGGCGCGCCGAGGTCTCGCTGACGATCGACAATTCCGACGGCGCCCTGCCGATCGACTACGCCGAAGTCACCATCACGCGGATCATGTTCCGCGGCGGCAGCAGCGAATACCAGATCAACGGGGACACCTGCCGCCTCCTCGACATCCAGGAGCTGCTCTCCGACTCCGGCATCGGCCGCGAGATGCACGTCATCGTCGGACAGGGCCAGCTGGACTCCGTACTGCACGCCGATCCCATGGGGCGCCGCGCCTTCATCGAGGAGGCGGCCGGCGTACTGAAGCACCGCAAGCGCAAGGAGAAGGCGCTGCGGAAGCTGGACGCGATGCAGGCCAACCTCGCGCGCGTGCAGGACCTCAACGAAGAGCTCCGGCGGCAGCTGAAGCCGCTGGGACGGCAGGCGGCGGTGGCCCGGCGGGCCGCCGTGATCCAGGCGGACCTGCGGGACGCGCGGCTGCGGCTGCTCGCCGACGACCTCGTCACGCTGCGGCGGGCGCTCGACGCGGAGATCGCGGACGAGGCCGCGCTGAAGGAGCGCAAGGAGGCCGCAGAGGCGCAGCTCGCGGGCGCGCTGCGGCGCGAGGCGGAGCTGGAGCAGGCGGTACGGGAGCTCGCGCCGAGGCTCCAGCGGGCGCAGCAGACCTGGTACGAGCTCTCGCAACTCGCCGAACGGGTGCGCGGGACCGCGTCGCTGGCGGACGCGCGGGTCAAGAGCGCGACGGCTCCGGTGGAGGAGGAGCGGCGGGGCCGCGACCCGGAGGAGATGGAGCGGGAGGCCGCGCGGATCCGCGAGCAGGAGGCGGAACTGACGGCCGCTCTGGAGGCGGCCTCGCGCGCGCTGGAGGACACGGCCGCGCACCGGGCCGAGCTGGAGCGGGCGCTGGCCGAGGAGGAACGGCGGCTGCGGGACGCGGCGCGGGCCATCGCCGACCGGCGCGAGGGGCTGGCCCGGCTGACGGGGCGGCTCGGCGCGGCCCGGTCGCGGGCGGGCGCCGCGCAGGCGGAGATCGACCGGCTGGTCGCGGCGCGCGACGCGGCGCAGAGCCGTGCGGTGGCGGCGCAGGAGGAGTACGAGGCCCTGGCGGAGGAGGTCGGCGGCCTCGACGACCCGTCGGTGGACGCCGATCTCGCGGCCGCGCGGGCGGAGCTGGCGACGGCGGAGGCCGAGCTGTCCGCCGCGCGGGACGCGGTCACCGCGGCGGAACGTTCCCGGGCGGCGGTCTCGGCGCGCCGGGACGCGCTGGCGCTCGGGCTGCGCCGCAAGGACGGTACGGGGGCGCTCCTCGCGGCGCGCGAACGGCTGGCCGGGCTGCTGGGTCCGGCGGCGGAGCGGCTGTCGGTGACCCCGGGGTACGAGGTCGCCGTGGCCGCCGCGCTGGGCTCGGCGGCGGACGCGCTGGCGGTGTCCTCCCCGGCCGCGGCCGCCGACGCGATCCGCCACCTCCGCACGGCGGACGCGGGCCGCGCCACGCTCCTGATCACCCCTTCCCTCCCGGGCGGGGTGGCGGATCCGGCGGGGCCGCCCACCTTCCCGGGCCAGGCCCTCGCGGGACCGCCAGCCCTCCCGAACCGGACCGAGGCCCCCGCCGGATCGGTCGCCCTGCCGGGCCAGGTGTCGGGTTCGGAGCTCGGCCCGACGGGCCCTGCCGTTCCGGGCGGGGCTGTGGACGCTGCCGGGTCGGCCGACGTGCCGGGTCAGGTGTCGGGTTCGGGGGTTGGCCCGACGGGCCCTGCCCTGGCAGGTCAGGTCCCTGGCGCGGCCGGGCCGTTCGGACTGCCGGGCTCGGCGGAGCCTGCCCTTTCGGGTGAGGGCTCGGGCACGGTGGGCTCCGAGGCCGGGGGCGGCCCGCTGATCGGCCCGGCCTCGGCTTCGGCCGGGGCCGAGGGATTCCCCCACCCCGCCCCTTCCCGAGACCGGGCGCTGCCCGGACCCGCGCCTCAAGCTCCCCCAGCTACCGCTGGGAGGGGCCCCCAGGCGAGGCTGAGGGTTGGCGCCGAGCCGGGTGGCGCGGCTGGGCAGGAGGTGCGCACCGCGCGTCCCGGCCGTCCCGGCGAAGCGGAGGCACCTTCAGCCCCGCCGGCGTTTGAGGCGCGGGGTCTGGGGCGGAGCCCCAGCAGCGGAGCTGCAGAGCACGCCGTCAACGCCTTGGCCGTCTCGGGGCTGGTGCACGGGGACGCCGAGGTGTGCCGGGCCGTCGCATGGGTGCTGCGGGAGCACTGCGTGGTCGGGACGCTCGACGAGGCCGAGGCCCTCGTCGCGGCGCGGCCCGACGCCGTGGCCGTGACCCTGGACGGCGACGTGCTCGGGACGCACCTCGCGCACGGCGGCTCCGCGGGGGTGCCCAGCCTGATCGAGGTGCAGGCCGCCGTGGACGAGGCCGCGGCGGAGCTGGCCCGGCTGGACGGGCAGTGCGCGGAGCTGGCCGCCGCCCAGGCCGCCGCCCAGGAACGGCGGCAGGCCGCCGCGGCCCTGGTCGAGGAGGTCGCCGAGCGGCGCCGGGCCGCCGAACAGGCCCGGGCCGGGGTCGCGCAGCAGCTCGGGCGGCTCGCCGGGCAGGCGAAGGGGGCCGCCGGCGAGGCCGAGCGCAGTGCCTCCGCCGCAGCCAGGGCCCAGGACGCCCTCGAACAGGCGCTGGCCGACGTAGAGGAGTGCGCGGAACGGCTGGCCACGGCCGAGGAGATGCCCGTCGAGGACGAGCCCGACACCGCGGTGCGGGACCGGCTCGCCGCCGACGGGGCCAACGCCCGGCAGACCGAGATGGAGGCCCGGCTCCAGCTCAGGACCCACGAGGAGCGGGTCAAGGGGCTCGTGGGGCGGGCCGATTCACTCGATCGGGGGGCCCGTGCCGAACGGGAGGCCCGGACCCGCGCCGAGCGGCGCCGCGCACGGCTGAGGCACGAGGCCGAGGTGGCCCGGGCCGTCGCCGACGGGGCCCGCCAGCTCCTCGCGCACGTGGAGGTCTCCCTCCTGCGCGCCGACGAGGAGCGCGCCGCGGCCGAGTACGCCAAGGGGCTGCGCGAGCGGGAGCTCGGCGAGGCCCGCAACAGCGGCCGGGACCTGAAGGGCGAGCTCGACAAGCTCACCGACTCCGTGCACCGCGGTGAGGTGCTCGGCGCCGAGAAGCGGCTGCGCATCGAGGCCCTGCAGGACAAGGCGCTGGAGGAGTTCGGCATGGAGACGGCCGGGCTCGTCGCCGAGTACGGCCCCGACCAGCCGGTGCCGCCCTCCCCGCCCGCCGAGGGCGAGGCCTCCGACATCAGCGGCTCCGCCGCGGGGCCCGAGGACCCGGAGGACCCGCGGAACCGGCCCGGCCCCTTCGTCCGCGCCCAGCAGGAGAAGCGGCTCAAGGCGGCCGAGCGCGCCTACCAGCAGCTCGGCAAGGTCAACCCCCTCGCCCTGGAGGAGTTCGCGGCGCTGGAGGAGCGCCACCAGTTCCTCAGCGAACAGCTGGAGGACCTGCGCAAGACCCGCGCCGACCTCCTTCAGGTGGTGAAGGAGGTCGACGAGCGCGTCGAGCAGGTCTTCACCGAGGCGTACCGGGACACGGCCCGGGAGTTCGAGGGGGTGTTCTCGCGGCTGTTCCCCGGCGGCGAGGGCCGGCTGATCCTCACCGACCCCGGCAACATGCTGACCACCGGGGTCGACGTCGAGGCCCGCCCGCCGGGCAAGAAGGTCAAGCGGCTGTCGCTGCTCTCCGGCGGTGAGCGCTCGCTGACCGCCGTGGCCCTGCTGGTGTCCATCTTCAAGGCGCGGCCCAGCCCGTTCTACGTGATGGACGAGGTCGAGGCCGCGCTCGACGACACCAACCTGCAGCGGCTGATCCGGATCATGGAGGAGCTCCAGGAGAGCTCGCAGCTGATCGTCATCACGCACCAGAAGCGGACGATGGAGGTCGCGGACGCGCTGTACGGCGTCTCCATGCAGGGCGACGGGGTCTCCAAGGTGATCAGTCAGCGGCTCCGCTGAGACCCAGTCAATTCAAGAAGTGAATGCAATCGCCCCAGTTTTCGGTTCACATGAACTTCACGCAGACTGTTGACTTCAGGAAATGAACGCATAGGCTCGCTCTGCTGTCTCCCGCCTTCGGGTGGTGCCCGATCTTGAACTGTGCGCCACTGGGAGGACGGACAAAACCCCCACGGAGCACACCTTGACCAGCAGCACAGCGCAGGAACCGGCGGCAGGCGGCGGCGGACGTGCCGCGCACCCCGACCACCTCGGCCACGTCATCTTCATCACCGCGGCCGCGGCGATGGGCGGCTTCCTCTTCGGCTACGACAGCTCCGTCATCAACGGCGCCGTCGTCGCGATCCGCGACCGCTTCGACATCGGCTCCGGAGCGCTCGCCCAGGTGATCGCCGCCGCGCTGATCGGCTGCGCCTTCGGTGCCGCCACCGCCGGCCGCATCGCCGACCGGATCGGCCGCATCCGCTGCATGCAGATCGCCGCCGTCCTCTTCACGGCGAGCGCCATCGGCTCGGCGCTCCCCTTCGCCCTCTGGGACCTCGCCGTGTGGCGCGTGATCGGCGGCTTCGGCATCGGCATGGCCTCCGTCATCGGCCCCGCCTACATCGCCGAGGTCTCCCCGGCCGCCTACCGCGGCCGCCTCGCCTCCTTCCAGCAGGCCGCCATCGTCATCGGCATCGCCGTCTCCCAGCTCGTCAACTGGGGCATCCTGAACCTCGCCGACGGCGACCAGCGCGGCGAGATCGCCGGCCTGGAGGCCTGGCAGTGGATGCTCGGCGTCATGGTCGTCCCCGCCGTGCTCTACGGGCTGATGTCCTTCGTCATCCCGGAGTCCCCGCGCTTCCTGATCTCCGTCGGCCGCACCGACCAGGCCAAGCAGGTGCTGCGCGAGGTCGAGGGCTCGAAGATCGACCTCGACGCGCGTGTCGCCGAGATCGACCTGGCCATGCGCTCCGAGCACAAGTCCACCTTCCGGGACCTGCTCGGCGGTCGCTTCGCCTTCCTGCCCATCGTCTGGATCGGCATCGGCCTCTCCGTCTTCCAGCAGCTCGTCGGCATCAACGTGATCTTCTACTACAGCTCCTCGCTGTGGCAGTCCGTCGGCATCGACCCGACCAGCTCCTTCCTCTACTCCTTCACCACGTCGATCATCAACATCATCGGCACCGTGATCGCGATGATCTTCGTCGACCGGATCGGCCGCAGGCCGCTCGCCCTCATCGGCTCGGCCGGCATGGCGCTCTCCCTCGGCCTCTGCGCCTGGGCGTTCTCCTACAAGACCGGCTCCGGCGACAACATCTCCATGCCCGACACCCAGGGCACGGTCGCGCTGATCGCGGCGCACTGCTTCGTGCTCTTCTTCGCCCTGTCCTGGGGCGTGGTGGTCTGGGTGCTGCTCGGCGAGATGTTCCCGAACCGCATCCGGGCCGCGGCCCTCGGCGTCGCCGCCGCGGCCCAGTGGGTCGCCAACTGGGTCATCACCGTCTCGTTCCCGACCCTCTCGGACTGGAACCTGTCCGGCGCGTACGTCATCTACACGGCCTTCGCCGTGCTCTCGATCCCGTTCATCCTCAAGTGGGTGCCGGAGACCAAGGGCAAGGCGCTGGAGGAGATGGGGTAACCATCCCCGCCACCACCCCTTCTCCTCGATACTGCCCCGGCTCAGTCCTTGAGCCGGGGCAGTACCTGTTCGCACAGCAGGTGGAGGCTGCGCCAGCCCTCGTCCAGGGGCATTCCGCCGCACAGCGGGTGCAGCACCAGGTTCCCCGCCTCGCCGGCCTCGCGGGCGTACGCCACCGCCTCGTCCGGGGTGAGGATCCGGTAGACGCCCTCCGCGCGCAGCTCCGCCACCGAGCGCGCGGAGGACCGTACGGCGCTGCGGATGTCCTTCGACTGCCAGGAGGCGTACATGCCCGCCTCGTGCAGGAAGCGCTCGCCGTGCTCGGCCCAGGTCCGGTCCGGGTCCTCGGCTACGTGCAGCAGCGGGGTCTGGGCCGCGGGCATCATGCAGAAGCCCTCCGTGCCGTACTCCGCGAGCTTCGCCTGGTAGTACGCCTCCAGCTCGGGCAGGTGCGCGCTGGGGAAGAACGGCAGCCCGAGCCGGGCCGCGCGCCGGGCCGCCGCCTCGGAGCTGCCGCCGACCAGGAGCATCGGGTGCGGCTGGGTGAAGGGCCGCGGGGTGACCCGTACGGTACGGCCGCGGTACTCGAAGGGCTCGCCGGTCCACGCCTTCAGCAGGGTCTCCAGCAGCTCGTCCTGGAGCCTGCCGCGCCGGCCCCACTCCACGCCGTGCTGCTCGTACTCCTCGGGCCGGTAGCCGATGCCCGCGACCGTCACCAGGCGTCCGCCGCTCAGCAGGTCGAGGACGGCGATGTCCTCGGCCACCTTCAGCGGGTCGTACAGCGGGCCGATGATCGCCGAGACGGTGACGGCGATCCGGCGGGTGGCGCCGAAGACGGCGCCCGCGAAGGCGAAGGGGGAGGGCAGCCAGTTGTTGCCGGTGCCGTGGTGCTCCTCGGTCTGGATGGTGTCGATCCCGCGGTCGTCCGCGTACCGGGCCATCTCCAGCGCCGCCTTGTAGCGGGCGGAGAGGGACTCGGGGGTGCCGTTCGGGTCGACGAGATTGAACCGGGCCACGGTGATGGGCATGGAGAAGTCCCCCTTCGCCGGATGTGGGTGGGCGCGCGAAGGGGGACGTTAGCTGACGCAGCGTCAGTTGGACAGGGATCCGGCGAGCTCGGGCTCCTCCGTCGGAGCGGTCGCGTCCGGGGCCGCCGTGCGGGGCAGTACGGCGTACAGCAGGGCCGAGGTGAGGATGCCCGCCGCCCAGCCCAGGCCGTTCTGCCCGATCCAGGTGGAGGCGAGCGGTCCGCTGAACCAGTCCACCTTGGTGAACAGCAGGCCCACGACGAGGGCGAGGCCCCACGCGGTCATCGCCTGCCAGGCGAAGCCGCCCTTGTACCAGTAGGCGCTGGTCCGCGTGGTGTCCAGCAGCGCGGGGCCGTCGTACGTCCGCCCGCGCAGCATGTCCACGCCGAAGACGCCGATCCACGCGGAGAAGGCCACGGCCAGCAGGGTCAGGAAGGAGATGAAGGAGCCGAAGAAGCTGGTCGCGACCACCATCAGGAGGAAGCCGAAGACCAGGCTGATCACGGCGTTGACGCTGACGGCCCAGGCGCGCGGGACCTTGATGCCGAGGGTCTGCGCGGTGAAGCCGGCCGAGTACATGGACATCGAATTGATCAGCAGCATGCCGATGAGCGCGATGAGCAGGTACGGGACCGCGATCCAGGTCGGCAGCAGCTCGCCGATGAAGGAGACCGGGTCCTGGGCGGTGGCGAGGTCCGGAGTGCCGACGGCCATGACCGCGCCCATCAGGACCATGGGGAGGACGACCACGCCGGCGCCGCCGATCGTCGCGCCCACCATGCCCTTGGAGGAGGCGGTGCGCGGCAGGTAGCGGGTGAAGTCGGGACCGGAGGGGACCCAGCTGATGCCGCCGGCCGCGATGGTGCCTATGCCCGCGATCATCATCGCCGTCGAGCCGGCCGGCTTGCCGAAGACGGCGGACCAGTCGGTGGTGAAGAGCAGGTAGCCGAGGACGAGCACGCTGAAGGTGCCGAAGAGGTACGTGGACCACTTCGAGCAGACGCGCAGCGCGTTGATGCCGAGCCCCGAGACCACGAAGGTGCAGCCCACGAAGAAGAGCAGGGTGACCACGATGAGCGCGGTGTTGCTCTTGATGCCGAAGAGCAGGTCGAGCACGGTCAGGACGGCGTAGGCGCCGCTGACCGCGTTGATGGTCTCCCAGCCCCACCGGGCCACCCAGATCAGCGCGCCGGGGAAGAGGTTGCCGCGCTGCCCGAACACGGCGCGCGACAGGGCCATGCCGGGGGCGCCGCCCCGCTTTCCGGCGATCGAGATCAGGCCGACGATCCCGTACGAGACGACCGGCGCGGCGACCGCGACGACCAGCACCTGCCAGATGTTGAGCTTGTTGAAGATCACCAGGCCGGCGCCCATGGTCAACAGCAGCACGCTGATGTTGGCGGCGACCCAGGTGGGGACGAGCTCGCGGACCCGGCCGCTGCGCTCGCTGTCCGGGACGGGTTCCAGGCCGCGGGTCTCGACCGAGGTCTCTTCGGCAGGCATGCGGTACTCCGTGGGGGAGGGTGCGGGGAAGCTGCCCATCATCGTAGATGTGATGCTAAGAGCACAAATAGAGCCTTCCGTCCCGGTGTGAGCGCCGAGGTCCGAGGTCTGGGCCGCCCGTGGCCGATACTGGGGTCGTTATGGAAATCCTCATCCTTGCTGTAGTCATCGCCCTGGTCGCGGTCGGCGCGATCAGCGGGCTCGTGGTCAGCAGCCGCAAGAAGAAGCAGCTGCCTCCCCCGGCACCGCCGAGCACGCCGACCATCACTGCCCCGCCTGCCGAACCGCAGGTGGGGGAGGACGCCGTAGAGACGGCGGAAGAGCCGCGCCGCACCATCGAGGAGGTCGTACTCCCCGAGGCGGGGGCCGAGGCACCCGCAGAGGTGCCGGTCGCGGAAACGCCCGCCGTGGATGCGGCCCCGGCCGCTCCCGCGATCGAGGTGCCCGAGCCCACCGCCGGCCGCCTGGTCCGGCTGCGCGCCCGGCTCGCCCGGTCGCAGAACTCCCTCGGCAAGGGGCTGCTCACGCTGCTCTCCCGGGAGCACCTCGACGAGGACACGTGGGAGGAGATCGAGGAGACCCTCCTCATCGCCGACGTCGGCGTCGTCCCGACCCAGGAACTGGTCGACCGGCTCCGCGAGCGGGTCAAGGTGCTCGGCACCCGCACCCCGGCGGACCTGCGCGCCCTGCTGAAGGAGGAGCTGCTGACCCTGGTCGGCACCGACTTCGACCGCGTCGTGAAGACCGAGAGCGGCGAGGACACGCCGGGCGTGATCATGGTCGTCGGGGTCAACGGCACCGGCAAGACCACCACCACCGGCAAGCTGGCCCGCGTGCTCGTCGCCGACGGCCGCAGTGTGGTGCTCGGCGCGGCCGACACCTTCCGCGCCGCCGCCGCCGACCAGCTCCAGACCTGGGGCGACCGCGTCGGCGCCCGTACCGTCCGCGGCCCCGAGGGCGGCGACCCGGCCTCGATCGCCTACGACGCGGTCAAGGAGGGCATCGCCGAGGGCGCCGACGTGGTGCTCATCGACACCGCCGGCCGCCTGCACACCAAGACCGGCCTGATGGACGAGCTCGGCAAGGTCAAGCGGGTCGTGGAGAAGCACGGCCCGCTCGACGAGATCCTGCTGGTCCTGGACGCCACCACCGGGCAGAACGGCCTGACCCAGGCCCGTGTCTTCGCGGAGGTCGTGGACATCACCGGCATCGTGCTGACCAAGCTCGACGGCACCGCCAAGGGCGGCATCGTCGTCGCCGTCCAGCGCGAGCTGGGCGTCCCCGTCAAGCTCGTCGGCCTCGGCGAGGGACCGGACGACCTGGCGCCCTTCGAGCCGGAGGCGTTCGTGGACGCTCTGATCGGCGACTGAGCGCAGTTCGCGGTACGCATGCCAGTGCCCCCGAGTTCCGGACGGAACTCGGGGGCACCGGCATGTCCGGAGGGCGGGCGGCGGCTACCGGCGGAAGCGGTGGCACAGGTAGGCGAGCGTGCCCAGCAGCAGCCGGGCCTGCGGCGGAGCGCCGGCGGAGTCGAGCGCGGGCGGCCGCAGCCAGCCGACCGGGCCGAGCCCGGCCCGGTCGGACGGCGGGGCCGTGACGAAGGCCCCGTGCCCCAGGGCCCGCAGGTCGAGGTCGGCGTCGTCCCAGCCCATCCGGTACAGCAGCTCCGGCAGCTCGGCGGCCGCGCCCGGGGCGACGAAGAACTGCGCCCGGCCGTCCGGGGTCACGATGACCGGGCCGAGCGGCAGGCCCATCCGCTCCAGCCGGACCAGCGCCCGCCGCCCGGCCTCCTCGGAGACCTCGATGACGTCGAAGGAGCGGCCGACGGGGAGCAGCACCGCCGCACCGGGGTACTCGCCCCAGGCCTCGGTGACCTCGTCCAGGGTGGCCCCGGCCTTGACGGTGGGGGCGAAGTTCAGCGGGTGCGCGCCGGGGGCGGCGCACCGCGGGTCGCCGCAGGAGCAGTCCCGGGCGGGCGCCGCGGCGCGGGCGCCGGGGACCACGTCCCAGCCCCACAGCCCGGTGTACTCCGCCACCGCCGTGCACTCCGAGGTCCGGCCGCGGCGCCGGACGCCGGAACGGAACTCCCTGGTGCCGCGGCTGCCGCCGATCGTGAAGCCCATGCCCATGCCCCCTCCAACGGGTCGGACGCACCGGTGGTTACGACGTCGGCCGGACTCCCCCCGCTTCCGCGGGGAGGTTCCCCCGGCTGCGGGGGGTCTGCTGCGGGGTGCCGTCCGGTCCGGCACGGCGCACTCCTCGCCGCGCGCGCCCCGGGTGCACTCCAGTCCAACCAAGCCGTTTCACCTCGGTGTCAAGTGAATCGCGCCTGGCGGGTGGCTAGTTCATTCGAAGGGGTGGCGAATGGTGGCGTTTCCGGGATCGACCTCGCCGAAGGGGTGATCGTAGGATTACTTTCAGTGCACGAACCCCGAAGGCAGGCCCGTCCGTGGGTATGCCGGAGGCAATGTGTGGAGGACCTGTGAAGGTCCGTGGCGGCGCTTGCCGCCCCCGCCAGGGTTTCGTGTGGAAGAGGCTGAGCGGATGGGGGCGTTCCAGTGAGCGGCAACGGCGCAAGCGGAACGATGGACGACTCTGCTGCGCGCAATGAACAGCTGACCTCGTGGTTCGTCCGCAGCGGTTGGTCCAAGGGCGAGCTGGCCCGCCAGGTCAACCGCCGGGCCCGTCAGATGGGCGCCCACCACATCAGCACGGACACCTCCCGGGTGCGCCGCTGGCTGGACGGCGAACAGCCCCGCGAGCCCGTCCCGCGGATCCTCTCCGAGCTGTTCTCGGAGCGCTTCGGCTCGGTCGTCGCCATCGAGCAGCTCGGCCTGCGCACCGCCCACCAGACCCCCTCGGTGTCCGGCGTCGACCTGCCCTGGGCCGGCCCGCAGACCGTCGAGCTGCTCGGCGAGTTCTCCCGCAGCGACCTGATGCTGGCCCGCCGCGGCTTCCTCGGGACCTCGCTCGCCCTCTCCGCCGGCCCCGCCCTCATCGAGCCCATGCAGCGCTGGCTCGTCCCGGTCCCGGCCGCCGACCCGGGACCGCGCACGGCGGGGCCGACGGGGGCCCTCGGCGGCCACCGCCCGCCCCGGCTCTCCGAACCGGAACTCGACCTCCTCGACGCCACCACCGTCATGTTCCGCCAGTGGGACGCCCAGTGCGGGGGCGGGCTGCGCCGCAAGGCCGTCGTGGGCCAGCTCCACGAAGTCACCGACCTGCTCCAGGAGAACCACCCGGCCCCGGTCATGAAGCGGCTCTTCAAGGTCGCCGCCGAACTCGCCGAACTGGCCGGCTGGATGAGCTACGACATCGGCCTGCACCCCACCGCGCAGAAGTACTTCGTCCTCGCGCTGCACGCCGCGAAGGAGGGCGGGGACAAGCCGCTGGGCTCGTACATCCTCTCCAGCATGAGCCGCCAGATGATCCACCTGGGCCGCCCCGAGGACGCCCTCGAACTCATCCACCTCGCGCAGTACGGCAGCCGCGACTGCGCCGGCCCGCGCACCCAGGCCATGCTGTATGCGATGGAGGCCCGCGCGTACGCCAACATGGGCCAGCCCAGCCGCTGCAAGCGGGCCGTGCGGATGGCCGAGGACACCTTCGGCGACGTCGGCTTCGGCGGCGAGGCCGAGCCCGACTGGATCCGCTTCTTCTCCGAGGCCGAGCTGCACGGCGAGAACTCCCACTCGTACCGCGATCTGGCCTACGTCGCCGGGCGCAGCCCCATGTACGCCTCCCTCGCCGAACCCGTCATGGAGCGGGCCGTCGAACTCTTCGAGAAGGACCAGGAGCACCAGCGCTCCTACGCCCTCAACCTCATCGGCATGGCCACCGTCCACCTGCTCCAGCGCGAGCCCGAGCAGGCCGCCGTCCTCGTGGACCGGGCCCTCGACGTGGCGGGAAAGGTGCGGTCCGAACGGGTGAACACCCGGCTCCGCAAGACCGTCGACACCGCCGCCCGTGAGTACGGTGACGTCGCCGAGGTGGTCCGGCTCACCGACCACCTCGCATCCCGCCTCCCCGAATCCGCGGAGGCCGTCTGACGGCCCGCGCGGCCGCCCCCAAGGCCCCGGCCGCGGCAGTCACCCCGTGAAGCCCGATCAGGCTCCCCCAGCCAGGACATCCGGGTCACTGCCGCGGCCGGTTTCCGCGTACCACCCGTTCATGGACGCGTAACACGCCCGACCTCTTCGTCACGGGCACGAAACACCCAGCGGCGCCGCCGGAAACCGGCCTGCGCGAATCTCAGGGCCAATAACCGGCCAGGTTCCTTTTGCCGCCGCTCAGGTTTTCACGATCGCCCGCACGCGAACGTACCGACGACGAGGAGACGCCGATGGCATCAGCCATCACGACCCTCGCGGAAGACGCCCCCACGCTGTCTGCCGCGAACACCGGGTTCATGCTCATCTGCTCCGCCCTGGTCATGCTGATGACCCCGGGACTCGCCTTCTTCTACGGAGGCATGGTCCGCGTCAAGAGCAGCCTCAACATGCTGATGATGAGCTTCATCAGCCTCGGGATCGTCACGATCCTCTGGGTGCTCTACGGCTTCAGCCTCGCCTTCGGCACCGATTCCGGCTCCATCATCGGCTGGAACTCCGACTACGTCGGCCTCAGCGGCATCGGCATCACCGAGCTGTGGGACGGCTACACCATCCCGGTCTACGTCTTCGCCGTCTTCCAGCTGATGTTCGCCGTCATCACCCCGGCCCTGATCAGCGGCGCCCTCGCGGACCGCGTGAAGTTCAGCGCCTGGGCCCTCTTCACCGTCCTGTGGGTCACCGTCGTCTACTTCCCCGTCGCCCACTGGGTCTGGGGCGCCGGCGGCTGGCTCTTCGAGCTCGGCGTCATCGACTTCGCGGGCGGCACCGCCGTCCACATCAACGCCGGCGCCGCCGCCCTCGGCGTGATCCTCGTCATCGGCAAGCGCGTCGGCTTCAAGAAGGACCCGATGCGCCCGCACAGCCTCCCGCTCGTGATGCTCGGCGCCGGTCTGCTGTGGTTCGGCTGGTTCGGCTTCAACGCGGGCTCCTGGCTCGGCAACGACGACGGCGTCGGCGCCGTCATGTTCGTCAACACCCAGGTGGCCACCGCCGCCGCCATGCTCGCCTGGCTCGGCTACGAGAAGCTGCGCCACGGCTCCTTCACCACCCTCGGCGCCGCCTCCGGCGCGGTCGCCGGCCTCGTCGCCATCACCCCCGCGGGCGGTGCGGTCAGCCCGCTCGGCGCGATCGCCGTCGGCGCCATCGCCGGTCTGCTGTGCACCATGGCGGTGGGCCTCAAGTACAAGTTCGGCTACGACGACTCCCTCGACGTGGTCGGCGTCCACCTCGTCGGCGGTGTCGTCGGCTCGCTGCTGGTGGGCCTCTTCGCCACCGGCGGGGTCCAGTCCGACGTCGCGGGCCTCTTCTACGGCGGCGGCCTGGAGCAGCTCGGCAAGCAGGCCATCGGAGTCTTCTCCGTCCTCGCCTACTCTCTCGTGGCGTCCGCGCTGCTCGCCTTCCTCCTCGACAAGACGATCGGGATGCGGGTCACCGAGGACGACGAGGTCTCCGGCATCGACCAGGTCGAACACGCCGAGACCGCCTACGACTTCAGCGGTGCCGGCGGCGGCTCCTCCTCGCGGAGCACCGCCGTCCCGACCCCCGCTGCCGCCGCGAGCAAGAAGGTTGACGCATGAAGCTGATCACCGCGATCGTCAAGCCGCACAAGCTGGACGAGATCAAGGAAGCCCTCCAGACCTTCGGGGTCCAGGGACTCACGGTCACCGAGGCCAGCGGCTACGGCCGCCAGCGCGGCCACACCGAGGTCTACCGCGGCGCCGAGTACACCGTGGACCTCGTACCCAAGATCCGCATCGAGGTACTGGTCGAGGACGCCGACGCCGACGAGGTGATCCGGGTCATCGTGAGCGCCGCCGCCACCGGCAAGATCGGCGACGGCAAGGTGTGGAGCGTCCCCGTGGACTCGGTCGTACGGGTCCGCACCGGCGAGCGCGGCGCTGACGCGCTGTAGGACCTGTCCGGTCGGTCAGGCCGGATAAGCGAGCGGGGTCTGGTGCGTGCGCTCGCAAGGCGGAGGAGGGAATCGACGCGGAGCGTCGGTGACCGACGACAACGCGGCTGGGGGTCCCCCCGGACGCAGTCTGGGGGAGTGCGTGCCAGACCCCGCTCGCCCGGCCTGGCCGACCGGACAGGTCCTAACTGACGGGAGCCTCTGGGTGACGAGCGTCGAAGAGAACACGGACCACACGGCCGACTCGGGACCCAGCGGATACGCCGCGGCCCGGCTGCGACTCCTCCAGGAGGAGTCGCGGTCCGGGCCTTCGCGGCGTTCCGCCCTGGCCGGGCTGACCGACACATGGCTGAACTCCCTGTTCACGACCGCCGTACGGGAGACGGGCGTACGCGGCGCGGCCCTGGTGGCCGTCGGCGGCTACGGGCGGGCCGAACTCTCCCCGCGCAGCGACCTCGACCTGGTGCTGCTGCACGACGGCAAGGCCGAGCCGCGGGCGCTGAGCGCACTGGCCGACCGCATCTGGTACCCGGTGTGGGACCTGGGCCTGGCCCTCGACCACTCGGTACGGACCCCCGGTGAGGCCCGCAAGACCGCCTCCGAGGACCTCAAGGTGCACCTCGGGCTGCTGGACGCCCGGCCGGTCGCGGGCGACGTCGGACTCCTCGCCGGCCTGCGGACCTCCGTCCTCGCCGACTGGCGCAACCAGGCCGTCAAGCGGCTCCCGCAACTGCACTCCCTGTGCCGGGAGCGGGCCGAGCGGGCCGGGGAACTCCGCTTCCTGCTCGAACCCGACCTGAAGGAGGCCCGCGGCGGGCTCCGGGACGTCACCGCGCTGCGGGCGGTGGCGGCGTCCTGGCTGGCCGACGCCCCGCGCGAGGGCCTCGCCGACGCCCGGCGGCGGCTCCTGGACGCGCGGGACGCGCTGCACCTGGTGACCGGCCGGGCCACCGACCGGCTCTCCCTCCAGGAACAGGACCAGGTCGCCGCGCAGCTCGGGCTGCTCGACGCCGACGCACTGCTCCGCGAGGTGTACGAGGCCGCGCGGGTCGTCGCGTACGCCGCCGACGTGACCTGGCGGGAGGTGGGGCGCGTGCTGCGGGCGCGCGCCGCCCGGCCGCGGCTGCGGGGGCTGCTGGGCACCCGGGGCGCCCCGGCGGTCGAGCGGGCGCCGCTGGCCGAGGGGGTCGTGGAGTCCGACGGCGAGGCCGTACTGGCCCTGGCCGCGCGCCCCGACCGCGATCCGGTGCTCGCGCTCCGGCTCGCCGCGGCCGCAGCGCAGGCGGGTCTTCCCGTATCGCTGCACGCCCTGCGCAGGCTCGCCGCGCAGGCCAAACCGCTCCCGGTGCCGTGGCCGGCGGAGGCCAGGGAACAGCTGCTGACGCTGCTGGGCGCGGGGGAGCCGACGGTGGCCGTGTGGGAGGCCCTGGAGGCGGAGGGCCTGATCACCCGGCTGCTGCCCGACTGGGAACGGGTGCGCTGCCGTCCGCAGCGCAATCCCGTCCACACCTGGACGGTGGACCGCCACCTGATCGAGACGGCGGTCCGCGCCTCGGCCCTCACCCGCCGGGTCGGCCGCCCCGACCTGCTGCTGATGGCCGCCCTCCTGCACGACATCGGCAAGGGCTGGCCGGGGGACCACTCGGTGGCCGGCGAGACGATCGCGCGCGACGTCGCCGTACGGGTCGGCTTCGACGCGCAGGACGTCGCCGTACTGGGCACCCTCGTACGGCACCACCTGCTGCTGATCGACACCGCGACCCGGCGCGACCTGGACGACCCGGCCACGGTCCGCTCGGTCGCCGAGGCCGTGGGCTCGGTGGGCACGCTGGAGATCCTGCACGCCCTGACGGAGGCGGACGCCCTGGCCACCGGGCCGGCGGCCTGGAGCGCGTGGCGGGGATCGCTCGTCGCGGACCTCGTCGGGCGGGTCGCCGCCGTCCTGCGCGGCACGGCCCCGGCGGCGCGGGAGCCGGAGATCGCGACCACGGAACAGGAACGCCTGGCCGTGGAGGCCATGCGGACCGGAGAGCCGGTGCTCGCGCTGCACGCCCGGCAGGAGGAGGACGCCGTCGGCGTGGAGCTGGTCGTGGCCGTCCCCGACCAGCCGGGGGTCCTGCCGGCGGTGGCCGGGGTGCTGGCCCTGCACCGCCTCACGGTCAGGGCGGCCGACCTGCGCTCCATGGAGCTCCCGGACCGGCTGGGCGAGGTCCTGGTGCTGCGGTGGCGGGTGGCGGCCGAGTACGGATCGCTGCCGCAGGCGGCGCGGCTGCGGACCGACCTGATCCGCGCCCTGGACGGCTCGCTGGACGTCCCGGCGAAGCTGGCGGACCGGGAGGCGGCCTATCCGCGCCGGCGGGGCGTGGTCCCGCCGCCGCCGCGGGTCGCGGTGGTCCCGGACGTCTCCTCGCTGGCCACGGTCCTGGAGGTCCGGGCGCCGGACGCGGTGGGCCTGCTGCACCGGATCGGGCGGGCCCTGGAGTCCCGCGGCGTCCGGGTCCGCAGCGCGCACGTCTCCACGCTGGGTGCCAATGCGGTGGACACGCTGTACGTCACGTCTCCTGACGGCAAGCCGCTGGATGCAGCGGAGGCGGCCACCCTGGCCGGGGCGGTGACGTCGGCCCTGACGTAGCGGGTGCGGCCGCTGCGCGGGGCTGGTCCCCTACCCGCCCTTCCACCGTTCCCTGAGGCTCCGCCCCAGACCCCGTACGTGCGCTCCGCGCCCGTGCCCTCAAACGCCGGGCACATCCAGCCCCTCCGGCGTTTGAGGAGCGGGGTGCGGGGCGGAGCCCCGGTTCCGTAGCCGCACCTGTGCACTCACGCGGGCAAAATCAAGCCTCCCCGGCGTTTGAGGGGCGGGGTCCGGGGGCGGCGCCCCGGGGAATGCCGCCCGCAGGGCCGGATGGGCGGCGGGGCCGGATACCCTGGGGGACGACCACCACGCCCCCGACCCGAGGAATCGCGACCACCGTGTTCGATACGCTCTCCGACCGCTTGGCGAATACCTTCAAGGGCCTGCGCGGCAAAGGCCGGCTGTCCGAGGCTGACATCGACTCCGCGGCCCGGGAAATCCGTATCGCCCTCCTCGAGGCCGACGTCGCCCTCCCGGTCGTCCGTTCCTTCATCTCGAACGTCAAGGAGAGGGCTCGCGGCGAGGAGGTCAGCAAGGCGCTGAACCCCGGCCAGCAGGTCCTCAAGATCGTCAACGACGAGCTCGTGACGATCCTCGGCGGCGAGACCCGGCGGCTGCGCTTCGCCAAGACCGCCCCCACCGTGATCATGCTGGCCGGTCTCCAGGGTGCCGGTAAGACCACCCTCGCCGGAAAGCTCGGCCTCTGGCTGAAGGGGCAGGGCCACACCCCGCTCCTCGTCGCGTGCGACCTCCAGCGCCCCAACGCCGTCAACCAGCTCTCCGTCGTCGCCGACCGCGCGGGCGTGGCCTTCTACGGCCCCCAGCCGGGCAACGGCGTCGGCGACCCGGTCCAGGTCGCCAAGGACTCCATCGAGTACGCGCGGACCAAGCAGCACGACATCGTCATCGTCGACACCGCCGGCCGCCTCGGCATCGACCAGGAGCTGATGCAGCAGGCCGCGGACATCCGCGACGCCGTCAGCCCCGACGAGATCCTCTTCGTCGTCGACGCCATGATCGGTCAGGACGCGGTCAACACCGCGGAGGCCTTCCGTGACGGCGTCGGCTTCGACGGCGTCGTGCTCTCCAAGCTCGACGGCGACGCCCGCGGCGGTGCCGCGCTCTCCATCGCGCACGTCACCGGCAAGCAGATCATGTTCGCCTCGAACGGCGAGAAGCTCGACGAGTTCGACGCCTTCCACCCGGACCGCATGGCGGGCCGGATCCTCGACATGGGTGACATGCTCACCCTCATCGAGCAGGCCGAGAAGACCTTCTCGCAGGCCGAGGCCGAGAAGATGGCGGCCAAGCTCGCCAAGGGCCCCAAGGAGTTCACGCTCGACGACTTCCTGGCCCAGATGGAGCAGGTCCGGAAGATGGGCTCCATCTCCAAGCTGCTCGGCATGCTCCCCGGCATGGGTCAGATCAAGGACCAGATCAACAACATCGACGAGCGCGACGTGGACCGCACCGCCGCGATCATCAAGTCGATGACCCCGGCCGAGCGCCAGGACCCGACGATCATCAACGGCTCGCGCCGCGCCCGTATCGCCAAGGGTTCCGGCACCGAGGTCAGCGCCGTCAAGTCCCTCGTCGAGCGGTTCTTCGACGCCCGCAAGATGATGTCCCGCATGGCCCAGGGCGGCGGCATGCCGGGCATGCCCGGCATCCCCGGGATGGGCGGCGGCCCCGGCCGGCAGAAGAAGCAGGTCAAGCAGGCCAAGGGCAAGCGCAAGAGCGGCAACCCGATGAAGCGCAGGGAAGAGGAGGCCGCAGCCGCGGCCCGCCGCGAGCAGGGCCCGCAGGCGGTCGAGCCCGCGGCCGGCGGCAACCCCTTCGGCCTTCCGGCCGGGGGCGGCCAGCCGGGCCAGGACTTCGACCTTCCGGACGAGTTCAAGAAGTTCATGAAGTAGTACCCGCTCAGGCGGGCAGCGAAGGGCCCCGGTCGTGATCCTCGTGATCCTACGACCGGGGCCCTCTGCTTTCTGTGGGGCAACGGGTGGATTTGTCGCTTATCGTCGGCCGGGAGGACGGCAGAAGGAGGCACTCGTGCCCAGCCCCACCCCCGTACCGCCGCGCGACCGGGCCGATACGCCCTGGCGCTCCGAGGGCGCGCCGCCCACCCCTCCGCCCAAGAAGAAGATGCCGGGCTGGCGCTGGCTCATCCTTTCCGCCCTGATCGTGTACCTGGTCACCAACCTGGTGCTGTCCTTCTTCAACGAGGGCGACGAGCCGACGATCTCGTACACGGAGTTCAGCAAGCAGGTCGCCAACGGCAACGTCTCGAAGATCTACTCCAAGGGCGACGCCATCCAGGGCCAGCTGAAGGCCAAACAGCCGGTACCCGACGGCGGCAAGGGCGACTACACCAAGTTCGTCACCCAGCGCCCCGCCTTCGCCGACGACGACCTCTGGGCCGACCTCACCAAGCAGAACGTGAACGTGACCGCCTCCCCGGTCGTCGAGCAGCGCAGCTTCCTGGCCAACCTGCTGCTCTCCCTCGCCCCGATCCTGCTGCTGGTCCTGCTGTGGGTGTTCGTCGCCCGCCGGATGGGCGCGGCCATGGGCGGCGGCCTCGGCGGGCTGGGCCGCAAGGCACCGCCCAAGCCGGTGGAGCTGGAGGAGGGCGCCCAGCGCACCACCTTCGAGGACGTGGCGGGCATCGACGAGGTCGAGGGCGAGCTCAACGACGTCGTCGACTTCCTCAAGAACCCCCAGGCCTACCGGAAGCTCGGCGCCCGGATGCCCGGCGGCGTGCTCCTGTCCGGCCCGCCCGGCACCGGCAAGACCCTGCTCGCCCGGGCGGTCGCGGGCGAGGCCGGAGTGCCGTTCTTCTCCGCCTCCGCGTCCGAGTTCATCGAGATGATCGTCGGCGTCGGCGCCTCACGGGTGCGCGAACTCTTCAGCGAGGCGCGCAAGGTGGCCCCCGCGATCATCTTCATCGACGAGATCGACACCATCGGGCGGGTGCGGGGCGGCGGCGCGGCCATGGGAGGCCACGACGAGCGCGAGCAGACCCTGAACCAGATCCTCACCGAGATGGACGGCTTCTCCGGCTCGGAGGGGGTGGTCGTCCTTGCCGCCACCAACCGGGCCGACGTCCTGGACCCCGCCCTGACCCGGCCCGGCCGCTTCGACCGCACGGTGGTCGTCTCCCCGCCCGACCGGGGCGGCCGCGAGGCCATCCTGCGCATCCACACCCGGGACATCCCGCTCGCCCCGAGCGTCGACCTCGCCCAGGTGGCCCGTACCACCCCCGGAATGACCGGCGCCGAACTGGCCAACCTGGCCAACGAGGCCGCGCTGCTGGCCGTCAAACGCCGGCAGGACCAGGTCACCCAGTCCGACCTGTCCGACGCCCTGGAGAAGGTCCAGCTCGGCGCCGAACGGTCCCTGGTCATGCCGCTGGAGGAGCGCCGCCGCACCGCGTACCACGAGAGCGGCCACGCCCTCCTGGGCATGCTCCAGCCGGGCGCCGACCCGGTCCGCAAGATCACGATCGTGCCCCGCGGCCGCGCCCTCGGCGTCACCCTCTCGACCCCGGACGCCGACCGGTACGCGTACACCGAGGAGTACCTGCGCGGCCGCATCATCGGCGCGCTCGGCGGCATGGCCGCCGAGCACGTCGTCTACGACGTCATCACCACGGGCGCGGAGAACGACCTCGAACAGGTCACCAACATCGTCCGGGGCATGGTCGGCCGCTGGGGCATGAGCGAACGCGTCGGCAAGCTCACCGCCATCCCGTCCGACGGCGGCGGCCCGTACGGCCTGTCCGCCGCCCCCGCCACCCTCGACGCGGTGGACCACGAGATGCGGCGGATCGTCGACGAGTGCTACATGGAGGCCTGCCGCCTCCTGCGCGAACACCGCCCCCAGCTCGACGCCCTCGCCGAGGCCCTGCTCGCCAACGAGACCCTGGACGAGGCGGCCGCCTACGCCGCCGCCGGGATCACCCGCCTGACGAAGAGCCACGACATCGACTGACCGGGACCGGTTAGGCCACCCGGGCGATCACATACCGGAAGATGTTCGGCAGCCATACGGCCCCGTCGGGCCGCTCGTACGGGTGAAGGGCCTCGGCCAGTTCCTTCTCCGCGAGCGCGGGATCCGCCGCGCCGTCGTAGAGGCGGGTCGACAGCAGCCCGCGCACGGCGCTGTCCACGTCCGCGTACCCGAACGGGCAGAACACCCGCCCCGAACCGTCCGGCCACAGCCCCGCCCCCTCCACCAGCGCGTCCAGGTCCCGGGGCGCGGGCCCGCCGCCCAGCACCGACGGCACCGTGCAGCGCTCCGCCGGACCCCAGTCGGCCAGCACCACGGCGCCGCCCCGCCGGACCGCAGGCAGGGCCGCGGCCAGGGCCGCCGGGTCGGGGGAAAAGGCCAGCAGGGCGTCGTACGGCCGGTTCGCCGGCGGCGCCGTGGGCGGCGCCGCCAGCACCTCCAGCAGCCGTTCACGGGCCAGCGCCCGCCGCGCCGGATCCGTCTCCACACCCGTGGCCACGGCTCCCCGCCCGGCCGCGAGCAGCAGGGGCAGCCCGGCCCCGCAGTCGAGGCCGAGCAGCCGGTCGCCCGGCCCGACCTCCAGCCGGTCGTAGACCGCCTCGTACAGCGGTACCAGCATCCGTTCCTGGATCTCCGCCCAGTCCCGGGCGACGAGCGTGGCCGTCGGCATCGGTGTCATCGAAAGAGCGCTCCTGATTCCGTGTCGCCCCCTTGCCCCCGTTGCCAGAGAACTCCCCATTCGCGCCCGCGTCCAGAGGAGCGCGCCACCCGATTCACGCTCGGCGCGCCGGGCGCCGTACCATTCGCGCCATGGCAAAGGCACCCGTTCTCACCCCGCAGGCGGAGGATTTCCCCCGCTGGTACCAGGATCTGATCAACAAGGCCGAGCTGGCCGACAACGGTCCGGTCCGCGGCACCATGGTCATCCGACCGTACGGCTACGGCCTGTGGGAGCGGATGCAGCAGGAGATGGACGCGCGGATCAAGGACGCGGGCGCCCAGAACGCGTACTTCCCGCTGTTCATCCCGCAGTCGTACCTGACGAAGGAAGCGGAGCACGTCGAGGGCTTCGCCCCCGAGCTCGCGGTCGTCACGCACGGCGGCGGCAAGGAGCTGGAAGAGCCGGTCGTCGTCCGGCCCACCTCCGAGACGATCATCAACGACTACTTCTCCAAGTGGGTCCAGAGCTACCGCGACCTGCCCCTGCTGATCAACCAGTGGGCCAACGTGGTCCGCTGGGAGATGCGCCCGCGCGTCTTCCTCCGTACGAGCGAGTTCCTCTGGCAGGAGGGCCACACGGCCCACGCCACCTACGAGGACGCCCGCGACTACGCCGCCCGCATCCACACGGACGTCTACGGCGACTTCATGACGAACGTGCTCGGCATCGACGTCGTGCTCGGCCGCAAGACCGCCAAGGAGCGCTTCGCCGGCGCCATCAACACCCTCACCCTCGAGGGCATGATGGGCGACGGCAAGGCCCTGCAGCTGGGCACGAGCCACGAGCTCGGCACCAACTTCGCCAAGGCCTTCAACACGCAGTACCTGTCGAAGGAAGGCAAGCAGGAGCTCGTCTGGCAGACCTCGTGGGGCGTTTCGACCCGCATGGTCGGCGGCCTGATCATGTCCCACGGCGACGACAACGGACTGCGCGTTCCGCCGCGTCTGGCGCACGTCCAGGTCGTCGTCATGGCGATCAAGGGTGACGAGGCCGTCGCGAAGGTCCGCGAGCTGGGCGCGCAGCTGAAGGCCGCGGGCCTCCGCGTGCAGGTCGACGACCGCGTGGACACCCCCTTCGGCCGCCGCGCCGTGGACTGGGAGCTCAAGGGCGTACCGGTCCGCATCGAGATCGGCCCCCGCGACCTGGAGGCCGGCACCGCGATGCTGGCCCGCCGGATCCCCGGCGGCAAGACCCCGGTGCAGATCGACGCGCTCGCCGACCTGCTGCCCAAGGTGCTCGACGAGGACCAGGCGCAGCTGCTGCGCGAGTCCCGCGAGCGCCGTGAGGCCCGTACGTCCGACGTCGCCACCATCGAGGAGGCCGCCGAGGCCGCCATCGCCGGCGGCTGGGCGCGCATCCCGTGGGCCGACCTCGGCCCGGAGGGCGAGGCCAAGCTGGCCGAGCAGGCCGTCTCCGTGCGCTGCCTGATCGCCGCCGACGGGTCGGTCCCGGAGACGGACGACGCCCCCGGCACCCTCGCGATCGTCGCGCGCTCGTACTAGTCGCAGGCCCAGCCCCGGCAGCGCGGCCGTGCCGCGCCGCCGGGGCTGTGACCGTCGTTGGTACTCCTTACGTACCGACTCCTCCTGAGATGGACGCACCCGTCCTCGTCAGGACGCATCAGAGTGAACTGACTGGTACGTGCAAAAAATTTGGAATGGCCCGGAATCGGAACACCGGGGCACCTCGGCTCGTTGTCACGACGTGAGCACGACACCACCTGTTCTCGCCGCAGAGCTGGCGCAGGCGTGGGCCGACATTCAGCGGTACCACCCCGAGCTGCCTGACCTTGCCGCGCCCGAGTCCCTGATCGGAGAGTCCTCGTCCGCCTGTGGCGCCGAACTCTCCTTCGAGCGACTGCTGCACGAGGCAGTCCACGGAATCGCCGCCGCCCGCGGGGTCCGAGACACCTCGCGCGCCGGCCGCTACCACAACCGCAGATTCCTCGCGATCGCCGAGGAGATGGGGCTGGACCACTCCGAAGAGCCGCACGCGAGCAGCGGCTTCTCGCTGGTCACGCTCAATCCCGAGGCGAAGCGCCGCTACCGCCCGACCATGGAGCGGCTCCAGCGGGCCCTGAAGGCCCACACGGCCGCCACGGCCGCCGACACCAAGCGCAGCTTCCGCGGACCGGCCGCCCGGCACGGGTCCTCCGGCGGCGGCGTGCGGGTCAAGGCGGTGTGCGACTGCGGGCGCAACGTACGGGTGGTCCCCTCCGTGCTCGCCCAGGCGCCCATCGTGTGCGGCGGCTGCATGAAGCCGTTCCGCATCCCGGAAGTGGCGGTCGCGGCCGTAGCGTCCTGATCCGGGCCGGCTGCCGTGCCGAGGAGTCCGATGCACCGCCTGCGGCTCGGCGCGCCGCAGGCGTATGGCACAATGGACAGCTGTACTCGACAGTCGCATAGGACCCCTCTCTCCTCCGGCTGACGCGTCCATCGGGCACCCGAGTACCGCAACCCCACGTGGCATCTCATGTGCCCAACCACGTCAAGTTCAGGAGACACCACTCCAGTGGCAGTCAAGATCAAGCTCAAGCGCCTCGGCAAGATTCGCCAGCCGCACTACCGCATCGTCGTCGCCGACGCCCGCACCCGCCGTGACGGTCGCGCGATCGAAGAGATCGGTATCTACCACCCGACGTACAACCCGTCGCGCATCGAGGTCAACGCCGAGCGTGCGCAGTACTGGCTGTCCGTTGGCGCCCAGCCCACCGAGGCTGTGCTCGCCATCCTGAAGCTGACCGGTGACTGGCAGGCCCACAAGGGTCTCCCCGCCCCCGCGCCGCTGCTGCAGCCGGAGACGAAGGAGAGCAAGCGTCGCTCCTTCGACGAGTTCGCCAAGGCCCTCGAGGGCATCGGCGAGGGCAAGGGCGAAGCCATCACGCAGAAGGCCAAGAAGGCCGACAAGAAGGCGGACGAGGCTGAGGCCGCCGACGCCGAGTCGACCGAGGCCTGATCATGCTCGAGGAGGCTCTTGAGCACCTCGTGAAGGGCATTGTGGACAACCCCGACGATGTGCAGGTCGCCTCGCGCAACCTGCGCCGCGGACAGGTGCTCGAGGTCAGGGTTCACCCCGACGACCTCGGCAAGGTGATCGGCCGCAACGGCCGCACCGCGCGTGCTCTGCGTACCGTCGTGGGCGCCATCGGCGGCCGGGGGATCCGCGTCGACCTCGTCGACGTGGACCAGGTCCGCTGAGCAGTTGATACACCGGCACGGGCCGGGGAGGGCATTCGTGCCCGCCCCGGCCCGTCGTCGTCTGAACAGGAGAGAGACAGTGGAGCTGGTAGTCGCGCGGATCGGCCGCGCCCACGGCATCAAGGGTGAGGTCACCGTCGAGGTGCGCACGGACGAGCCGGAGCTGCGGCTCAGCCCCGGTGCCGTGCTCAAGACGGAGCCCGCGGCGGCGGGACCGCTGACCATCGAGACGGGCCGGGTGCACAGCGGCCGGCTCATGCTCCGCTTCGCAGGCGTCAAGGACCGCACCGGGGCCGAGGCGCTGCGCAACATCCTGCTGATCGCCGAGGTGGACCCCGCGGAGCTGCCGGAGGAGGAGGACGAGTACTACGACCACCAGCTGATGGACCTGGACGTGGTCCTCGCCGACGGCACCGAGATCGGCCGGATCACCGAGATCTCCCACCTGCCCTCGCAGGACCTGTTCATCGTCGAGCGGCCGGACGGCTCCGAGGTGATGATCCCGTTCGTGGAGGAGATCGTCGCCGAGATCGACCTGGAGGAGCAGCGGTGCGTCATCACCCCGCCGCCCGGGCTGATCGACGAGCGCGAAGCGATCATCGACTCCACGCGTGACGAGGCCGGGGAAGACGCCTGATGCGTCTCGACGTCGTCACGATCTTCCCCGAGTACCTGGAACCGCTGAACGTCTCCCTCGTCGGCAAGGCGCGGGCCCGCGGCCAGCTGGACGTGCACGTCCACGACCTGCGGGACTGGACGTACGACCGGCACAACACCGTCGACGACACCCCGTACGGCGGCGGCCCCGGCATGGTCATGAAGACCGAGCCGTGGGGCGAGGCCCTGGACCAGGCGCTGGCCGACGGCTACGAGGCGGGCGCGCACGGGCCCGTCATGGTGGTCCCCACGCCCAGCGGCCGGCCCTTCACCCAGGAACTGGCCGTCGAGCTCTCCGAGCGGCCCTGGCTGATCTTCACGCCGGCCCGCTACGAGGGCATCGACCGCCGCGTCATGGACGAGTACGCCACGCGCATGCCGGTGTACGAGGTCTCCATCGGCGATTACGTGCTGGCGGGCGGCGAGGCCGCCGTCCTGGTGGTCACCGAGGCCGTGGCCCGGCTGCTGCCCGGGGTGCTCGGCAACGCCGAATCCCACCGCGACGACTCCTTCGCGCCCGGCGAGATGGCGAACCTGCTGGAGGGGCCCGTCTACACCAAGCCCCCCGTGTGGCGCGGCCGCGACATCCCCGAGGTGCTGCTCAGCGGCCACCACGGCAAGATCGCCCGCTGGCGCCGGGACGAGGCCTTCCGCCGCACCGCGCAGCACCGCCCGGACCTGATCGAGCGCTGCGAGGCCGCCGCCTTCGACAAGAAGGACCGGGAGATGCTCTCCATCCTGGGCTGGAAGCCGTCCGCCGACGGCCGATTTTGGCTCAGGCCGCAGGCCGTGGAAGAATAGGCGGCTGCTGTGTGCTCGTGGACGCCCCTGCCACAGGGGGACCGTCGTCCGCGGAGTGGCACGGCTCCCGAATTCTCTACGGAAACCCGCACTGGCGACCTGTGGCGTCATGCGAAGAAAGCAGACGAAGAACATGTCTCACCTGCTCGATGGCGTCAACGCCGCCGCGCTCCGCTCGGACGTCCCGGCCTTCCGCCCGGGTGACACGATCAACGTGCACGTCCGCGTGATCGAGGGCAACCGCTCCCGTATCCAGCAGTTCAAGGGCGTAGTCATCCGCCGCCAGGGCGCCGGTGTCTCCGAGACCTTCACGGTCCGCAAGGTCTCCTTCAGCGTCGGCGTGGAGCGTACCTTCCCGGTCCACTCCCCGATCTTCGAGAAGATCGAGCTCGTCACCCGCGGTGACGTGCGCCGCGCCAAGCTGTACTACCTCCGTGAGCTCCGCGGCAAGGCCGCGAAGATCAAGGAGAAGCGCGACAACTGAGGTCCCCTTCGGGGTCACGGGATGGCCGGATAGGCTCGCTCCCGATGGACACCGAAGCACCTCACACGGAACGCGGCCACTCTTCCCCTCGCGAGGGGGAGGAGCGGTCGCGTTTCGCTTTTTCGGGGACCCGTGCTTTTTCGGGGACCCGTGCGCTTTCAGGGACCCGCGCCCGCGCGCTGTCGGGAACCCGCGCGTCCTCGGCCGTCCGGCGGCCGCTGACCCTGCGGCGGGCCGGAGTGCTGGGCGTGGTCCTCACCGCCTTCCTGCTGCTGCTCAGCAACTTCGTGGTCCAGCCCTTCCTGATCCCGAGCCGCTCGATGGAGCCGACGCTCCAGGTCGGGGACCGGGTCCTGGTCAACAAGTTGGCGTACCGTTTCGGCGACCGGCCGCGCCGGGGGGACCTGGTGGTCTTCGACGGCACGGGATCCTTCGTACGGGAACGGCCCGAGGGCAATCCGATCGGTACGGTCCTGCACGGCGCGGCCTCGGCGCTCGGCCTCGCGGAGCCCTCCGACACCGACTTCGTGAAGCGGGTCGTGGGCGTCGGCGGGGACGACGTGGTGTGCTGCGACGCCGCCGGCCGGGTGGAGGTCAACGGTGTTCCGCTGGAGGAGCCGTACCTGTACCCCGGCAACGCTCCCTCGAAGGTGCCCTTCCGGATCGTCGTACCCCTGGGCACCCTGTGGGTGATGGGTGATCATCGTGCCCAGTCCCGGGACTCCCGGGACCACCTGGGGGAACCGGGCGGGGGAATGGTGCCGGTGGAGAAGGTGATCGGGCGGGCCGACTGGATCGGCTGGCCGGTCTCGCGCTGGGGTGCCGTCGGCGGCGGTCATGGGTAGCCGGGGGCGGCCGCGGCGCGAGCGGGAGCCCGAGCCGGAGCCGGAACCCGTCCCGGTCGCCGAGGGCGGCCGGGCCGAGCGGCGCCGGCTGGCCCGCAGGGTGCGGCGGCGCCGCCGTACGCGCCGCGCGGGCGAGCTGCCCCTGCTGGTGGCGGTGGCCCTGTTGATCGCCCTGCTCCTCAAGACCTTCCTGGTGCAGGCCTTCTTCATCCCGTCGGGCTCCATGGAGCAGACCATCCGGATCGGCGACCGGGTCCTGGTGGACAAGCTGACCCCGTGGTTCGGCTCCGAGATCGAGCGCGGCGACATCGTCGTCTTCAAGGACCCCGGCGGCTGGCTCAAGGGCGAGGCGGCCAGGCCCGCTCCCGACCCGGTCGGCGTCAAGCAGGTCAAGCAGGCCCTGACCTTCATCGGCCTGCTGCCCTCGGCCGACGAGCAGGACCTGATCAAGCGGGTCATCGGGGTCGGCGGGGACACCGTCAAGTGCTGCGACGCCAAGGGCCGGGTCTCCGTCAACGGCTCGCCGCTCGATGAGCCGTACGTGAACCCCGGCAACGCTCCGTCGGAGATCCCCTTCGAGGTGAAGGTGCCGGAGGGCCGGCTCTTCGTCATGGGCGACCACCGGGCGAACTCGGCCGACTCCCGCTACCACCTCGACGAGGCCTTCGAGGGCACCATCGACGAGAACGGGGTCGTGGGCGAGGCCGTCGTGATCGCCTGGCCGTACGCGCACTGGCGCCGCCTGGAGCAGCCCGCGACCTTCCGGATGGTGCCCGATCAGGCGCGGCGCGAGGGACGCGCCCGTCGGCGGCGCCGCAGTGACGTGCCGGTCGCATAGTGTGTCCTGGGTCTCCCGAGCCCTAGGGAACTCCCGCTCGTTAGGGGAGGGGAGGGCCCGTGTCCGATTCGGCGCGGGCGGCGAATTCCGAGTGAGGAGTGGATGTGGGGGATGTGGCGGTAGGCGCACGATCCGGACGCGACGAAGGCGAGGAGCGGCCGGACGATGCCGTCAAGCGCGAGGCCGAGGAGGACGGCGGCACCAAGGCGCGCCCGCACCGCTCCTTCTGGAAGGAGCTCCCGCTCCTCATCGGTATCGCCCTGCTGCTGGCCCTGCTGATCAAGACCTTCCTGGTGCAGGCGTTCTCGATCCCGTCCGACTCGATGCAGGACACCCTGCAGCGCGGGGACCGGGTCCTGGTGGACAAGCTGACCCCGTGGTTCGGCTCCGAGCCCGAGCGCGGTGAGGTCGTGGTCTTCCACGACCCCGCGAACTGGCTGTCCGGGGAGCCCACCCCGGAGCCGAACTTCGCGCAGAAGGCCCTCAGCTGGATCGGCCTGATGCCGTCCGCCGAGGAGAAGGACCTGATCAAGCGGACCATCGCCATCGGCGGAGACACGGTCGAGTGCAAGAAGGGGGGACCGGTCGTCGTCAACGGCAAGGAGCTCGACGAGCCGTACATCTTCCCCGGCAACACCGCCTGCGACGACGCCCCCTTCGGTCCGATCACCGTGCCCAAGGGCAAGATCTGGGTGATGGGCGACCACCGGCAGAACTCCCAGGACTCCCGCTACCACATGCAGGACTCCACCCAGGGCTTCGTTCCGGTCGACGACGTCGTCGGGCGGGCCGTGGTGGTCGCGTGGCCGATCACCCGCTGGTCCACCCTGCCGATCCCGGACACCTTCGACCAGCCGGGCATCGGCAACCAGACCAAGGCCGCCGCGCTCGGACTCGGGGCCTCCGGACTGGCTCCGGTCGGACTGGGCCCGGCCGCGCTCGGCCTGACGGGCGCCGTGCCGCTCGTCATGTGGCGCCGGCGGAAGCTGACCCGGGGCCGTACCGCCGGGTAGGGTGCGCCCAGGTCGACGATCTCCGAGTGTGGGGGCGCTGCAATGGGCGGAAAACAAGCAATACGCGGTGGCAGGGATGGCCGCGGCGGACTCGGCAACGTGCTGTCGGGTATCGCCGTGGCCATCGGTTTTGCGCTCTTCCTCGGCGGTTTCGTGTGGGGGGCGGTCGTCTACCAGCCCTACACCGTGCCGACCGACTCGATGATGCCCACGGTGCGCCCCGGCGACCGGGTGCTGGCGCAGCGCATCGACGGCGGTGAGGTGCGCCGCGGGGACGTGGTCATCTTCACCGATTCCCTGTGGAGCGATTCGCCCATGGTCAAGCGGGTCGTCGGCGTCGGCGGAGACACCGTGAAGTGCTGCGGCGCGGGCGGCGAGCTGACCGTGAACGGCACGGCCCTGGACGAGCCCTACATCGACGACACCAAGCCCGACTCGGGCCTGGCCATGCCCGCCGGGCAGGCCCCGGCCCCCGGGACCCCCTTCGAGGTGACGGTCCCCGAGGACAACCTCTTCCTGCTGGGCGACCGGCGGGCGGCCTCCCTGGACTCCCGGGCGCACCTCCAGGAGGCCGGGCAGGGGACCGTCCCCCGGTCCACGGTCAGCGCCCGCGTCGACGCCCTGGCCTGGCCCTCCCAGACGATGCTGGAGCGGCCGCGGACGTACGAGGGCCTGCCGGGCGGAGTCTCCCGGCCCGGCCCCTTGCGCCTCCAGGTCGCGGCGGTGGTGGCCGGAGCGGTCCTGGTGCTGCTGGGAGCCGCGTACGGGCCCTTCGTACGGGTCCTCGGGCGCGGGCGGCGGGAGCGCGCCGGTGTCCGCTGAGGGGGCCGCAGGCGACGGCCCCCGCAAGGTGTCGCGGGTGATCCTGCTGGACCCGGCCGACCGGATCCTGCTGCTGCACGGCTTCGAGCCGGAGGACCCCGGGGACGACTGGTGGTTCACGCCGGGCGGCGGGGTGGAGGGCGTAGAGAGCCGGGAAGAGGCCGCGCTGCGGGAGCTGGCGGAGGAGACGGGGATCACAGAGGTGGAGCTGGGTCCCGTGCTGTGGCACCGGTACTGCTCCTTCCCCTTCGACGGGCGGCGCTGGGAGCAGGACGAGTGGTACTTCCTGGCACGAACCACCCAGACGGCGACCCGGATGAGCGGGCTCACGGAGCTGGAGCGGCGCAGCGTCTCCGGAGCCAGGTGGTGGACCTCCGAGGAACTTCTCGCGGCCCATGAGACGGTGTACCCGACCAGACTCGCCGAGCTGCTCCGGACGCTGCTCGACGATGGTCCTCCGGGCGCGCCGGTGGTCCTGGCCCCGGAAATCGTTTAGGGGCACATGGGCCTGGCGCACAATAGGGGGACGCACGGCTGAAGGGGAACATGCCATGAGTGCCGAGGACCTCGAAAAGTACGAGACCGAGATGGAGCTGAAGCTCTATCGGGAGTACCGCGACGTCGTCGGGCTGTTCAAGTATGTGATCGAGACCGAACGCCGTTTCTACCTCACCAACGACTACGAGATGCAGGTGCACTCGGTCCAGGGAGAGGTGTTCTTCGAGGTCTCGATGGCCGACGCGTGGGTCTGGGACATGTACCGGCCGGCCCGGTTCGTGAAGCAGGTGCGGGTGCTGACCTTCAAGGACGTGAACATCGAGGAGCTCAACAAGAGCGATCTCGAACTGCCCGGCAGCTGAGTTCCTTCCCCGTGTGGGTGACCGGGTTGTCCACAACGGCGGGGTTGTCCACCAAGATCCACAGGGTGGGCGGGGGCGCGGGATCGTCGGTACCGGAGGTGGTGCCGAATGAACGCGAAGGGCGTGGCACGGCAGGCATTGGGGCGGTACGGCGAGGAGCTCGCGGCGCGGCGGCTGGCCGAGGCCGGGATGACCGTGATCGCACGGAACTGGCGGTGCCGCGGCGGGGAGATCGACATCGTCGCCCGGGACGGTGACGCCCTCGTCGTGTGCGAGGTCAAGACCCGCCGGGCAGGCGATTTCGAACATCCCATGGCCGCGGTGCGGTCCGGCAAGGCCGAGCGCTTACGCCGACTCGCCGGGCGCTGGCTCGCCGACCACGGCGGACCACCCCCGGGCGGGGTCCGCATCGACCTGGTCGGAGTCCTGCTGCCGCGGCGCGGTGCGCCCGTGGTGGAGCACGTCAGGGGGGTGGCCTGATGGGATTCGCGCGAGCCTGTTCGGTGGCCCTGGTGGGCGTCGACGGCGTGGTGGTGGAGGTCCAGGCCGACCTGGAGCCCGGGGTCGCGGCCTTCACGCTGGTGGGCCTGCCCGACAAGACCCTGGTCGAGAGCCGGGACCGGGTGCGGGCCGCCGTGGTCAATTCGGGCGCGGCCTGGCCGCAGAAGAAGCTCACGGTCGGCCTCAGCCCGGCCTCCGTACCGAAATCCGGTGCCGGTTTCGATCTCGCCGTGGCGGCCGCCGTCCTGGGCGCCGCCGAGGTGGTCGACCCGGGGGCGATCGCCGATCTCGTCCTGATCGGGGAGCTGGGGCTGGACGGCCGGGTGCGTCCGGTCCGGGGGATCCTGCCGGCGGTCCTCGCCGCGGCGGAGGCCGGATACCGGCAGGTGGTGGTCCCGCAGCAGTGCGCCGCCGAGGCCGCGCTGGTGCCGGACGTCTCGGTGCTCGGCGTGCGCAGCCTGCGCCAGCTGATCGCGGTCCTGACCGACGGGGTGGTCCCCGAGGAGGAACTCCCCGATCCGCCGGGCCGCCCGGATCCGATACTGGCCGGGCTGGTCCTCCCGGGGGCGGGCCTGGGCACGGGCCTGGCGGCCGGCCGCTCCGGCCAGGGGGACGCCGCGGACTACCCCGACCTCGCCGACGTGGCCGGGCAGCACACCGCGCGCCGGGCCCTGGAGGTCGCGGCCGGTGGCGGCCACCACCTCTTCCTCAGCGGGCCTCCCGGGGCGGGCAAGACCATGCTGGCCGAGCGGCTGCCCTGGATCCTGCCGCCGCTCACCCGCCAGGACTCCGTGGAGGTCACGGCCGTCCACTCGGTGGCGGGCATCCTCCCGCCCGGCGAACCGCTCGTCGCCAGACCGCCCTACTGCGCACCGCACCACTCGGCGACCATGCAGTCCCTGGTGGGCGGTGGCAACGGGGTCCCCAGGCCCGGGGCCGTCTCGCTGGCCCATCGCGGCGTGCTCTTCCTGGACGAGGCCGCCGAGTTCCACAGCCGGGCGCTGGACGCCCTGCGGCAGCCCCTCGAATCGGGTCACGTGGTCATCGCCCGGGCGGCCGGCGTGGTGCGGCTGCCGGCCCGGTTCCTCATGGTCCTCGCGGCGAACCCGTGCCCTTGCGGACGCCACACCCTGCACGGGGCCGGGTGCGAATGCCCGCCCTCGGTGATCAGGCGCTATCAGGGCAGGCTGTCCGGGCCGCTGCTCGACCGGGTGGACCTGAGGGTGGAGGTCGAGCCCGTGACCCGGTCCGACCTGCTCGGGCAGGGCGGCCGGGGGGAGTCCACCGCGGTGGTGGCCGACCGGGTGCGGGAAGCCAGGGACCGCGCCGCGGTCCGGCTCGCCGACACCCCGTGGCGGCTCAACTCCGAGGTGCCCGGCCAGGAGCTGCGCACCCGGTGGCAGGCGGGCCCCGGAGCCCTGGCGCAGGCCGAGCGGGACCTGGAGCGCGGGCTGCTCACCGCACGCGGCCTGGACCGGGTGCTGCGCGTCGCCTGGACCGTCGCCGACCTGCGGGGGCGCGACCGGCCCGAGGCGCTGGACGTGGCCGTCGCGCTGGAGCTGCGGACCGGCATCGCCCGCGGGGCGACCCTGGCCGCGGGGGCCGGGCCGTGACCCCGGAGGAGCTGGCGCGGGCGGCGCTGACGCGGGTGCTGGAGCCCGGGGACGAGCACGGCGGGCGCTGGCTGCGGGAGTACGGGGCCGTCGGGCTGATGGGGCTGCTGACGGCGCCCGATCCGGAGCCGGGCGTGCCGGGCGGGGTGGGGGAGGAGCGGCTCGCCGGGTACCGCAGACGGGCGGCGCTCGCCGACCCCCGGCGGGACCTGGAGCTGGCCGCCGGATCGGGGGGCCGGTTCGTGTGCCCGGGATCGGCGGAGTGGCCGACCCAGCTCGACGACCTCGGCGACGCCCGGCCCGTCGGACTGTGGCTCCGGGGCAGACCGAACCTGCGCACCTGGGCGCTGCGCTCCGTCGCCGTGGTCGGCGCCCGCGCCTGTACCCCGTACGGGGCGCACATGGCCCAGACCCTGGCCGCCGGGCTCGCCGAGCGGGGCTGGGTCGTGGTCTCCGGGGCCGCGTACGGGATCGACGGCGCCGCCCACCGCGGGGCGCTGGCCTCCGGCGGGGCCACCGCGGCGGTGCTGGCCTGCGGGGCGGACGTGGCCTACCCGCGGGGACACGCCGGGCTCCTCGGCCGGATCGCCGGACAGGGGCTCGTCCTGGGAGAGCTGCCACCCGGCAGCCATCCCACCCCCAGCCGCTTCGTCCTGCGCAACCGGGTCATCGCCGCCCTGACCCGGGGGACGGTCGTCGTCGAGGCCGCGCACCGCAGCGGATCCCTGGTCACCGCCCGGCGGGCCCGGCAGCTCGGGCGGATCACCATGGGGGTCCCCGGGCCCGCCACCAGCGGGCTCTCGGCCGGGGTGCACGAACTGCTCCGGGGCGAGGCCGCCCTGGTGACCGACGCGGCCGAGGTGGTCGAGCTGGTCGGCTCCATCGGCGAGCTGGCTCCCGAGCGGCGCGGCCCGGTCGTCGCGAGGGACCTGCTGGACCGGGAGACCGTCCGGGTGCTCGAAGCACTGCCCGCCGGCAGACCGGTGGACGTGGAGCAAGTGGCACTTGCCTCCGGCACCGGCGCCGATGAAGTCATCGGCAGACTGTACGAACTTCACTCTCTGGGGTTCGTCGAACGGCAGGGCGACGGCTGGCAGTTGACCAGAGGAACGGCTGGAGGAGGCATACAAACCGGAGCCACCCGGCGAGGCGGTCGTTGACCTGGGGCGTTCCGGTGAAAGAGTGAAACCGATGAGAGACGCGGTCTTCCCGGTGGCAGCCGCCGGGACCGTGCGCCAGGCGCCGGTCCCGGGTCGCCCGCGCGAGTCGCGACGCCCCTGCGCCCCCGCGCGATCCCGTACTCTTCGCGCACCGCGACACTTCCGTCACGCTACGCTCCCAAGGAATCCCGCTCCGGCAAAGGCGAAGCATGCCCCAGCACACCTCAGGGTCTGACCGCGCTGCGGTGCCCCCCGCTGCCCGCGGCAGCGTGCGGTCCACCGCGCCCTCGTCCCTGGAGGTGCTCTGGCGCTCGTACAAGGACTCCGGTGACGAGCGGCTCCGGGAGCAGCTGATCCTGCACTACTCGCCCCTGGTCAAGTACGTCGCCGGCCGCGTCAGCGTGGGACTGCCGCCCAATGTGGAGCAGGCCGACTTCGTCTCCTCCGGCGTCTTCGGGCTCATCGACGCCATCGAGAAGTTCGACATCGACCGGTCGATCAAGTTCGAGACGTACGCCATCACCCGCATCCGCGGCGCGATGATCGACGAACTGCGGGCACTGGACTGGATCCCGCGCTCGGTGCGGCAGAAGGCGCGGGCGGTGGAGCGGGCCTACGCCACGCTGGAGGCCCAGCTGCGGCGCACCCCGACGGAGGCCGAGGTCGCCGGGGAGATGGGGATCGGGGTGGAGGACCTCCACGCGGTCTTCAGCCAGTTGTCCCTGGCGAATGTGGTCGCCCTGGAGGAGCTGCTGCACGTCGGCGGGGAGGGCGGCGACCGGCTCTCGCTGATGGACACCCTGGAGGACACCGCCGCCGACAACCCGGTGGAGGTGGCCGAGGACCGGGAGCTGCGGCGGCTGCTGGCGCGGGCCATCAACACGCTGCCCGAGCGGGAGAAGACGGTGGTGACCCTCTACTACTACGAGGGCCTCACCCTGGCCGAGATCGGCAACGTCCTGGGCGTCACCGAGAGCCGGGTCAGCCAGATCCACACGAAGTCGGTGCTCCAACTCCGGGCAAAGCTGGCAGATGTGGGGCGGTGAGCTTGCGGGACCTCCGTAGAGTGGACACGTGCCCAGGATTCGAGCGGCCTCCGTGGCCGAGCACCGGTCGATGCAGCGTGGCGCCCTCTTGGACGCGGCGCGCTCCCTGTTGTCCGAAGGCGGGACGGAGGCGCTGACCTTCCCCGCCCTCGCGGAGCGGACCGGGCTGGCCCGATCCTCCGTGTACGAGTACTTCCGGTCCCGCGCGGCCGTGGTCGAAGAGCTGTGCGCGGTGGACTTCCCCGTGTGGGCGGCCGAGATCGAGGCGGCCATGCAGGAGGCGGAGTCGCCGGAGGCGAAGATCGAGGCCTACGTGCGGAGCCAGTTGGGGCTGGTGGGGGACCGGCGGCACCGGGCGGTGGTGGCCATCTCGGCGAGCGAGCTGGACGCCGGGGCGCGGGAGAAGATCCGCGCGGCGCACGGGGGCCTGGTCGCGATGATCGTCGAGGCCTTGGCCGCCCTCGGGCAGCAGGAGCCCAGGCTCGCGGCGATGCTGCTCCAGGGTGTGGTGGATGCGGCTGTGCGAAGGATCGAGCTCGGGGCTGCCGAGGACCCGGCCGTGGTGACGGAGGCGGCCGTGGCCATGGCGCTGCGGGGCGTCCGGGGCTGAGGTTCCCGGGGCTCCGTCCCGGACCCCGCGCCTCAAACGCCGGCGGGGCTGGATCTGCCGCCGCAGGTGTACCCGTGCGGCTCAAGGATCGGGGCTCCGCCCCGTGGCTGGAGGTGCCGACGGGGCCGGGATCGGCAGCAGGCGGGGAGTCGGGCGGGGGACCAGGGTGAGCGGGTTGAGGTAGGTCTCGCCTGCCAGGAGGCCCCAGTGGAGGCACGGGGTCTCGCAGTGGGAGCCTGCCGTCAGGACCGCCACCACCTGGCCCGCGGTGACCTGCTCACCCTCCGTGACCAGGGGGCGGACCGGTTCGTAGGTCGTGCGCAGGCCGTTCGGGAGGGTGAGGGACATTACGCCGCGGCCGGCGACCTGGCCGGCGTAGTGCACCCGGCCCGGGCCGACCGCGCGGAGCTCCGCGCCCACCGGCGCGGACAGGTCCACGCCGCGGTGGCCGGCCGCGTACGGGGTCGGGGGCGGGTCCCACCAGCGGGCCACCGTCAGGGGCGCGGGCAGTGGCCGGACCCCGGGGACGGCCGCCTGGGCCAGCGCCAGCAGCAGGCTGAGCAGCAGTGTCGTCATGGACCACAGCGTCCTCCGGATGCGGGGACGGCGAACGGGCCTGTGGACAGACCTGCGCATGTGGACAACGGCGTCACCCGGCATACCGCCGGGTCCCGTACACTTCTTGTGGCGATCCGGGTCACCGGGTCGACTTCGCACGCCCCAGCGCCGACCGGAAACGGTCGGGTGACAGCGTCTCTCGGTCCCTTCAGGGGCAGGGCGCGGCGGGGCGTCAGGAACCAAACCGAGAAACCAAGGAGATGGCCATGGCCGTCGTCACGATGCGGGAGCTGCTGGAAAGCGGCGTCCACTTCGGTCACCAGACCCGCCGTTGGAACCCGAAGATGAAGCGCTTCATCTTCACGGAGCGCAACGGCATCTACATCATCGACCTGCTCCAGTCGCTGTCGTACATCGACCGCGCCTACGAGTTCGTGAAGGAGACCGTCGCCCACGGCGGTTCCATCATGTTCGTCGGTACCAAGAAGCAGGCCCAGGAGGCCATCGCCGAGCAGGCGACGCGCGTTGGCATGCCGTACGTCAACCAGCGCTGGCTCGGTGGCATGCTCACCAACTTCTCCACCGTCTACAAGCGCCTCCAGCGTCTGAAGGAGCTTGAGGCGATCGACTTCGAGGACGTCGCCGCCTCGGGTCTCACCAAGAAGGAGCTCCTGGTCCTCTCCCGCGAGAAGACCAAGCTGGAGAAGACCCTCGGTGGTATCCGCGAGATGTCGAAGGTCCCCAGCGCCGTCTGGATCGTCGACACCAAGAAGGAGCACATCGCCGTCGGTGAGGCGCGCAAGCTCCACATCCCGGTCGTCGCGATCCTCGACACCAACTGCGACCCCGACGAGGTCGACTACAAGATCCCGGGCAACGACGACGCGATCCGCTCCGTCACCCTGCTCACCCGCGTGATCGCCGACGCCGTCGCCGAGGGCCTCATCGCCCGCTCCGGCGCTGCGACCGGCGACTCGAAGCCGGGCGAGAAGGCCGCTGCCGAGCCGCTCGCCGAGTGGGAGCGCGACCTGCTCGAGGGCGACAAGAAGGCCGACGACGCTGCTGAGGCCGCTCCGGCCGAGGCCGCTGTCGAGGCCCCCGCCGCCGAGGCCGAGGCTGAGGCCGCTCCGGCCGAGGCCGAGGTCGTCGAGGCTCCGGCCGCCGACGCCGAGCAGGCCTGACCCACTGAGAGAGCCCGGCGTTCACGCGCAGGGCACTCACAGCACGGACGATGACGGCGGGGGAGCCGCGCCACAAGCGCGGCGCCTCCGCCGTTCACCCGTAGATCTACGACTTCGAGAGAGAATCACAGACTCATGGCGAACTACACCGCCGCTGACGTCAAGAAGCTCCGCGAGCTCACCGGCGCCGGCATGCTGGACTGCAAGAACGCGCTCGTCGAAGCCGACGGCGACGTCGACAAGGCCCAGGAGGCCCTCCGTATCAAGGGTCAGAAGGGCGTCGCCAAGCGCGAGGGCCGTTCTGCCGAGAACGGTGCCGTCGTCTCCCTGATCGCCGACGACAACACCTCCGGTGTCATCGTCGAGCTGAAGTGCGAGACGGACTTCGTCGCCAAGGGCGAGAAGTTCCTGGCCGTCGCCAACCAGCTGGCCGCGCACGTCGCCGCCACCTCCCCGGCCGACATCGAGGCGCTGCTCGCGTCCGAGATCGAGCCCGGCAAGACCGTCACGGCCTTCGTGGACGAGGCGAACGCCAACCTCGGCGAGAAGATCGTCCTGGACCGCTTCGCGCAGTTCTCCGGCGGTTACGTCGCGGCGTACATGCACCGCACGATGCCCGACCTGCCGTTCCAGATCGGTGTCCTCGTCGAGCTCGACAAGGAGAACGCCGAGGTCGCCCGCGGCGTCGCGCAGCACATCGCCGCGTTCGCCCCGCAGTGGCTCTCCAAGGAAGACGTTCCGGCCGAGAAGGTCGAGTCCGAGCGTCGCATCGCCGAAGAGGTCACCCGCGCGGAGGGCAAGCCCGAGGCTGCCATCGCGAAGATCGTCGAGGGTCGCGTCAACGGCTTCTTCAAGGAGGCCACCCTCCTCGGCCAGCCGTACGCGCTGGACAACAAGAAGTCCGTCCAGAAGGTTCTGGACGAGGCCGGTGTCACCCTGAAGCGCTTCAGCCGCATCAAGGTTGGCATCTGAGTCCGTCCGTACGCGACGGACACCGGACCCCGGTAGGGTCTGAGGCAGTCGTCCGCGCTTGCGCAGGACGACCGCAGATCTGACGAGGAGGCCATTGCCGCAAAGGGAACCGCAAGGACCCACCGGCAATGGCCTTCTTCGTATGTGCACGAGGAGATCTCCATGAATCAGGGCGTGGACCCCCACACCGCATCCGACGACAAGAGCGACCAGGACAAGAAGGGCCGCCGCTTCATGCTGAAGCTGTCGGGCGAGGCCTTCTCGGGTGGCAGAGGACTGGGCGTCGACCCCGACGTCGTCCACGCCATCGCGCGCGAGATCGCCGCGGTGGTCCGTGACGGCGCGGAGATCGCCGTCGTGATCGGCGGCGGAAACTTCTTCCGCGGCGCCGAACTCCAGCAGCGCGGCATGGACCGGGCCCGGTCCGACTACATGGGCATGCTCGGCACGGTGATGAACTGCCTCGCCCTCCAGGACTTCCTGGAGAAGGAGGGCATCGACTCCCGCGTGCAGACCGCCATCACCATGGGCCAGGTCGCGGAGCCGTACATCCCGCTGCGCGCCGTGCGCCACCTGGAGAAGGGCCGCGTCGTCATCTTCGGCGCCGGCATGGGCATGCCGTACTTCTCCACCGACACCACGGCCGCCCAGCGTGCCCTGGAAATCGACGCCGAGGCCCTGCTCATGGGCAAGAACGGTGTCGACGGGGTCTACGACTCCGACCCCAAGAAGAACCCGGACGCGGTGAAGTTCGACGCGCTGGAGTACGGCGAGGTGCTCTCGCGCGACCTCAAGGTCGCCGATGCCACCGCCATCACGCTGTGCCGCGACAACAAGCTGCCGATCCTCGTCTTCGAGCTGCTCGCCGCGGGCAATATCGCCCGCGCCGTCAAGGGTGAGAAGATCGGCACGCTCGTCAGCGACCAGGGAACCCGGGCCTGAGCAGTCCGCTGCCGGGCCGAGCCCTGCCCGGCCCCGCACGTCCCGCCCGCCTGAACCATCCATTCAAGACATGCAGGAGCACGTGGTGACCGAAGAGATCCTCCTCGAGGCCGAGGAGAAGATGGAAAAGGCCGTCGTCGTCGCCAAGGAAGACTTCGCCGCGATTCGCACCGGTCGTGCGCACCCGGCGATGTTCAACAAGATCGTGGCGGACTACTACGGCGCCATCACGCCCATCAACCAGCTCGCCTCCTTCTCGGTTCCCGAGCCGCGCATGGCGATCGTGACCCCGTTCGACAAGAGCGCCCTGCGCAACATCGAGCAGGCCATCCGCGACTCCGACCTGGGCGTCAACCCCAGCAACGACGGCAGCATCATCCGGGTGACCTTCCCCGAGCTGACGCAGGACCGCCGCAAGGAGTACATCAAGGTCGCGCGCACCAAGGCCGAGGACTCCAAGGTCTCCATCCGCGCCGTCCGCCGCAAGGCCAAGGACGCCCTCGACAAGCTCGTCAAGGACAAGGAAGCCGGCGAGGACGAGGTGCGCCGCGCGGAGAAGGAGCTCGACGACACCACCGCGAAGTACGTCGCGCAGGTGGACGAGCTGCTCAAGCACAAGGAAGCCGAGCTCCTCGAAGTCTGATGAACGACTCTTCCTGGCAGCCGGAGCCGGTTCCGGCGGGTCCCGCATACGATGCGCAGGTGGGCCCGCACACTCGGCCCATGCCCATCGTGCCCGATGCCGCCGGCCGTGACTTCGACGACCGGGAAGCACGCGATCGGGGGGCCGCCGCGCACGGCGGCTCCCTCTTCCGCGCCGAAACGCCGCCGCAGGAGCCCATGCCCAGCCCCCCGCCCCCGCCTTCGCAGGTACCGCAGGACGCTTCGCCCCCGCCGCAGAAGAAGCGTGCCGGGCGGGACCTGCGTGCCGCCATAGGGGTCGGCGTCGGCCTCGGCGCGGTGATCTTCGCTTCGCTGTTCATCGTCAAGGCGGTCTTCGTCGGCGTCATCGTCGTCGCGGTCGTCGTGGGCCTGTGGGAGCTCACCTCCCGGCTGCAGGAGAAGAAGGGCATCAAGGCCCCGCTCGTTCCGCTCGCGGTCGGCGGCGCGGCCATGGTCATCGCCGGATACGTCCGGGGGGCCGAGGGCGCCTGGGTCGCCATGGCCCTGACCGCCCTGGCGGTCCTGGTCTGGCGGATGACCGAACCGCCCGAGGACTACCTCAAGGACGTCACCGCGGGTGTCTTCGCGGCGTTCTACGTGCCCTTCCTGGCCACCTTCGTCGCGATGCTGCTCACCGCCCACGACGGGCCGCAGCGCGTGGTCACCTTCCTGGTGCTGACCGTGGTCAGCGACACCGGGGCCTACGCGGTCGGCTGGCGCTTCGGCAAGACCAAGCTCGCACCGCGCATCAGCCCCGGGAAGACCCGCGAGGGGCTGTTCGGAGCGGTGGCCTTCGCCATGGCGGCCGGCGCGCTGTGCATGGAGTTCCTGATCGACCACGGTTCCTGGTGGCAGGGCCTGCTGCTGGGGCTGGCGGTCGCGGTCAGCGCGACCCTGGGCGACCTCGGCGAGTCGATGATCAAGCGTGACCTGGGGATCAAGGACATGGGCACCCTGCTCCCCGGCCACGGCGGCATCATGGACCGGCTCGACTCGCTGCTGCCGACCGCCCCGGTGGTCTGGCTGCTGCTGGCGGCCTTCGTCGGCACGGGCTGATACCGTCCGGGCGGTTACTCTTGAAGGGCGCGCTGCTTCTGCGGCGCGCCTTTCGTCTTACGAGGAGTACCAGCCATGGCCCGCCCTGTTCCGGGAGAGCTCACCTTCGTCGCCCCTCGCGGGGCCAAGAAGCCGCCCCGGCACCTCGCCGACATGACCCCGGCCGAGCGCCGCGAGGCGGTCGCCGCGATCGGCGAGAAGCCGTTCCGGGCCAAGCAGCTCTCGCAGCACTACTTCGCGCGGTACGCGCACGACCCGGCCGAGTGGACGGACATCCCGGCGGGCTCCCGCGAGAAGCTCCAGCAGGAGCTGCTGCCGGACCTGATGAACGTCATCCGGCACATCTCGTGCGACGACGACACCACCCGCAAGACCCTGTGGAAGCTGCACGACGGCACGCTCGTCGAGTCCGTGCTGATGCGCTACCCCGACCGGGTCACCATGTGCATCTCCTCGCAGGCCGGCTGCGGCATGAACTGTCCGTTCTGCGCCACCGGCCAGGCCGGCCTGGACCGCAACCTCTCCACCGCCGAGATCGTGCACCAGATCGTCGACGGCATGCGCGCCCTGCGCGACGGCGAGGTCCCCGGCGGCCCCGCCCGGCTGTCGAACATCGTCTTCATGGGCATGGGCGAGCCGCTGGCCAACTACAACCGCGTGGTCGGCGCCATCCGCCGCCTCACCGACCCGGAGCCCGACGGCCTGGGCCTGTCGCAGCGCGGCATCACCATCTCCACCGTCGGCCTGGTCCCGGCCATGCTGCGCTTCGCCGACGAGGGCTTCAAGTGCCGCCTCGCCGTCTCGCTGCACGCGCCCGACGACGAGCTGCGCGACACCCTGGTCCCCGTGAACACCCGCTGGAACGTCCGCGAGGTGCTCGGCGCGGCCTGGGAGTACGCCGAGAAGTCCGGCCGCCGGATCTCCATCGAGTACGCCCTGATCCGCGACATCAACGACCAGGCCTGGCGCGGCGACCTCCTGGGCAAGCTGCTCAAGGGCAAGCGCGTCCACGTCAACCTGATCCCGCTGAACCCGACGCCGGGCTCCAAGTGGACCGCCTCGCGGCCCGAGGACGAGAAGGCCTTCGTGGAGGCCATCGCCCGGCACGGCGTTCCCGTGACCGTACGGGACACCCGCGGCCAGGAGATCGACGGCGCGTGCGGCCAGCTCGCCGCCTCCGAGCGCTAGATTTCGGTCACGAAGGCTCGCATTCGGCCACGGGGTACCCTGTGGCCGAACCAATTTCATATTCCGACAGGGGAGCGCCACAGCGCTGAGAGTGCGGCAACCGTCATCCGCAGACCCTCTGAACCTCGCCCCGGTCATTCGGGGTAGGAAGTTCGGTCACCACTCAAGCTGTTGCGCCCTGCCCGGCGTCCGCTCCCACAGAGCGCCGGGCAGGGCCGCGTCTTCTCCTGGACATCCCAGGAGGAATTCACCAGTGAGCACCACCAAGAAGATCGCGGGCGCCGCGCTCGCGGCCGCGCTGGGCGTCACCACGCTGAGCGCGTGCGGCGACGCGAACGACAAGTCCGCGGGCGCGACCGACAAGACCGTCACCCTCGTCTCCCACGACTCCTTCAACGTGACCGAGGCGGTCCTGAAGGAGTTCGAGCAGCAGAGCGGCTACACCGTGAAGGTCCTGAAGTCCGGGGACGCGGGCGCCGCGCTGAACCAGGAGATCCTCACCAAGGGCTCCCCGCGCGGCGACGTCTTCTTCGGCGTGGACAACACCCTCCTCTCGCGCGCCCTCGACAACGGCATCTTCACCGCGTACGAGGCCAAGGGCCTGGACGCGGTCAAGCCCGAGTACGTGCTCGACAAGGAACACCGGGTCACCCCGATCGACTCCGGCGACATCTGCGTCAACTACGACAAGGCCTACTTCGCCGACAAGAAGATCGCCCCGCCGCAGACGCTGGACGACCTGATCAAGCCCGAGTACAAGAACCTGCTGGTCACCGAGAACGCCGCGACCTCCTCGCCCGGCCTCGGCTTCATGCTCGCCTCCGTCGGCAAGTACGGCGAGGAGGGCTGGAAGGACTACTGGAGCAAGCTCAAGGCCAACGGCGTCGAGGTCGTCGACGGCTGGGAGCAGGCCTACAACGAGCGGTTCTCCGGCTCCGCGGGCGGCAAGAAGGCCAAGGGCGACCGCCCGCTGGTCGTCTCCTACGCCTCCAGCCCGCCGGTCGAGGTGCTGTACGGCGAGCCGCAGCCGGCCGAGGCCCCGACCGGTGTCTCCACCGGCACCTGCTTCCGCCAGGTCGAGTTCGCGGGCCTGCTCAAGGGAGCGAAGAACGAGGCGGGCGGCAAGGCCCTGCTGGACTTCCTGATCAGCAAGAAGTTCCAGGAGGACATGCCGCTCCAGATGTTCGTGAACCCCGTGACGAAGGACGCTTCCCTGCCGGAGCTGTTCACCAAGCACGGTGTGGTGGTCGAGAAGCCCGAGAACGTGGCTCCCGAGACCATCGCCAAGAACCGTGAGCAGTGGGTCAAGGCATGGACCTCGCTCGTCGTGAAGTAGGCGGCACCAAGGAGTCGGGCGCGGCGCCGGGGGGCGCCGCGCCGGACCCCGGCCCCCGCGAGGGGCCGCGGGCGACCGCCGTGCGGCTCGCCCTGATGGCCGTGCCCCTCGCCTTCTTCGGGCTGTTCTTCGCCTACCCCGTCGCCGCGATCGTCGGGCGCGGCCTCAAGACCGGCGACGGGTGGCAGTTCGGCCGGATCGGCGAGGTGCTGACCCGGCCCGACATCGCCGGTGTGCTGTGGTTCACCACCTGGCAGGCGCTCGCCTCCACCGCGCTCACGCTGCTGATCGCACTCCCCGGCGCATACGTCTTCGCGCGCTTCGAGTTCCCCGGCAAGCAGCTGCTGCGGGCCGTGGTGACCGTGCCCTTCGTGCTGCCGACCGTGGTCGTCGGCACCGCCTTCCTCGCGCTGCTGGGACGCGGCGGGCTGATGGACGAAGCGATGGGGATCCGGCTCGACACCACGGTCTGGGCGATCCTGCTCGCGCACGTCTTCTTCAACTACGCCGTCGTCGTCCGCACGGTCGGCGGGCTGTGGGCCCAGCTGGATCCGCGCCAGGAGGAGGCCGCCCGGGTGCTGGGCGCCGGGCGGTTCACGGCCTGGCGGCGGGTGACGCTGCCCGCGCTGGCCCCGTCGGTGGCCGCCGCCTCGCTGATGGTGTTCCTGTTCACCTTCAGCTCCTTCGGCGTCGTACTGATCCTGGGCGGCCCCTCGTACTCCACCCTGGAGGTGGAGGTCTACCGGCAGACCGCGCAGCTCCTGGACCTGCCGACGGCCGCCGTACTGACGATGGTCCAGTTCGCCGCGATCGGCGCGATCCTCGCAGTGCACGCCTGGACCGTGCGCAAGCGGGAGACCGCGCTGCGGCTGGTGGATCCGGGCCGCACCACGCACCGGCCGCGCGGCTGGGCGCAGCGGGCCCTGCTGGGCGGGGTGCTGCTGACGGTGGCGCTGCTGATCGTGCTGCCACTGGGCGTGCTGGTGGAACGCTCCTTCGACGCCCCCGGCGGATACGGCCTCGGCTTCTACCGGGCCCTGCAGGACGCGGGCGCCGGTGGCGGAACCTTCCTCGTACCGCCGCTGGAGGCGATCGGGAACTCCCTGCAGTACGCGCTCGCCGCCACCGCGATCGCCCTGGTCATCGGCGGGCTCGCGGCCGCGGCACTGACCCGGCGCGGGGGCCGTTTCGTACGGGGCTTCGACGCGCTGCTGATGCTCCCGCTGGGCGTCTCCGCCGTGACGGTGGGCTTCGGCTTCCTGATCACGCTGGACAAGCCGCCGCTGGACCTGCGGACCTCGTGGATCCTGGTGCCGCTCGCGCAGGCGCTGGTGGGCGTGCCGTTCGTCGTACGGACCATGCTGCCGGTGCTGCGCGCGGTGGACGGGCGGCTGCGGGAGGCCGCCGCCGTGCTCGGCGCCTCCCCGCTGCGGGCCTGGCGGGAGGTGGACCTGCCGCTGGTGCGGCGGGCGCTGCTGATCGCGGCCGGGTTCGCCTTTGCGGTCTCGCTGGGGGAGTTCGGTGCCACCGTCTTCATCGCGCGCCCGGACCAGCCGACGCTGCCGGTGGCCGTGGCGCGGCTGCTGGGACGGGCCGGAGAGATGAACTACGGGCAGGCGATGGCCCTGAGCACGATTCTGATGCTGGTGTGCGCGGTGTCCCTGCTGGTGCTGGAGCGACTGCGTCCCGACAAGACCTCGGGAGAGTTCTGATGACACTGCTTCGGCTGGACGGGGTGTCGGTCCGCTTCGGAGAGCGCGCGGTCGTGGACTCGGTGGACTTGGAGGTCGCCGAGCACGAGATCGTGTGCGTGCTGGGGCCGAGCGGGAGCGGCAAGTCCACGCTGCTGAGGGTCGTCGCCGGGCTCCAGCCGGTGTCCGGGGGACGGGTGGTGCTGGGCGGGGCGGACCAAGCCGGTGTGCCCGTGCACCGGCGGGGCGTGGGCCTGATGTTCCAGGACCATCAGCTCTTCCCGCACCGGGACGTGGGCCGGAACGTCGCCTTCGGGCTGCGGATGCGGGGCCTTCCGCGCGCGTCGTACGAGGCCCAGGTCGCGGAGCTGCTGGAGCTGGTCGGGCTCCCCGGAGCCCAGGGCCGGGCGGTGGCCTCGCTGTCCGGCGGCGAACAGCAGCGGGTGGCGCTGGCCCGGGCGCTGGCCCCGTCGCCGCGGCTGCTGATGCTGGACGAACCGCTGGGACAGCTGGACCGCGGGCTGCGGGAGCGGCTGGTGGTGGAACTCCAGGGGCTGTTCTCCCGGCTGGGCACGACGGTGCTCGCCGTCACGCACGACCAGGGGGAAGCCTTCGCGCTGGCCGACCGGGTGGTGGTGATGCGGGACGGGCGGATCGCCCAGGCGGGGACCCCGCTGGAGGTCTGGCAGCGGCCGGCCTCCGAGTTCGTGGCGCGGTTCCTCGGCTTCGAGAACGTGGTCCCGGCCGTGGTCTCGGGCGAGGCGGCCGGGACCCCGTGGGGCAAGGTCCCGGTCCCGGCCGGATCCCCCGAGGGGGAGCAGCGGCTGCTGATCCGCCCGGCGGGGGTGGTGCTCTGCGCTGCAGGCCTGCGGTGCGAGGTGGTGTCGCGCACCTTCCGCGGCACGCACGTCGCACTGCGGCTGCGGCCGGAGGCGGGGCCGGTGCTGGAGGCGGAGTGCGATCTGGCCGGGGCGCCGGCCGTGGGCGACCGCGTCGCGGTGACCTTCACCCCGGGCGAAGTGGTCGTCCTGCCCGCGGCCTAGGCGGGGAGGATGCCGTCGCAGGCGATCGGGAGGTGGCGCGGGCCGCGCAGGACCGCGTTCTGGCGGTAGGGCGGCGGGTCCTCCAGCAGCCGGGGGTTCTCCAGCCGGCGGGCGAGCTCGCTCAGCGCCAGCTGGGCCTCCTGCCGGGCCAGCGGGGCTCCGAAGCAGCTGTGGATGCCGCTGCCGAGGCCGAGGTGCTGGATGTCCTTGCGGTCCGGGTCGAAGCGGTCGGGGTTCTCGAAGCGGATCGGGTCCCGGTTCCCGGAGGCCAGCATCAGCCACAGCGAGGCGCCCTTGGGGATGGTGACACCGCCGATCTCGACGTCGGACAGGGTGCTGCGCTGGGGCAGCAGCTGCACGGGCGGCTCGTACCGCAGCAGCTCCTCGACGATCGGCACCGACAGCTGCGGTTCGGCGCGCAGCCGCTGCAGGACGTCCGGGTTGCGCAGCAGGGTCAGCATGCCGTTGGTGATCAGGTTGACCGTGGTCTCGTGGCCCGCGATCAGCAGGAGCGCCGAGGTGCTGAGCACCTCCATGGTGGTCATCGCGCCGTCCGGACCGTCCGCGGTCGCCAGCTGGGACAGCATGTCCTCGCCGGGGTTCTTGCGGCGCTCCTCGATCAGTCCGGCCAGGTACATGCCCAGTTCCATGCGGGCGTCCATGGCCCCCTTGCCGTGCTGGGTCGGGTCCGCGTCCGGGTCGGGGTCCAGGCTGGCCGCGAGGGTCTCCGCCCAGACGTGGAAGCGCGGCTCGTCCTCGCGGGGCACCCCGAGCAGCCGGCAGATGACCATGACCGGGAAGGGGTACGCGAACTGGTCCACCAGGTCGATCCGGTCCAGGTTGCCGGTGGTGACGATGCCGTCGACGAGCCCGGAGACGAGGCCGCCGAGCTCCTCGCGCATGTCGTGCACCCGGTGGGGGGAGTGCGGCGGCCCGAACGGCCGGTTCGTCATCCGCCGCAGCCGGTCGTGGTCCGGCGGGTCGAGCTTGAGGAAGGACGGCGGCAGGGTCGACCCCTCGTCCTCGGCCTGGCCCAGCGGATCGTCCCCGGTGGCCTTCAGGTTGCGGGCGTCGGAGCTGATCCGGGGGTCGTGGAGGAGGCTGTGGATCTCGTAGTACGTGCTGATGACGTACGGCCCGTCCCCGTCGTGGGTTACCGGCGTCTTGCGGAGCTCCTCGTACAGCGGATACGGATCGGCGCGGTTCGCGTAGTCGATGATCTCCCGCAGGATGGCTTGTGTCATGACAGGTCCTCGTGGTCCTCGGGGGAGGGCGCGCTGGGGTCGGGGTCAGTGGTGCGCGGGGATGAACGTCATCTTCCGGTCGGCCGGCGAGTAGCCGCTGAGGGTGATGGTCGGGCCGTGCGTGGGCACCGACGGGTCCGGGAAGTCCGCCGGCATCGGCTTGTGCCCCTCGGGCCTGCGGTCCACGGTGGCGAACGGCACCGGGAAAGGCGCCCCGGTCTCGATCTGGTACTGGTAGAAGGGCAGCCAGCGGCAGTTGTCGAAGGTCACCGCGGCGATCACCCGGCCCTGGTAGCCGTACACCCCGGCGAACCGGCGCTCGGCCGGCGAACCCTGGGTGATCATGATCTCGGTGCCCATCGGCGGCACCCCGACGGACTTGATGTTCACGCCGAACTGGGAGGACCAGAAGGCCGGCACCCACAGGTGCGGGCGGCGGTCCGTGCTCTCGCTCAGCATGTTGTGCGCCGCGGTCTCGGCCTGGGCGACGGCGTTGCCCCAGTGCTCCAGGGACAGGAACTGGTACCCGAAGAGCGCGTGCGGGGAGCGTGCCACGTCACCCGCCACATAGATGTCGTCGGTGACGATGCCCCGGATGTCGAAGGCCCGGCACCCCGCGTCGCAGGCGATGCCCCGGGGACCCGCGCCCAGCCCGGACCCGGCCAGCCATTCCGTGTTGCGCTGCGCGCCGAGCGAGACGACCACCACATCGGCCTCGACCGTGGCGCCGTCGGAGAGGTGGGCGGCGCGGACCCGCCCCGAGGGGTCGCCCTCCAGCCCGGTCACCATGACCCCGGTGCGCAGGTCCACCCCGTTCTCCCGGTGCATGTCGGCCGCGACCTCGCCGATGACCCCGCCCAGCGCGCCGACCAGCGGCGCGTTGCCCCGCTCGGCGACGGTGACGGACAGGCCGCGCTCCCGGCAGGCGGAGGCGATCTCGGACCCGGTGAAGCCGGCTCCGATGACGAGCACCCGGCGCGGACCCGCCGCGAGGGCGCGTTCCAGCCCGGCGCCGTCGTCACGGGTGCGCAGGACGAAGACGCCGTCGAGTGCCCCCTCGTCCTCGTTCGGCCACGGCCGGGCCCGTACGCCGGTGGCGATCAGCAGCCGGTCGTACTCCACCTCGTCGCCGTCGGCGAGGCGCACCCGCCGGGCCGCCATGTCCAGGCCGGAGGCGGGGACGCCGAGGCGCCACTTCGCGTCGATGTCCCGGCGGCGGGGGAGCGCGGTCCGGTCCGCGGTGGCCTTGCCCAGCAGGACCTGCTTGGACAGCGGGGGCCGGTCGTACGGCTCGTACGGCTCGTCGCCGATCATCGTCAGCGACCCGGCGAAGCCCTCCTCGCGCATGGTTTCGGCCGCGCGCAAGCCGGCCAGGGAGGCGCCGACGACGACGATGCGGCCCTCGCGCTTGAGGTGCTTCAGGCTTCCGTCACCGCTCACCGCGCACCTCCGGGGTGAGGACGGGACCGTCCGCCCCGTCGTATTCGACGAGGATCGCCTGGACCGGGCAGGCGGCGACGGCGCGCGCGACGTTCTCGCGCTGCTCCTCGTCCGCCTCCGGGTTGTAGAGCAGCGACTCGTCTCCGTGCATGGCGAACACGTCCGGAGCGAGGAACGCGCACTGCGCGTATCCCTGGCAGCGATTGAGGTCGACGACAAGCCTCATGAAAGATCAGCCCTTCCGTGGCCCGATCATCCCCGTCATCCCGGAGCCCCCGACCCCCGTCCTTCCCCTCCCTCATCCAGCATGCACGCGGGCGCCGGGGACAGCCTCCCGGGAAGTGAACTCGCAGGTCAGGTCACGTATCGGCGTCCCGGGCGCGGGCTAGCGCAGCCGGGTGCGCAGGACGTGGACGCTGACGACGAGGGCCCAGGCGGGGAACAGGAGCTCGCTCCAGGGCACACCGGATCCCACCACGATCAGGATCAGGGCGACGACGGTGCCCAGCACGGCCAGCGGCCTCGGGAAGACCCCGAGCAGCCGCCCGATCGTCGAGGTGGAGAAGACGAACACGGCCGCCATCCGCATGGAGTAGGTCGCGAGGACCGTGTACGCGTAATGGCGGCCGAAGTCGGAGGGCGTGTTCTCCTCCAGCACGGTGCCCGCGGCCGCGGCGGCGACGAACAGGGTGGCGACGAAGACGAACCCGCTGCCGAGGAACACGGTGGCGACGAACTTGTCCTCGGCCTCACCGGTATGGGCGCGCAGGGCGCCCATGAACCAGAGGAAGAAGATCCCGGCGAAGGGCACGATCTCCAGGGCGACCCGTACCGCCCAGCGGCGGTCCGGATCGATGGGCGCGTCGGCGGCGTTCCCCGAGGGGATGGCGATCCGCATCAGCACGATGGCCGCCGCGAGCAGGAGCGCGAAGGCGATTCCGGCCATTCCCGCGGCCCGGGGTGTCCGGAGCCGCTCGCTGGTGGGTTCCATGAACCCCTCGCTTTCTCCCCCGTCCAGCAAGCGGCAGCGGCCACCGCGTCACCACCGGGGAACGGCCGACCGGGTGAACCGGCCGACCGGGTGAACCGGCCTGCTACGCCACCGCCTCGGGGACCGGGGCCTCGACTTCCTCCTCGGAGCCCTCGTGCTTGCCGTACCAGGCGACCGCCACCGCGCCGGTCACGGCCAGGACGAAGCCGAGGACCGCCAGCCAGGCCAGGCCAGGGCGGGAGGCGTCGCCGAGCCACAGGACGCCGATCGCGCCCGGAAGGACCGTCTCGCCGACGACCAGGGCCGCCGTCGCCCCGTTCACCGAGCCGATCTGGAGGGCCACCGTGTGCAGGTACATGCCGCCGATGCCCGCCGCCAGGATGGCGTAGAGCGCCGGGTCGGAGAGCAGCGTGCCGAGGTCGAACGGGTCGATGCCGTCCAGGATCCGCACGCCGACGCCCAGCGCGCCGAAGCCCAGGCCCGACAGCAGACCCGCCAGGATCGCCGCCCCGCCGCCGAGCAGGCGCACGGCCACCGTGCCGCCCACCATCAGCAGCAGCGTGATGCCCAGCAGCCACCAGTGCGTGGACATCGGCGCGTGGTGGCCGCCCTCGTGGCCCGCCGCCGTCGCCAGCAGCACCAGCGCGGTGCAGACGACCCCGATCGAGGTCCATTCCTTCCGGCTCAGCCGGATGCCCAGCATCTTGACGCTCAGCACGGCCGTGATCACCAGGTTGGCGCTGATCACCGTCTGGGACAGGAAGAGGGGGAGGAGCCGGGCCGCCAACGCGCCGAGGCCGAAGCCCACGAAGTCCAGGATCGTGCCGACGATGAACTCCCAGGTCATCGCGGCTTTGGCGGTGGACGACAGATTCGGTCCGCCGTGCGCCGTCACCCCGGCCGAGGGCGGGGACATCCGGGCGGCGCGGCGCGATCCGACGGCTTGCAGCACGGATCCCGTGCCGTAGCAGATGGACGCCGCGACAGCGGTCAGCAGGCCTATGAGCACCAAGGGCTCCGTTCACGTCTGGCAGGTTTTGCGGTACCTCTGCCAGACGTGATTACGGGCCGGAAAGTTGCCTCCGGAGGTCAGGCCATTGCGGAGAGGACGTCCGGGACCTCGTCGACGGAGTCCACCAGGGCGATCCGGGACTCCATCGCACGGCCGCGCGCCAGCGCCTGGAGCAGCGGCCACGCCGGGAGGTGCTCGGTCCAGTGGGCGCGGCCGACCAGGACCATCGGCGCCGGCTCGCCCCGCGACTGGTAGTAGTTGGGCGTCGCGCTGTCGAAGATCTCCTGGACCGTGCCGGCCGCGCCCGGCAGGAAGACCACGCCCGCGGTGGACCGGGCCAGCAGCCCGTCCTCCCGGGTGGCGTTCGCGAAGTACTTGCCGATGTGCCCCGCGAAGGCGTTCGGCGGCTCGTGCCCGTAGAACCAGGTCGGGATGCCCACCGAATCGCCGCCGTCCGGCCAGCGCTCCCGTACGGCGAAGGCCGCCCGCGCCCAGTCGGACACCGACGGCGCGAAGGACGGGGCCTTGGCCAGCAGTTCCAGGGCCTCCGGAAGGGCCTCGTCCGCGGCCGGGGCCAGGTAGGCGCCGAGGTTGGCGGCCTCCATCGCGCCGGGGCCGCCGCCGGTCGCCACCGTGAGCCCGGACCGGGTCAGCGCCCGGCCCAGCTCCGCCGCGCCGCGGTACTCCATACCGCCGCGGGCCATGGCGTGGCCGCCCATCACGCCCACCACCCGCGCACCGGCGAGGTGCTCGTCGAGGGCGTCGGAGATGGCGTCGTCGTGGATGGAGCGGAGCATCGAGGAGAAGATGTCGCCGTCGGCCTTGGTCTCCTGGAACCAGGCGTAGGCCTGGGCGTCCGGGGTGGCCTCGTAGCCGCCGGGCAGCCCGGAGAACAGTTCCTCAGGCGTGTAGAGGAGCCCGCGGTACGGGTTGAACGGCAGGTCGGGAACCGGCGGGAAGACCAGCGCGCCGTCGGCGCGGACCTTCACCGAGGCGTCGGGCTCCATCGCGCAGCCCAGGAACACGGCCGCCGAGGTGTCGGCGGACAGCAGCGCGAAGGTCCGCTCCAGCAGGTTGACCGACTGGATCCGGTAGCCGCTGAGCGAGCCGCGGGCCACGACCTGGTCGAATTCGGCGAGCGTCTCGATCTCGATGTCTGGAACCATTCGGCCCACCCTAAGGGCTGCCTGCGTCAGCGGGTCAGGGCCAGGGACGTCAGCTGTGCCACACCCCAGCTGAGGGGTACGCACACGGCCGCCAGCGCGGTGGCGCGCAAACTCGCCGCCGTACGGAGGACCTTGGCGGGAGCGCCCATGCCGACCAGGGCCTCACGGCCGGCGGCGCGGCTCTGCCGGGCCTCCACCGCGGATGTGAGAAGGGTCGCGGCGGCGCACGCGGCCACCAGCGCCGCGGCCGGTCCGGTCAGCGGGCCCAGCGGGACGAGCAGCCCGCCCCGGTCGCGCAGGGTCAGCGCGGTCAGGGCGCCCGCGCCGACCGCGCACAGCACCCCCAGGGGCGGGCCGAGCCGGGGCGCCTCCTCCTGCAGGGCCCGGCCGGCCAGCAGCCGGAGCGCTCCGGGGCGCACCGCCTGGACCAGCGCCCCGCAGGCGTACGCCACGCCCGGCCCGGCGAGGGCCAGGCCGATCGCGGTGAGCGACCAGCCGGCGAGCATGCCGGGGCCGCCGCGTCCCGCGTAGGCCTCGACCGCGAGCCCGCAGGCGGTCAGCGCGATGCCCCAGGGCAGCCCGGTCTGCGGGGCCGTCGGCGTGCGCCGGCGCAGCGTCCAGGCGGTGGCGGCCGAGGCCGTCAGCGGGATCAGGGCCAACAGGGTGAGGGCGGCCGCGACGGGCAGCGGCCGGTCGGCGTGGAGCAGCCGGGCCCCGGCGCCGTCGAACGGCAGCCCGGCCAGGTCGCCGCGCAGGTGGAGGAAGGCGGCCAGGGCCAGGGCGCCGCCCAGGGCGCACGCGATGGCGGTGGAGATCGCCGCGACCAGGGTGAGCCGTACGGGTCCCAGCCCGGCCGCGTCCATCCCTTCCCGGGGCCGGGTCGCCGGGTCGGTCCGGGCCACGGCGACGGCGAACTGCACGGTGAAGGCGAGCGGGACCAGGGCCCACAGCAGGCGAGGGAACGATCCGGCGGGCCGCGCCACCGCCCCCGCGAGCACGTACAGGAGGAGGAACCCGGTACCGGCCGAGGCGGCGGCGACGAGCAGCCGGCGCAGCTGGACCAGCGGCCGGGAGCCGCGGACTAGGCGGAGAGCGAGCACGCGGCCTGGTCCTCCGGGGTGTCGGCGGCGGGGGCGCCTGGGGAGCCTGCCTCCGCTGCGGCAGCGGCGGCCGCGGCGGCGGTCCGGCCGTCGAGCAGGGCCAGCCGGCGGTCGGCGGCGGCCGCGGTCTCCTCGTCGAGGGTGGCCAGCAGCACGGTGATCCCGTGGGAGCGGGCCGCGCTGGTCAGCGTGCGCAGCAGCAGGGCGCGCTCGGTCCGGTGCAGCGGGGCCGTGGGCTCGTCGGCGAAGATCACCGCGGGCTGGTTGACCAGGGCCCGGGCCAGGGCCACGCGCTGGGACTCGGCGCGGTCGAGGGCGGTGGGGCGCTTGCGGGCGAGGCCGCCGATGTCGAGGCGGTCCAGCCATTCGCAGGCGGCGTGCTTGGCGCCGCGGTGGGAGGCGCCGGCGATCAGCAGCGGCAGGGCGGCGTTCTCCCAGACCTTCAGCTCGGGCAGCAGCTGCGCCTCGGGGCCGATCCAGCCGAACCGGTCGCGCCGCAGGCGTTCGCGGGCCAGGGCGCCCATGGTGTGTACGGGGACGCTGTTGAACCAGACCTCGCCCTGGTCGGGCCGCAGCCGCCCGGACAGGCAGCGCAGCAGGGTGGTCTTGCCGCTGCCGCGCGGGCCGGTCAGCGCCAGGATCTCGCCCTGGCGGACTCCGACGGAGACCCCGATCAGGCCGGGTGAGCCTCCCCCGGACTTCGTCCGCGGGGACCCCCAGTGGGAGTAATGAAGGGACCGTGCCCACAGGACGTCATTGTCTGGCGGGGCCTTGTCCGGTGAAGCCACCATGGCGTACACCTCCGTCCGGGGGAACGAAGCGGAGCCCGCTGAAGTCACTGGCGCCGCACTGAGATGTAAAGAGATGAACGTCTTGGATGGTGACAGCACGCGGCCCGGACCCCCGCGTTCTCACTCGAACGAAGGATCCGGGCCGTGTGATTGGACTATTTAGAGCTTGGTCCACGCCTCGGTGAGCACCGAGCGCAGGATGCCTTCGATCTCGTCGAAGGTGCCCTGGTCGGCGATCAGCGGCGGGGCCAGCTGGATGACCGGGTCGCCACGGTCGTCGGCCCGGCAGTACAGGCCGTTCTCGAAGAGCGCCTTGGAGAGGAAGCCGTAGAGCACGCGCTCCGTCTCCTCGTCCGTGAAGGACTCCTTGGTGACCTTGTCCTTGACGAGCTCGATGCCGTAGAAGTAGCCGTTGCCGCGGACGTCGCCGACGATCGGCAGGTCGTGCAGCTTCTCCAGCGTCGAGCGGAAGGCGTCCTCGTTGTCCAGCACGTGCTGGTTGAGGCCTTCCTTGTCGAAGATGTCGAGGTTGGCGAGCGCCACCGCGGAGGACACGGGGTGTCCGCCGAAGGTGTAGCCGTGCAGGAAGGTGTTGTCACCCTTGTAGAACGGCTCGGCGAGCTTGTCCGAGATGATGCAGGCACCGATCGGGGAGTAGCCCGAGGTCATGCCCTTGGCGCAGGTGATCATGTCCGGGACGTAGCCGAACTTGTCACAGGCGAACATCGTGCCGAGGCGGCCGAAGGCGCAGATCGTCTCGTCGGAGACGAGCAGCACGTCGTACTCGTCGCAGATCTCGCGGACCCGCTGGAAGTACCCGGGCGGCGGCGGGAAGCAGCCGCCGGCGTTCTGCACCGGCTCCAGGAAGACGGCGGCGACGGTGTCGGCGCCCTCGAAGAGGATCTCCTGCTCGATCTGGTCGGCGCACCAGCGGCCGAAGGCCTCGGGGTCGTCGCCGTAGATCGGGGCGCGGTAGATGTTGGTGTTCGGCACCTTGTGCGCGCCGGGGACCAGCGGCTCGAAGGGGGCCTTCAGGGCCGGCAGGCCGGTGATGGACAGGGCGCCCTGCGGGGTGCCGTGGTAGGCGACCGCACGCGAGATGACCTTGTACTTGGTGTGCTTGCCCTGCAGCTTGAAGTACTGCTTGGCGAGCTTCCAGGCGGTCTCGACCGCTTCGCCGCCACCGGTGGTGAAGAAGACCTTGTTCAGGTCGCCCGGGGCGTAGTCGGCGAGGCGCTGGGCGAGCTCCACGGCCTTGGGGTGCGCGTACGACCAGATGGGGAAGAACGCGAGTTCCTGCGCCTGCTTGTAGGCGACCTCGGCCAGTTCCTTGCGGCCGTGACCGGCGTTGACCACGAACAGTCCGGCGAGACCGTCGAGGTAGCGCTTGCCCTTGTCGTCGAAGATGTAGGTGCCCTCACCACGCACGATGGTGGGGACGGGTGCGTTCTCGTAGGACGACATGCGGGTGAAGTGCATCCACAGGTGGTCGTACGCGGTTTTGGAGAGGTCCTGGCTCACGGGCTATCGAGTTCCCCACATGTAGGTCTGCTTCTTCAGCTTCAGGTAAACGAAGCTTTCGGTTGATCGCACGCCGGGGAGCGTGCGGATCTTCTTGTTGATCGTGTCGAGCAGGTGGTCGTCGTCCTCACAGACGATCTCCACCATCAGGTCGAACGATCCTGCGGTCATCACCACGTATTCGCACTCCGCCATTGCGGTGAGCGCGTCGGCGACGGGGTCGAGGTCTCCCTCGACGTTGATGCCGACCATGGCCTGGCGTCGCAGGCCCACGGTGAGCGGGTCGGTGACGGCGACGATCTGCATGACGCCCTGGTCGAGCAGCTTCTGTACGCGCTGGCGTACGGCCGCTTCGGACAGGCCGACGGCCTTGCCGATCGCTGCGTAGGGACGGCGACCGTCCTCCTGCAGTTGCTCGATGATCGCCAGGGACACAGCATCGACCGAAGGGGACGGTTGTCTGTTCCTGGAATCTGCGCTTCGACTGACCACGACCACACTGTGCACGAGGAGTCGTCTGTTCCGCAAGACGGAATCGATGAAATCCGTTGTTTGGCGACTCGGATCTCACTGATTTCGTAGTTCATCGTGTCTGGCTCTGTCGAAAGCCTCCGCCTAGGGGCTACGCTTGGGGGGCAGTCTCAATCGATGGACATGTGATCAGGAGTGTGGCTGGAGTGACCACGGAACTGCGTCGTCTGCGCAACTACATCGGCGGGGAGTTCAAGGACGCCGCTGACGGGCGGACCACCGAGGTGGTCAACCCCGCCACCGGCGAGGCGTACGCCACTGCCCCGCTCTCGGGCCAGGCCGATGTGGACGCCGCCATGGCCGCCGCCGCGGCCGCGTTCCCGGGCTGGCGCGACACCACGCCCTCGGACCGCCAGAAGGCCCTGCTCAAGATCGCGGACGCCTTCGAGGCGCGCGCGGACGAGCTCGTCGCCGCCGAGTCGGAGAACACCGGCAAGCCGCTGGGCCTGACGGCCAGCGAGGAGCTGCCGCCGATGGTGGACCAGATCCGCTTCTTCGCGGGTGCCGCCCGGCTGCTCGAGGGCCGCTCGGCCGGCGAGTACATGGACGGGATGACCTCGATCATCCGCCGCGAGCCGGTCGGCGTCGTCGCCCAGGTCGCGCCGTGGAACTACCCGATGATGATGGCCGTGTGGAAGTTCGCCCCGGCGATCGCCGCGGGCAACACCGTGGTCCTCAAGCCCTCGGACACCACCCCGGCCTCCACCGTCCTGATGGCCGAGATCATCGACTCGATCCTGCCCAAGGGCGTCTTCAACGTCGTCTGCGGCGACCGCGAGACCGGCAAGGCGATGGTCGAGCACAACACCCCGGCGATGGCCTCCATCACCGGCTCGGTGCGCGCGGGCATGCAGGTCGCCGAGAGCGCCTCGAAGGACGTCAAGCGCGTCCACCTGGAGCTCGGCGGCAAGGCCCCGGCCGTGGTCTTCGAGGACGCCGACATCGCCAAGGCCGTCGAGGACATCGCGGTCGCCGGCTACTTCAACGCCGGCCAGGACTGCACCGCCGCCTGCCGCGTACTCGTCCACGAGTCGATCCACGACGAGTTCGTGACCGCGCTCGCCAAGGCCGCCGCCGACACCAAGACCGGCCAGCCGGACGACGAGGACGTGCTCTTCGGCCCGCTGAACAACCCGAACCAGCTCAAGCAGGTCGCGGGCTTCATCGAGCGCCTCCCCGCGCACGCCAAGGTCGAGGCGGGCGGCCACCAGGTCGGCGAGAAGGGCTACTTCTACGCCCCGACCGTGGTCTCCGGCCTCAAGCAGGACGACGAGATCATCCAGAACGAGGTCTTCGGCCCCGTCATCACCGTCCAGTCCTTCTCGGACGAGTCCCAGGCCCTGGAGTACGCGAACGGCGTCGAGTTCGCCCTCGCCTCCTCCGTGTGGACCAAGGACCACGGCCGCGCGATGCGGATGTCCAAGAACCTCGACTTCGGCTGCGTGTGGATCAACACCCACATCCCGCTCGTCGCCGAGATGCCGCACGGCGGCTTCAAGAAGTCCGGCTACGGCAAGGACCTCTCCGCCTACGGCTTCGAGGACTACACGCGCATCAAGCACGTGATGACCTCGCTCGACGGCTGATCGGTCGCATCGATCACAGCACAGCGTTGACGGGGCGGGCAGTAGACAACATGTCTATTGCCCGCCCCTTCGCGTTGTCCGAGGCTGAGGCCATGCCTGAACTCGCCTTCTCCCGCCGCGCCGCGCTGCGCGGCCTCGGTGCCACTGGGCTGCTGGCCGCCCTCACCGGATGCGGAGTGCCCGCCGCCTACGTCCCCGAGGACCGGCGCGAGGGCACCGACCGCTCCGGGCGGGACCGCAGCGTCGCCTTCTCCAACTGGCCGCTGTACATCGACACCGACGAGGAGGACGAGGAGCGCCGGCCGACCCTGGACGCCTTCTCGCAGCGGACCGGCATCGAGGTCCGGTACACCGAGGAGATCAACGACAACGACGAGTTCTTCGGCAAGATCAGCCCGGCCCTGATGAACCGCCAGGAGACGGGACACGACCTGGTCGTCGTCAGCGACTGGATGGCCGCCCGCTTCGTCCACCTGGGCTGGGCCCAGAAGATGGACCGCTCGGCGCAGTCCAACGTGGCCACGTACCTGGACCCGCAACTGCGTTCCCCCGCCTTCGACGAGGGCCGGCTGCACACCGTCCCCTGGCAGTCGGGGATCACCGGCATCGCCTACAACCGCAAGGCCCTGGGTCGGGAGATCAAGTCGGTCGCGGACCTGTGGCGAGAGGACCTGGCGGGCAAGGTCACCCTCTTCTCCGGCCTCGACGAGTCCTTCTCCCTGCTGATGCAGGGCAACGGCGTGGACGTCACCCGTTGGACCGAATCAGACTTCCACCGGATGTGCGACCAGGTCGAGGACCTGGTGCGCAGGAAGCACATCCGCCGCTTCACCGGCAACGACTACACCTCCGATCTGAGCAAGGGCGACGTCCTGGCCTGCCAGGCCTACTCCGGCGACGCCATCCAGCTCCAGGCCGACAACCCGGACATCGAGTTCGTGGTTCCGGAGGAGGGGGCCGAACTCTGGGCGGAGAGCCTGCTCGTCCCCAACCTCGCCCGGCACAAGGCAAACGCCGAGGCCCTGATCGACCACTACTACGCCCCGGAGGTGGCCGCGGAGCTCGCCGCCTCCGTCAACTACGTCTGCCCGGTACCGGCCGCCCGGGAGGTCCTGGCCGCCTCCGACGACAAGGAGACCGCCGAACTCGCCGAGAACCCGCTGATCTTCCCCGACGACACGATGCGCGAGCGGCTCGTCGTGGCCCGGGACATCTCCTCCGCCGAGCGCCGCTCCCTCGCCAGGCGGTGGAACGCGATCGTCGGACTCTGATCACGGTCCGGCTACAGAATTGAACATGTTCAGCAGTTTGGCTGAACGTGTTCAGAAAGCTGCGTAGGCTTCCTTCCATGAGCGAGAGAAGCGCCCTTCAGCGGCGGATCCGTGCCTGGCTGGTCCTGTTCATCGTCTGCCTGGTCCTCAGCGGCCTCACCGCCTTCCCCCTGGTCAGCGAGCTCCACTGGGCCAACGCCCTGGTGGACAACTTCTGGCTGCGGCGGGTCGGCGACGGGCTGGAGCAGGCCGACGCGCAGTACCCCTTCCTCCTCTACGGCACCGACTGGCTCGCCTTCGCGCACCTCGTCATCGCCGTCTTCTTCTACGGGGTCCACCGCGACCCGGTCCGCAACATCTGGATCGTCGAGGCGGGCATGATCGCCTGTGCGGGCGTGATCCCCCTGGCCCTGATCTGCGGCCCCATCCGGGGCATCCCCTTCTGGTGGTCGGTCATCGACATGTCCTTCGGAGTCTTCGGGGTGATCCCCCTGCTGGTGCTCCGCCGCATGATCAAGCGCCTTGAGGCGATGCCGGCTTAGCGAAGGCCGCCATCACGATGCCGAGGGCCACCTTGTTCATGTCCTGGCCCTTGGCGTCCGTGGCGTTCACCGAGTACACCAGCGTGCGGGACAGGTCGCGGGTCGCGCCTATCGCGGTGTTGTAGCCGTACCGCCCGCCCGTCTTGCCCCACGCCACCGTGCCGTCCGGCAGGACCAGCCGCGCCAGGCCCGCCGTCAGCGTGGCGGACTTGCCGCTCGCGAAGTCCTTCACCCGGGGCACCGTGAACATCTCCTCCAGCTGGGCCTTCGGCACGATCCGGCCGCTGAACAGCGCTGTGGTGAACCGCTCCAGATCGGCCGTCGTCGAGATGATGTCGCCCGCCGCCCACCGGTCCGACGAGTTCCACTCGGTCACATCGCGCAGCTCGGTCGAGCCGTCCGCCTTCGCCACCGCCTGGTAGCCCCGGTTGTGCGGCCCGTAGATCTTCGTCTGGGTCCGCCCGGGGAAGGAGGTGTGGTGCAGGCCCAGCGGCTTCAGGATCCGCCGGCCGACCGCATCCTCGTACGTCGTGCCCGTCAGCTCCTCTATCAGGACGCCCAGCACCGTGTAGTTGATGTTCAGGTAGTGCTGCGCCGCACCCGGGGCGAACTCCCTGTCCTTGGCGACGGCGTTGGCGATCTGCAGACGCGGATCGGTCACATCGAAGCGGTGCTCCCACTGCGACTCGAAGGCGTCCCCCGGCCCGTCCGCCGCAGGTATGCCGCTGGTGTGGTTGAGCAGCTGCCGGACCGTGACCGCGCCGTACGCGTCGGGAATGGTCCCGGGGAGGTACTGCCGGACCGGCTGGTCCAGATCCACCCGGCCCTCGGCGGCCAGCTGCAACACCACCGCCGAGGTGAAGGTCTTCGTCACCGACCCCGCCCGGAAGCGGCCTTGCTCGACAGCGGCCCGCCCGGTGCGGATGTCCGCGACGCCCGAACTCCCCTGCCAGCGCCCGCTCGTGCCGCCCACGCGGACCAGCGCGGCCGTCGCGCTCTCGTTCTGCGCGCCCACTCCCGCGATCGCCTTCTCCAGCGCCGCCGCGTTCGGCGGGGTCGGGACGATCGGGCCGTCGGCCCGGGCGGCGGCCGTCGGCACGGGCGCCGACGCGTGTGCGGCGACCGCCGGGCCGGAGGCGATGCCCAGGACCAGAGCGGCGGCGATCAGCGTGCGTGTACGAGCGTTCATGGTGGTTCCCCCTGTGAGATCCGCAAGGCGTCTGCGCCCCGATGACCTCAATGCTGCAGGTCAGAGGGGTAGTTGCGGATCACCCCCGAGAGGGGTCTTCACCGGTACGACAACTCACCGGCTGGAGGGAGCCGACACGCCGTCCCCTCACTCCCCAGAGGGAGTACCCGCCGCGATCAGGCCCGTCTCGTACGCGCAGATCACCGCCTGGATCCGGTCCCGCAGCCCCAGCTTCGCCAGCAGGTTCCCCACGTGCGACTTGACCGTGTGCTCGCTCACCACCAGAGCCGCCGCGATCTCCGCGTTCGACAGCCCCCGTCCCAGGTGCAGCAGCGTCTCCCGCTCCCGCGCCGTCAGCACCTCCAGCCGGTCCGACGGAAGGGCGGGCCGCACCGTCGCCGCCGTGTACTCCTCGATCAGCCGCCGCGCGACCGAAGGCGCCAGCAGCGAATCGCCCGCCGCCACCACCCGTACCGCATGGACCAGATCGTCCCGCCGTACGTCCTTCAGCAGGAAGCCGCTCGCCCCCGCGTGCAGGGCCTCGTACACGTACTCGTCCGAATCGAAGGTCGTCAGCATCACCGTCCGGCAGGCACTGCGCGCCGTGATCGTGCGGCACGCCTCGATCCCGTCCAGCACCGGCATCCGGATGTCCAGCAGCGCCACGTCCGGCGCGAGCCGGACCACCGCCTCCACCGCCGCCGCGCCGTCCCCGACCTCCGCCACGACCTCGATGTCCTCCTGCACGTCGAGGATCATCGCGAACCCGCTGCGCACCAGCTCCTGGTCGTCGGCCACCACCACACGGATCGTCAATTCCCCACCTCCAGCGCCGAGGTTACAAGGGCCACCCGCACCGAGTAGCCGACCCCGCCCGGCCCCGGACCGGCCTCCGCCGTCCCGCCGTGCGCCGCCGCCCGCTCGCGGATCCCGATCAGGCCGTGCCCGCCGGAGGCCCCGCCAGGACCCCGGCCGTCGTCGGTCACCGTCACCGTGACCGACCGCGGCCCGTAGTCCAGCCCGACCTCCACCAGCGAGGCCCCGGCATGCTTCACGACGTTGGTCAGCGCCTCCTGCACCACCCGGTGCACCGTCGCCTCCAGCGCGGCCGGCAGCTCCCGCACCTCGCCCGTCCGCTCGTACGACACCCGCAATCCGCTGGCCCGCACCCGGTCCAGGAGCGCCGGCAGCGCCCCGATCCCGGGCTGGGGCGCGCGCGGAGCCGTCTCCTCCGTACGCAGCACGCCCAGCATCGTGCGCAGCTGCGCCATCGCGTCCCGGCCCGTCTCGGCGATCGCCTCGAAGGCGGCCTCGGCCCTGGCCGGCGCCCTGCGCACGGCCACCGGACCGGCCTCCGCCTGCACGATCATGATGCTGACCGCGTGCGAGAGGATGTCGTGCATCTCCCGCGCGATCCGGGCCCGTTCGCGCGCGGCGGCCTGCTCCGCCTCGATCCGGTTCGCCCGCTCCAGCTGCGCCGCCCGGTCCTCCACCGCCGCCGTGTAGGCCTGCCGCGTGTACTGGAGCCGGCCCAGCGCGTACGCCGCGGCCGCACAGAACATGGTGAAGAACAGCTCCCTGGCCGAGCCCGTGTTCAGCCCCACCGACCCGACGACGGTCACCACCGAGAGCACCCCGACCGCCGCCCGCACCCGCGCCGTACACAGCAGCGCGACCGTGTAGAAGGCGATCAGCCCGGCGTACGGCAGCGGCTGCCCGGGCCCGTCGAGCGCCACCTTGTACACCCCGCCGACGAGCAGGATCACCACCAGTACGGTCACCGGCCGGTGCCGCCGCCACACCAGCGGCACCACCCCCAGCGTGGTCATCGCGTACGCGCCCCAGGTCACGGGCGGCAGCCCGGCCTCCCGCGGCAGCACGAACGGCATCGTGACCGCCGACTGCACCAGCAGGGTCAGACCCAGGTCCACGACCCAGGGATTGGCCCGCCGGACCCGCTCGGCCAGCTCGCGTATCACCGGCCGAGCTCGGCCCGTACGGCGGTCAGGGCGTCGACCCGGTTCGTCGTGATCGAGTCGACCCCGGCCCTGACGAGCCGCCGCATGGACCGTTTCGTGTCCGCCGTCCAGGCCGACACCAGCAGGCCGTCCCGGTGCAGCGCGTCCGTCAGCCCCCGGTCCACCAGCCCGAAGCGGTAGTTGAGCCAGCGCGGGGTCACCGCGTCGATCAGCACCCGGCGCGGCGGCGACAGCGTGGTCCAGGTCAGCGCGATCTCCGCGCCCGGATCGGCGGCGCGGACCGCCAGCATGGTGTTCGGGCCCGCGCAGTAGTACGTGCGCTCGCGCGCCCCGCACTCGCGGACCAGGTCCACGACCGTCCGTACCGACTCGGCGCTCGCACCCGGCAGGTCGAGCATCACCCGGCCCGCTCCGGCCGCCATCAGGGCGTCGCGCAGCGTCGGAACCCCACCCTCCGTCAACTCCTTGAGCTGCGGCGCGGTGACGGCGTCGAGCCGCACGTCATGGCCCCACAGCCGCTGGAGCGTCTCGTCGTGGAGGAGGACCGGCACCCCGTCGCGGGTCAGCCGTACGTCGATCTCCACCGCGTCCGCCCCGCGCGCGAAGGCGGATCGGATCGAGAAGAGGGTGTTCTCACGGACACGGTAGGGATCGCCGCGGTGGCCGACGGCAGTCAGGGTTCGCATGACCCCATTCTCAGGGCCGTACGGATCGGCGGGACGTCAGCGCGCGAGCCATTCGGCCGTGTACGCGTCGATCTCCGCGGTGAGCTTCTCCTTGCCCGCCTGGTCCAGGAAGGAGGCCTCGACCGCGTTCTTCGCGAGCTGCGCCAGCCCGCGCTCGTCGAGGTCCAGGAGGCGGGCGGCCACCGCGTACTCGTTGTTGAGGTCGGAGCCGAACATCGGCGGGTCGTCGCTGTTGATGGTGACGAGCACGCCCGCGGCCACCATCTCCTTGACCGGGTGCAGGTCGAGGTCCGTCACCGCGCGGGTGGCGATGTTGGAGGTCGGGCAGACCTCCAGCGCGATGCGGTGCTCGGCGAGGTAGGCGAGGAGCTCCGGGTCCTGCGCCGCGCTGGTGCCGTGGCCGATGCGCTCGGCGCCCAGCTCGCGGATGGCGTCCCAGACCGTCTCGGGACCGGTGGTCTCGCCGGCGTGCGGCACGCTGTGCAGGCCGGCGGCCCGGGCACGGTCGAAGTACGGCTTGAACTGCGGGCGCGGCACGCCGATCTCGGGGCCGCCGAGGCCGAAGGAGACCAGGCCCTCGGGGCGCAGGTCGACGGCGAGGCGGGCGGTCTCGGCCGCGGCCTCCAGGCCGGCCTCGCCGGGGATGTCGAAGCACCAGCGCAGGATGACGTTCAGTTCGGCCTCGGCGGCCTTGCGCGCGTCCTCGATGGCCTCCATGAAGGCCGTCTCCTCGATGCCGCGGCGGGTGGAGGAGTACGGGGTGATGGTCAGCTCGGCGTAGCGGATGTTCTGCCGGGCCATGTCGCGCGCGACCTCGTAGGTCAGCGTGCGGACGTCGTCGGGGGTGCGGACCAGGTCGACGACCGACAGGTAGACATCGATGAAGTGCGCGAAGTCGGTGAAGGTGAAGTAGTCGGCGAGCGCCTCGGGGTCGGTGGGCACCTTCGAGTCGGGGTGCCGGGAGGCGAGCTCGGCGACGATGCGCGGCGATGCCGAGCCGACGTGGTGGACGTGGAGTTCCGCCTTGGGCAGCCCCGCGATGAAGGGGTGCAGGTCGGTCATGAGGATGCCTCCGGGAGGACGCGGGTACGGGCAGGTCGGCTTCATCGTAGGCAGACCGGTGACTGTCGGTGGCAGCGCTTAGCATGGCTGTACGAGAGGGGGGTGCCGCATGACCGAGAACAGTCCCGAGCAGCGAGACCCGTGGGCGCCGCCGGAGCGGCCGGCCGTCGATCTGGGCAAGCAGCAGGGCATCCCGGGTGCGCCGGGTGTGTCGGGCCCGCCGTCCGTGCACGACCAGCCGACGCTCGCGGGGATGCCGGGCGACGCCACACCGACCCCGTCCGTGCCGCTCGCGTCCCCGGCTCCGGCCGCGCCGCCGGTCACCGGTCCCGCCCCGGCCGCCTACGGGTACCCCGGCCCGCCGACGCCGCCCGCCCTGCCGGGCTACGGGTACCCCGGCGACGCGGGCTATCCCGGATACCCCGGTCAGCCGGGACATCCGGGTCAGCCCGGCCACCAGGGCTACTACCCGGGATACGCCGGGTACCCGCCGTACGGGGCCCAGCCGAGCAACGGCTTCGGCATCACCGCCCTGGTCCTCGGCATCATCTCGGTCGTCGGCTGCATCACCAGCTTCATAGCCATCGCGCTCGGCATCGGCGCGATCGTCTTCGGCGCCCTGGGCAAGGGCAAGGCGACCCGCGGCGAGGCCGACAACGGCGGGATGGCGCTCGCGGGCATCATCCTGGGCGCGATAGGCATCCTGCTGGGCTGCCTGATGCTGTTCGCCATGTTCGCCCCGGTCCTCGACGGGTTCTCCGACGACGACTCCGACTACGACAGCCCCTACTCGAACTCCCAGGTGCACGAGAAGGTCTGAGCCGGGCTCAGACCGCCCACGGCCAGTCGGCGTCCCGGCCGCCCTCGATCAGGGACACCATGCGGAAGGCCGCGTCGGTGAGCCCGCCGAAGGCGTGCCGGTGCGCCGAGCCCGACGGTGCGTGCCCCACCCGGTAGCCGGCCAGGTTCCAGGTGTACACCGGGACGGTGTCCGGCACCTGGGCCGTCGGATCGCCCCCGTAGGAACCGGCGGCCTGCTCGTCGGTGACGATCAGCACCCGGTCGTGGCCCCGGTAGTGCTCCTTCACGGCCTTCGCCGTGTAGGTGCCGCCGAGGTCACCGAACCGCTCCAGCACCTTCAGCACGGATTCGCCCCGGGTGTAGGGGACGACGTGGCTGTCCGAGCCGAACTGCACCAGGTCGCCGTGCTCGGCGCGCAGCGCCAGCGCCGCCCCGAAGACGGCGGCCGCGTCGGCCCGGTTGAGCTGCGAGCGCTCCGACAGCGGGGACCACATCGACCCGGAACGGTCGACGAGGACCAGCGTCCGGCCCGGCAGGGCCGGTACGTTGCCCAGCGAGTGGCCGAGCGCCCGCTCCAGCGGGTACGCCCAGCGCAGCGAGGGAGCGTGCTGGTAGGCGGCCAGGTAGCGGAAGGGGAACTGCCGGGACCGGGCCACGACCTCCGGGTCGGAGATCTTCGCCGCGACCCGCGCGGCCACCTCGTCCGAGACCCCGGCCTGGTCGAAGTTGCGCAGGTTGCGCAGCAGCGCCATCGCGCCCATGGACGGGATGACCGCCTCCCAGGCCGCCGCGTCCATCGGCCCCTGCAGCCATCCGGCCAGCGCCTCCCAGGTCATGCCCGCCTCCGCGAGCCGCTCGGCGCCGTCCGGAGCCGTGACGACCCCGCGCCGCTCGGAGACCGGCAGCTCCATCAGCGCCCGGTGGGCGGCGAGCGTGCGGTTGCCCGCCGGGACCTCCGCGCCGTCCGGGTGGTGGCGGCGGTCGAGGGCGTAGCGGAACAGCTCGCCCTGCCAGGGCTTGGCCGGGTCGGGGGAGGCGTGCACGAGGTTGAGCACGTCGCCGAAGCGGTAGGCCTTGGAGTCGGTGTCGTACTTCAGCAGCGAGGTGCCGGAGTACAGGCGGCGTACGGCGTCGGCGATGCCGCGCTTGACCGGCTTGGGCACGTTCCGCCCGTACGTCGCCGTCCAATAGGCCAGCAGCTCGCCGGGCTCGTCCGCCCGCCGCAGTACGGAGTCCACGACCTGGCGGTTCGACGGCCCGTCGGTGGCGCCGGTGTCGAGCCGCGCCTTGACGTACTCCGCGGCGCCGACGAGCGAGGCGGTCCGCATGTTCGCGTCCCCGCGGAGCCAGCCCAGCAGGCCGGCCGTCCACGCGGGATCCTCGACCGCGAGCCGGCGCACGAGGGCGCCGAAGCGGTCGTCGCGGGCCTCGCCGCTCTCGTAGAAGGTCCGCTGCGTCACGAAGTTGGCGACGGCAAGCAGGAACAGCTCGGAACGCGCGTCGCGTTCGTGGCCCGGTCCGCTCTCGCGGGTGCGGGAGCGTCGGGTCGAGCGCACGGGCGAGGTGGGCGACGTGGGCGAGGCGGACGCGTCGGGCGCGGACCTGAACGCGCGCAGGTTGAAACGAGCCATGGTGAATTCCCCCGAATTCAAAAGGAAGCGGGGGAGGAGTGACGTGAGGGATGCCCGAGATCAGGGTCGGCGGCGGACTATTGCCCGGCGAGCTTCCTGACTGCTCCACCGGCCGTCGCCCTCGCGGGCGGGGGGCCGGGTGGGATTCGAACCCACGACCTCCGGGTCCGGGAAGTAACCGCTGCCTGCGCACCGGGCATCCCCCACGCACGTCCTCCCGAGATCAAGGTGGCGGCGGCCTGGTGTCTTTGCGAAAGAAGGAGCCGCAGCCTGCGCACCGGGAGGTGCGTGACGTAGGTGTCCAGAGATCGAGTTCGGCGAAACCACGTGGTGCTCTGCCAACTGAGCTACACCGGCACGGAGCCGGCGGCGGGACTCGAACCCGCGACCTCCCCATGAAGAGTGGAAGTAGGTCTCGCCTTCGCACCTGGACAACGATCACGTTAGGCGCCGGGGCCGGGCGCCGCCACGCAATTACCGCCCCTCAGACCGTGGCCGCCATCAGCAGCGTCGGCACCATGACCTCGCCGTCGGCGCCCCCGCGCGACAGCGGGACCCAGATGAGCCCGACCATCCGCGGGCAGTCGCACTCCAGGTCCGCATCCACCCCCAGGACCGGATCGCCGGGCTCGACGTCCACGCGGAAGCAGGCGGTCCAGCCCGACGGGTACGGCGAGTCGTAGGCGAACCGCACGCCCAGGGCGTGCAGCCCCACCTCCTCGGCCACCTCCCGCCGGACCGCCTCCTCGGGCTGCTCGCCGGCTTCGATCCCGCCACCCGGCAGGGTCCAGTACTCCGGCCCGTCGTGCCGGCCCGCGGGCCCCCGGCCGCGCTCGCGCACCATGAGCACGCAGCCGTCCCGGATGATCACGGCGGCCACCCTGCGCCGCTCCGTCACGCGCCGCCCTCGCGCAGCCGCTCCCGGGCCTCCATGAGGGCGAAGCCCAGCAGGTTCAGGCCGCGCCAGCTCGCCGGGTCCAGGGCGCGCTCGTCGTCGGGGGCCAGGCCTATGCCCCAGATCCGGTCCACCGGGCTCGCCTCCACCAGTACCCGGTCCCCGGTGGTCAGCAGGTACGAGCGCAGGGCCGGGTCGGAGGCGAACTTGTGCACGCTGCCCTCCACCACGATCCCGTACCGCTCGCGCTGCCACACCGCGTCGTCGAATCCGCGCACCAGCCGCCCGGCCTTCTTCGCCTCGGCCGGGGTCCGGGCCGCGAGGGCCGCCCGCTCCGCCTCCGCGTCCCCGAACAGCCGAGCCTTCCCGGCCATCATCCAGTGCTCGGCGGTGGCGTACCGGACGTCACCCACAGTGAAAGCGGACGGCCACCACTGGCTGAGGCAGCTCGGCCCGAGCGTCCCGTCCGGCCTCGGCCGGTGTCCCCAGAACGGCAGGAACTTCACCCGCTCACCGCGGCTGACCTGCTTGATCAGGTTGTCGATCATCTCCATGCACGCGAGTCTGACAGTCGCCACTGACACTTCGTACGGGATTTCGGGTGTGCCTCGACACATGGTCGACCGATTCCGTCGCGTAATCAAAAGGCAACAACGGAATCACTTGGCCGAGGGGACCTCCTCTGCCAGGATCGGCACTCAATTCGAGCTGTAGCTCGAACTGTAGCTACGGAGAGCGTGAGAGCGTGATGGGCAACCGCTTCCAGGTCAAAGACCGCTTCGCAGACGGCGCGCAGTACATCGACGGACAGCTGAGGTCCGGCACGTCCGGACGGTCACACACGGTGGTCGATCCGGCCACCGGCGACGAGGTCCTCACCTACGAACTCGCGAGCACCGCGGACGTCGACGAGGCCGTCGCCGCCGCCAAGAGGGCCTTCACGGGCTGGTCCGCCGCCACCCCCGGTGAGCGGTCGGACGCCCTGCACCGGCTGGCCGCCGTACTGGCCGAGCAGGCCGAGGACTTCGCGTACGCCGAGTCCCTCCAGTGCGGCAAGCCGATCAAGCTGTCCACGGAGTTCGACGTGCCGGGGACCATCGACAACACCGCCTTCTTCGCGGGCGCCGCGCGCCACCTGCAGGGGCAGGCCGCCGCCGAGTACTCCGGCGACCACACCTCCTACGTGCGCCGCGAGCCCATCGGGGTCGTCGGCTCCATCGCGCCCTGGAACTACCCGCTCCAGATGGCCGCCTGGAAGATCCTCCCGGCCATCGCCGCCGGCAACACCATCGTCCTCAAGCCCGCCGAGCTCACCCCGCTGACCTCGCTCATGTTCGCGCAGGCGGCCAAGGACGCCGGCCTGCCCGACGGCGTGATCAACATCGTCGCCGGGGCCGGCCGCGACGCCGGCGAGCACCTGGTCGGCCACCCCGACGTGGTCATGACCTCCTTCACCGGCTCCACCGGCGTCGGCAAGCGGGTCGCGGAGATCGCCACCGCCACCGTCAAGCGGCTCCACCTGGAGCTCGGCGGCAAGGCACCCTTCCTCGTCTTCGACGACGCCGACCTGGAGGCCGCCGCGCACGGCGCCGTCGCCGCCTCCCTCATCAACACCGGCCAGGACTGCACCGCCGCCACCCGCGCGTACGTCCAGCGCCCCCTCCACGACGCCTTCGTCGCCCGCGTCGCCGAGCTGATGGAGACCGTCCGCCTCGGCGACCCCTTCGCGGCCACCACCGACCTCGGACCCCTGGTCTCGCACGCCCAGCGCGACCGCGTAGCCGGCTTCGTCGAGCGCGCCCGCGGCTACGCCACCGTCGTGACCGGCGGCGAGATCCCGGGCGGCGAACTCGCCACCGGCGCGTACTACCGGCCCACCCTCATCGCGGGCGCCGCCCAGGACAGCGAGGTCGTCCAGTCGGAGATCTTCGGTCCGGTGCTGGTCGTCCTGCCCTTCGACACCGACGACGAGGGCATCGCGCTGGCCAACGACACCCCCTACGGACTCGCCGCCTCCGCCTGGAGCCGCGACCTCTACCGCGCCAACCGCGCCACCCGCGAGATCAAGGCGGGCTGCGTCTGGATCAACGACCACATTCCGATCATCAGCGAGATGCCCCACGGCGGCTACAAGTCCAGCGGCTTCGGCAAGGACATGTCCGCCTACTCCTTCGAGGAGTACACGCAGGTCAAGCACGTGATGTACGACAACACGGCGGTGGCGGCCAAGGACTGGCACCGCACGATCTTCGGGGACCGATAGCAGACGCACCGCTCGACCAGCGGTCCACCTCCCGAAAGGGCAACGCGCATGGAGCAGTTCGAGCCCGACCGCCTCTCGGCGGCGCAACTCGCCGCGATGCGGCGCAGCCTCACCAGCGGGCGCGGCGCCCTCACCCGCCGCTCGCTGCTGCGCGCCTCCGGAGTCGGGGCGCTCACCCTCGGCGGCCTGTCCACCCTCGCCGGGTGCGGCATCCCGCCCGCCAAGCGCCAGGGCGACACGGCAGCGGCCTCCGACGACCACTCGGCTCAGGAGAAGGAGATCAACTTCTCCAACTGGACCGAGTACATGGACACCAGCGACGACGAGAAGACCCGTCCCACCCTGGAGGAGTTCACCAAGCGGACCGGGATCAAAGTCAAGTACACCGAGGACATCAACGACAACGTCGAGTTCTTCGGCAAGATCCGCCCGCAGCTCGCCGCCGGCCAGGACACCGGCCGCGACCTGATCGTCGTCACCGACTGGCTGGCCGCCCGCATCATCCGCCTCGGCTGGGCGCAGAAGCTCGACCCCTCGAACCTGCCGCACGCCTACGCCAACCTGATCCCGCAGTTCCGCACCCCCGACTGGGACCCGGGCCGTGCGTACAGCTACCCGTGGACCGGCATCGACACCGTCATCGCCTACAACACCAAGGCCACCGACGGGAAGAAGGTCGACTCCGTCACCCAGCTGCTCGACGACCCCACCCTCAAGGGCCGGGTCGGCTTCCTCACCGAGATGCGCGACAGTGTCGGCATGACCCTGCTCGACCAGGGCAAGGACCCCGCCAACTTCACCACCGCGGACTTCGACGGGGCCATCGGCCGGCTCCAGAAGGGCGTGGACACCAAGCAGATCCGCCGCTTCACCGGCAACGACTACACCGCCGACCTCGACAAGGGGGACCTGGCCGCCTGCCTCGCCTGGGCGGGCGACGTCATCCAGCTCCAGGCCGGCAACCCGGACATCCAGTACGCGATCCCGGCCCCCGGATACATCACCTCCAGCGACAACCTGCTGGTCCCGGCCCACGCCCGGCACAAGGCCAACGCCGAGAAGCTCATCGACTTCTACTACGAGCCCCCGATCGCCGCCCAGCTGGCCGCCTTCATCAGCTACGTCTGCCCGGTCGAAGGCGTCAAGGACGAGCTGGCCAAGATCGATCCCGCACTCGCGGACAACCCCCTGATCGTCCCGGACAAGGCGATGGCCGCCAAGGCACACGCCTTCCGCTCGCTCACCAGCGAGGAAGAGACGGCGTACGAAGAGAAGTTCGCCAAGCTCATCGGAGCCTGACGCCCCGCGGCGAGCCGTGGAGGACCGGGGCGCCGCCCGCCGGACGAACCGGCGGCGGCGCACCCCGGCCGGCTCCCAAGCCCTTGACCCTTCCCCCACCCAACCCCGGGACCCACCCATGACTGACAAGACCGCAGGCGGCGACGTCCGCCTCGCCGGGATCAGCAAGCACTACGGCACCTTCACCGCCGTGCACCCGCTGGATCTCACCATCCCCCAGGGCTCCTTCTTCGCCCTGCTCGGCGCCTCGGGCTGCGGGAAGACCACCACCCTGCGCATGATCGCCGGCCTGGAGGAGCCCTCCACCGGCACGGTCCACCTCGGCGACCGTGCGGTGACCCACCTGCCGCCGTACAAGCGCCCGGTGAACACGGTCTTCCAGAGCTACGCGCTCTTCCCGCACCTCAACATCTTCGAGAACATCGCCTTCGGCCTGCGCCGCCGCGGCATCAAGTCGGTCAAGAAGCAGGTCGACGACATGCTGGAGCTGGTGCAGCTCGGCGAGCAGGCCGGCAAGAAGCCGCACCAGCTCTCCGGCGGCCAGCAGCAGCGCGTCGCGGTCGCCCGCGCCCTGATCAACCACCCCCAGGTGCTCCTCCTCGACGAGCCGCTCGGCGCCCTCGACCTCAAGCTGCGCCGCCAGATGCAGCTGGAGCTCAAGCGGATCCAGACCGAGGTCGGCATCACCTTCGTGCACGTCACGCACGACCAGGAGGAGGCCATGACCATGGCCGACACGGTCGCCGTGATGAACGGCGGCCGCGTCGAGCAGCTGGGCGCCCCCGCCGAGCTGTACGAGAACCCGGGCACCACCTTCGTCGCCAACTTCCTCGGCACCTCCAACCTCATCGAGGCGTCCGTGGAGTCCGCGGGCACCGAGGTCGTGGTCTCCGCCTCCGGCACGAAGCTGCACCTGCCCGCCGCCCGATGTTCGACCACCCCCCGCGCCGGCGGAAAGCTGCTGGTCGGAGTGCGCCCGGAGAAGATCTCCCTGGTCCACGCCGACGAGGAGCACACCATCGCCGCCGGCCGCAACAAGGTCCCCGGCCGCATCGCCGACTCCTCCTTCATCGGCGTCTCCACCCAGTACGTCATCGACAGCCGGGTCTGCCCCGAGCTGGAGGTGTACGCCCAGAACATCGAGCGGGACGCCCGCCTCGTCCCGGGCGCCGAGGTGATCCTGCACTGGAACCCGGAGCACTCCTTCGGCCTGGACGCCGCCCAGGACATCGACGCGGGCATCGAGACGGTGGAGGAGAGCGCATGACGACCACCGCGGCGCCGCCCCAGGCGCCCGCCCCCGCCGAACCCCCGGTGCACAAGGCGTCCGTGCGCAAGCGGATGGTCCCGTACTGGCTGCTGCTCCCCGGCATCCTGTGGCTGCTGGTCTTCTTCGTGCTGCCGATGGTCTACCAGGCCTCCACCTCGGTGCAGACCGGCTCCCTCGAAGAGGGCTTCCAGGTCACCTGGCACTTTCAGACCTACTGGGACGCCTTCACCGAGTACTACCCGCAGTTCCTGCGCTCCCTGCTCTACGCGGGCACCGCCACCGCGCTCTGCCTGCTGCTCGGATACCCGCTGGCCTACCTGATCGCCTTCAAGGCGGGCCGCTGGCGCAACCTGCTGCTGGTGCTGGTCATCGCCCCGTTCTTCACCAGCTTCCTGATCCGCACCCTCGCCTGGAAGACGATCCTGGCGGACGGCGGGCCGGTGGTCGCCGTCCTCAACAACATCGGCTTCCTCGACGTCACCAGCTGGCTCGGCATGACCGAGGGGGACCGTGTGCTGGCCACGCCGCTCGCGGTCGTCTGCGGTCTGACGTACAACTTCCTCCCCTTCATGATCCTGCCGCTGTACTCCTCGCTGGAGCGCATCGACACCCGCCTCCACGAGGCGGCAGGGGACCTGTACGCGAAGCCCGCCACGGTCTTCCGGAAGGTGACCTTCCCGCTCTCCATGCCGGGCGTGGTCTCCGGGACCCTGCTCACCTTCATCCCGGCGAGCGGCGACTACGTCAACGCCGAGCTGCTCGGCTCCACGGACACCCGGATGATCGGCAACGTCATCCAGTCGCAGTACCTGCGCATCCTCGACTACCCGACGGCGGCCGCGCTGTCCTTCATCCTCATGGCCATCGTGCTGATCATGGTCACCATCTACATCCGCCGAGCGGGGACGGAGGACCTGGTCTGATGCGCACTCTCACCACCTGGCTGCGGCGCAATCTCGTCGTCATCTTCGGCCTCGGCACGCTCGCGTACATGATCCTGCCGAACGTGGTCGTGACCGTCTTCTCCTTCAACAACCCCACCGGGCGGTTCAACTACGCCTGGCAGGAGTTCTCGCTCGACGCGTGGAAGGACCCCTGCGGGGTCGCCGACCTGTGCGGCTCCCTCTCGCTCTCGCTGCAGATCGCCCTGTGGGCCACCCTCGGCGCCACCGCCCTGGGCACCGCGATCGCCTTCGCGCTGGTCCGCTACCGCTTCCGGGCGCGCGGCGCGGTCAACTCGCTGATCTTCCTGCCCATGGCCATGCCCGAGATCGTGATGGCGGCCTCGCTGCTCGCGCTCTTCCTCAACATGGGCATCCAGCTGGGCTTCTGGACGATCCTGATCGCCCACATCATGTTCTGCCTCAGCTTCGTCGTCGCCGCCGTCAAGGCTCGCGTCCTGTCCATGGACCCGCGGCTGGAGGAGGCCGCCCGCGACCTCTACGCGGGCCCGGTGCAGACCTTCATACGGGTCACCCTGCCGATCGCGGCACCCGGTATCGCGGCGGGCGCGCTGCTCTCCTTCGCGCTCTCGTTCGACGACTTCATCATCACCAACTTCAACTCGGGCAACACCGTCACCTTCCCCATGTTCGTGTGGGGATCGGCCCAGCGCGGTACGCCCGTCCAGATCAACGTCATCGGTACGGCGATGTTCGTCATCGCGGTGCTGGTGGTCCTCGCCGGCCAGATGGTCGGCAACCGCCGCAAGAAGGCACAACCGAAGTAGACCCCTGTAGGGAGTTGGAAGCCATGGCCCCAGTCGCCATGCGTAGTGTTGCGAAATCCCTTTCCGAAGCGAAGCCGGTCTCGTACTGGCTGGACGACCCCGGCAAGCCCGCCCCCCAGCCGGCGCTCACCTCCGACGAGCGCTGCGACCTGCTGGTCATCGGCGGCGGCTACAGCGGGCTGTGGACCGCGCTGCTCGCCAAGGAGCGCGATCCCGGGCGGGACGTCGTCCTGATCGAGAGCAAGGAGGCGGGCTGGGCCGCCTCCGGCCGCAACGGCGGCTTCTGCGCGGCCTCCCTCACCCACGGGTTCGCCAACGGACTGGCCCGCTGGCCCGACGAGCTCGCCAAGCTGGAGGAGCTGGGCGCGCGCAACCTCGACGCCATCGAGGAGGCGGTCGCCCGCTACGGCATCGACTGCGACTTCGAGCGCACCGGCGAGATCGACGTGGCCACCGAGCCGCACCAGGTCGAGGAGCTGCGCGAGCTCCACGAGGAGGCCGAGCGCCTCGGCCTGGCCGGCGGCTCCGAATGGCTGGACGCCGAGGCCGTGCGCGCCGAGGTCGACTCCCCGAACTTCCTCGCGGGCCTCTGGGACCGCGACGGAGTCGCCATGCTCAACCCGGCGAAGCTGGCCTGGGGCCTCAAGCGGGCCTGCCTCGACCTCGGGGTGCGGATCTACGAGAACACCCGCGGCCTGAAGATGTCCTCGGTCGGCACCGGGATGGCCGTCCAGACCCCCTACGGCACGATCCTCGCCCGCCGGGTCGCCCTGGGCACCAACATCTTCCCCTCGCTGGTCAAGCGGATCCGCCCCTTCACGGTCCCGGTCTACGACTACGCGCTGATGACCGAGCCGCTGACCGAGGAGCAGCTGGCCGCGATCGGCTGGAAGAACCGGCAGGGGCTGGGCGACAGCGCCAACCAGTTCCACTACTTCCGGATCACCCGGGACAACCGGATCCTGTGGGGCGGCTACGACGCGATCTACCCCTACCGGGGGAAGCTCGACTCCGAGTACGACCACCGCCCCGAGACCTACCTCACGCTCGCCGAGCACTTCTTCACCTGCTTCCCGCAGCTGGAGGGCCTGAAGTTCAGCCATGCCTGGGGCGGTGCGATCGACACCTGCTCGCGCTTCTCCGCCTTCTTCGGCACCGCGCACTCGGGGAAGGTCGCCTACGCGGCCGGCTACACCGGGCTCGGCGTGGGCGCCACGCGCTTCGGCGCGGACGTGATGCTGGACCTGCTGGACGGCGTTCCCACCGAGCGCACCCGGCTGCAGATGGTGAAGTCCAAGCCGATGCCGTTCCCGCCCGAGCCCTTCGCGTGGACCGGGATCGCGCTCACCAAGTGGTCGCTGGCCCGCGCCGACGCCCGCGGCGGCCACCGCAACCTGTGGCTGAAGACGCTGGACCGCTTCGGGCTCGGCTTCGACAGCTGACGGGGACGGCCGCCGTCCGGCCTGCACGCCCCCGGCGCACACCCGCCCCTCGCCATGTGACCCGGTTCACCACCACGGAGTGGTGGAAGCCGCGTCATAGTCGCGCCCGGCCCCGCTCTCTCCCGGTGAGACACCTTCACCTAGGCAGGGAACGGGAGGCCGGGCGATGACGACCCCGGACAAGACGGCAGTGGAATGGCTGGTATCGGTGGCGCCGGATCCCGACGCCTGCCGGTGGGAATGGGAGCGCAACCCCCTCGGGGTGGCCCTCCTGCCCGCCGGCCGGCGCTGGGACGTGCTGATCCTGCCCGGGGAGCTGGGGCAGGCCACCCTCGACGTGCTGAACCTGCTCCTCGACCGGCCCGGCCCGGTGCTCGCCGATTTCGGCGCCACGCGGCGGAGCCGCACAGTGTTCGGCAGGCTGGGCTTTTTCGTGCCCCCGGGCACGGCGTCCCGCTGGATCGGCACGGGCGTGCGGGGAGCGGGGCGCGGGACCTGGATCGTGGTCCCGTATCCGGGCCGGGCGACGGGCGGGGTGCGCTGGCTGGTGCTTCCGGACGGGGAGGGGACGCTCACCGATCCGGCGGTCCTGGAGCTCGCGATGCACGAGGCCGCGGCGACGGTCCTGGCGGCGGCGGGGGAGCGGGGGTACCGGAAGCCTTGACAAGGATATTGGTCTGGACCATCTTGGGCGCCACTGTTCCCTGTCCGACAGTCTGGCTCCATCCCCCCATGCTCCGGAGGCAGTTGTGCGCAGAGCCTGGTCCATCCTCACGGCCGCCGCCCTGGCGGCGGCCGGATTCCTCGCCGCGGGCCCCCCGGCCGCGGCCGCCGACGCCGATCTCGCCCGCAACGGAGGCTTCGAGTCCGGCCTCACCGGCTGGAGTTGCTCGGCCGGCAGCGGAACGGTCGTCACCACCCCGGTCCACGGCGGCGGCTCCGCCCTCAAGGCCACCCCGGCCGGGCAGGACAACGCCCGCTGCTCCCAGACCGTCACCGTCAAGCCCGACTCGACGTACACGCTCGGCGCCTGGGTGCAGGGCGCGTACGTCTACCTCGGCGCGAGCGGGACCGGCACCACCGACGTGTCGACCTGGACGCAGACCCCGGGCGCGTGGAAGCAGCTGACCACCGGCTTCCGCACCGGCCCTTCGACCACCTCGGTCACCGTCTACACCCACGGCTGGTACGGCCAGCCGGCGCACTTCACCGACGACCTCACCCTCGTCGGCCCCGACCCCGGCGGCCCCGTCGACCCCCAGCCCCCGGCCGCCCCCACCGGCCTGACGGCGTCCGGCGCCACCGCGAGCACCCTGAACCTGTCCTGGTCGGCGGCCTCCGGAGCCACCGGCTACACGATCCACCGCGACGGAGCAGCGCCCCTGAGCGTCACCGGAACCTCGGCGACGATCACCGGGCTCGCCGCGTCCACGACGTACACCTTCCGGGTCAGCGCGGTGAACGCGGCGGGCGAGTCCGCCAAGAGCGCCCCCGTGTCCGGGACCACGACCGGCGGCGGCGGCGGCGGTGGCGGCCTCCCCGCGCACGCCCTGGTCGGCTACCTCCACGCGAGCTTCGCCAACGGCTCCGGCTACGTCCGGATGGCCGACGTGCCCGCCTCCTGGGACGTCGTCAACCTCGCCTTCGGCGAACCGACTTCGGTGACCTCCGGCGACATACGCTTCCAGCTCTGCCCGGTCGCCGAATGCCCGAACGTCGAATCCCCGGCCGAGTTCAAGGCGGCCATCAAGGCCAAGCAGGCCGCCGGCAAGAAGGTCCTGATCTCCATCGGCGGCCAGAACGGCCAGGTGCAGCTGGCGACCACCGCCGCCCGCGACACCTTCGTCTCCTCCGTCGGCAGGATCATCGACGAATACGGGCTCAACGGCCTGGACATCGACTTCGAGGGCCACTCCCTCTCCCTCGCCACCGGCGACACCGACTTCCGCGCCCCCACCACCCCGGCGATCGTCAACCTGATCTCCGCCGTGAAGACCCTCAAGGCCAAGTACGGCCCGGACTTCGTCCTGACCATGGCCCCCGAGACCTTCTTCGTCCAGCTCGGCTACCAGTACTACGGCTCCGGCCCCTGGGGCGGCCAGGACCCGCGCGCCGGCGCGTACCTCCCGGTCATCCACGCCCTGCGCGACGACCTCACCCTGCTCCACGTCCAGGACTACAACTCGGGCTCCATCATGGGCCTGGACAACCAGTACCACTCCATGGGCGGCGCGGACTTCCACATCGCCATGACCGACATGCTCCTCACCGGCTTCCCGGTCGCGGGCAACACCGCCCGCGTCTTCCCGGCGCTGCGCCCGGACCAGGTCGCCATCGGCCTGCCCGCGACGACGAACGCGGGCAACGGCCACACCCCGCCCGCCGAGGTGAACAAGGCCCTGGACTGCCTGACGAAGAAGACGAACTGCGGTGCGTACCAGACCCACGGCACCTGGCCCGCCCTGCGCGGCCTGATGACCTGGTCGATCAACTGGGACCGCTTCGGGGGCTGGGAGTTCAGCCGGAACTTCGACGCGTACTTCGGAGGCTGAACCAGCGCACTGCCAGCAGCAGCGGGGTACACAGGAACAGGCTGGCCAGCACGTCCAGCGGCCAGTGCCAGCCCCGCAGCACCAGCCCGACGGCCGTGGCCCCCGTGAGGACGAGGGCGGCGGCCGTCGGCCAGTTGCGGCGGGTGTACGGGGCGAGGAGCAGGGCCGCGCCGATGTAGGCGACGGCCGAGGTGGCGGTGTGGCCCGAGGGGTAGTACCCGGCGGCCCAGGGCTCCAGGGGGCCCGGGCGGGCGGTCCACTCCTTGAGCGGGACGATCAGGGCCGGCACCAGGGCCATGGCCAGCGCCGCGGCCGCCGCGCCGAGGCGATTGCCGCGCCGGGCGGCGTACGCGACCGCGAGGATCAGGACCGGGACCGCGACCGGGATGTTGCCGAGGTCCGACAGGCGCTCGGTGACGGTGTCCGGGACGGAGCGGACGACGGCGCGGCTGAGGCGCTCGTCCGGGGACAGCAGCGGGCCCGAGACCAGGACCTGCCAGGTGATCAGGGCGAAGGCGGTCAGACAGAGCGCGGCCCGGATGATGGCCGGCCGTCCCGGAACAGGGGGGATGGTTCCGGGACGGCCGCCCGGATCGGGTTGCCGCGCGCCCCGGGGGGTTTGGGGCGGACGGCCGTCCGATCGGTGAGGAGTGTGCGCGAACGCATGCCCAGTGCGGCGCTGGGGAAGCCCGGTACTGGTGTCGCCCCCGATTTCCCGGGAGCGGGGTGTCTCACTCATCTGCAGAAACCGTACGGCAGAGAAAAGGGGACCGACAGCTGGAACGCGCTCCCGCCATCGGCCCCCCACACCTTCTTCACAGCGCCCGACCGTTACCACCGGTACTGCTCGGGCCTTGCGATCGGGCGTTCTAGACGTTCGATCAGATCTCCGTGCCGATGGCCGCGAACGCGGCCTCGATGAGGTCCAGGCCCTCGTTCAGCAGGTCCTCGCCGATGACGAGCGGCGGGAGGAAGCGGAGCACGTTGCCGTAGGTGCCGCAGGTGAGGACGAGCAGGCCCTCGGCGTGGCAGGCCTTGGCGAGCGCGCCGGCCGCCTCCGGGAAGGGGGTCTTGGAGACCGGGTCCTTGACGAGCTCGATCGCGATCATGGCGCCGCGGCCGCGGATGTCGCCGATGATGTCGTACTTCTCCTGCATGGCCGTCAGGCGGGCCTTCATGACGGACTCGATCTTCTTCGCCGCGGCGTTGAGGTCGAGCTCCTTCATGGTCTCGATGGAGCCGAGCGCACCGGCGCACGCCACCGGGTTGCCGCCGTAGGTGCCGCCCAGGCCGCCCGCGTGGGCGGAGTCCATGATCTCGGCGCGGCCGGTCACGGCGGCGAGCGGCAGACCGCCCGCGATGCCCTTGGCGGTGGTGATCAGGTCGGGGACGATGCCCTCGTCCTCGCACGCGAACCACTGGCCGGTGCGGCAGAAGCCGGACTGGATCTCGTCGGCGACGAAGACGATGCCGTTGTCGTTGGCGAACTTCACGATCTCCGGGAGGAAGCCCTTGGCCGGCTCGATGAAGCCGCCCTCGCCGAGGACCGGCTCGATGATGATCGCGGCGACGTTCTCGGCGCCGATCTGCTTGGTGATGTTGTCGATCGCCTGGGCGGCGGCCTCGGGGCCGCAGTTCTCGGCGCCGGTGGGCCAGCGGTAGCCGTAGGCGACCGGGACGCGGTAGACCTCGGGGGCGAACGGACCGAAGCCCTGCTTGTACGGCATGTTCTTCGAGGTCAGCGCCATCGTCAGGTTCGTACGGCCGTGGTAGCCGTGGTCGAAGACGACGACGGCCTGGCGCTTGGTGTACGCACGGGCGATCTTGACGGCGTTCTCGACGGCCTCGGCGCCGGAGTTGAACAGGGCCGACTTCTTGGCGTGGTTGCCCGGCGTCAGCTCGGCGAGGGCCTCGCAGACCTCTACGTAGCCCTCGTAGGGGGTGACCATGAAACAGGTGTGGGTGAAGTCGGCGAGCTGCGCGGAGGCGCGGCGCACGACGGCCTCGGCGGAGGCACCGACCGAGGTCACGGCGATGCCGGAGCCGAAGTCGATCAGGCGGTTGCCGTCGACGTCCTCGATGATGCCGCCACCCGCGCGGGCCGTGAAGACGGGGAGCACGGAGCCCACGCCGCCGGCCACCGTCTCGAGGCGGCGGGCCTGCAGCTCCTGCGACTTGGGGCCGGGGATCGCGGTGACGATGCGGCGCTCCTGCGGGACAGCGGTCATAGAGGGCTCCTGGGGGGTGTTTTCGGACGCACTTGTGTCTTTGTCCGCAGGCTAGGCCCGGGAGAGGGGGTACTGCATGCTCCATCCGGGAGTGGTGTCCGCGTTTCCTTGTCCGTGACGGCCATAGGAAGGATGTGGGCGGGTCTTGTGGGCGGCGCGGCGAAATGGTGCACGGGTACGGGCCCACGGCCGCTGTCGGGCAACTACATTGAGCGGCGCAGCGCAGGAACGGGCAGGGGGCAGGGGTTTCATGGACACCGACGGCACGCACGAGACGCGCCCGCCCCGCACCGGGCACATCCCGCGGCCGGCCTCCCCACCGCCTCCGGGCCTCCCGCCGAAGCCGGCCCACGCGCCGGCGGCCGGCCCCACACTCGGGGAGTGGCTGCGCGTCCCGCGCTCCTCGGACGGGCCGGGCGTCTGGTCGTACGGGCACGTGCCGCGGGCCGCCGAAGAGCCCGAGGCGACCCCGACCCGCCAACTGCTCAGCGGGGCCCTGATCGCCCTCCTGGCCGGGCTGCTGCTGTGGTCCCTGCTGTGGAACGGCTACCTCGGCGGCTTCTGGCTCTGGCCGCTCTACATGTTCACGCCCGACTCCTGGGCCGGGACGCTGCCTTCCGTCGTCGCCGCGTACATCTGGTACGGCGTCGTCGCCATCATCCTGGCCGTCGGATTCGGGCGCCTCGGCCGCTGGCCCGAGCTGGCCCGCCGCGTCATCGGCAGCCGCGCCGGACGGGCCGTCCAGGCGGCCGTCCCGGCCTCCCGGTCCGAGCAGGGCGGCCCCGAGGACCCCGCGCGGTGGCCGCAGGTGCGCGGGGCCGGGTTGGCGGAGGCGGCCGACCGGCTGGAGGGCGAGGTCGGGGCCGGGCGGATGAATGATGTGGACTATGCGCGGATCCGGCGGGCCTGGGAGTCGGTGACCGTCGACCCGCCGCGGCTGCGGGCCTTTGCCGAGGCCGTGCGGGACAAGGGCGCCGGGGCCTGCGTGCACCCGTCCGGGGCGCGGGACCTGCCCGTGCGGGCCGCCCGGCACGATCTGCTCGCCCGTCAGGTGCTGCTCGGCACCGTCGAGGACGGGCCGCGCAACCCGTACGCCCGCCGCGGCACCTCGCTCGCGCTCGACCCCGAGGTCCTCGGGACCTCCCTGCTCGCCGTCGGGCCCTCCGGAGCCGGGAAGACGGGGCGCCTCGTGCGGCCCGTCGTCGAATCCCTCGCACTGCAGGCGCTCGCCGGGCAGGCCGCCGTGGTCGCCGTCGGGGCGGCCGGGGCGCAGCTCGGGCCGGACGACGCCTACGACGTCGTCGTCCGCGTCGGCGACCCCGCCTCCGTGTACGACCTCGACCTCTACGGCGGCACCACCGACCCCGACGAGGCCGCCACCCTGCTCGCCGAGGCCTTCGTCGGGGACGTGCCCGGGATCGACGTGCGCCGGGCCGCGACCGCCCTCGCGCAGCTCCTCGGACCCTTCCGGGCGGCGTACGACCGCTTCCCCGCCGTGCCCGAGCTCCGCGAGCTGCTCGACCAGGTCCCGGACGTGCTCGACGGGCTGCGCCGGGCCCTGGCCGACGCCGGAGCGCACGCCATGCTCCGCGAGCTCGACGCCCGGCAACGGCAGCACGGGACCCCCGCCGACCCCGGACCCGCCCTCGCCGACCGGGTGGCCCTGCTGGACCGGCCCGCCTTCGCCACGTTCTTCAACGTCGGGGACTTCGACACCACCGGCCAGGGCAGGCCCTTCTCGCTGCGTGCCCTGGAGCACCCGGTCCGCGTCCGCGTCGACCTCCCCGAGCGCGGGCACGCCGACGCCTCCCGGATGCTGGCCCGGCTGCTGCTCGCCCAGTTCAACGCCGCCGCGGCCGCCCGCACCGACCGCTCCCTCTTCGCCTTCCTCGCCTTCGACGACGCCTCGCACACCGTGACCCCGGAGACCGTGCGCGGCGTACAGCGGCTGCGCTCCGCGAACGCCGGGGTCCTGCTCACGCTGCGCACCCTGGACGACGTACCGGAGGCGCTGCGCACCCCGCTGCTCGGCGCGGTCGGCTGCCGGATGGCCTTCTCCGGGGTCACCACCTGGGACGGCAAGCGGTTCGCCGAGACCTGGGGCACCGAGTGGGTGGAGACCCGCGACGTCACCCACCGCACCGTCTTCGCCGACCAGCCGCTGACCCGGGCGATGCACGCCTTCCGCAAGCTCGTCACCGGCAAGGCCGTCACCACGGACGCGGTCACCGTGCGCCAGGTGGAGCGCGAGCGCTGGTCCGCCTCGGACCTGGCGCACTCCGTACCGCCGGGGCACGCGGTGCTCTCCCTGACCTCGGTCCGCGGAGAGCGGGCGGCTCCGCTGCTGGTCCGGCTGGCGGGGGCGGCGACGCTCTGATTCGGGCTGAGCGGACCCGTACGGGGTGGCAGAATCGAGGAGGGCCGTTCATACGACACGGCGAAAAACGTCGGCGGCTCCTCTGCTGCTCTTCTCCCGCGGCGCTTTCCCCCGCGCCCACCCCCGTCCTTCCCCTCGCCCCCTCCCGCTAAGGCCCCGGTAACCGATGCCGCTCACCCTCGCCTCGCTCGTCCAGCACTCGGCGCTCAAGCTCAGCGTCCGGGCGGGGGAGAGCCGCCTCGACACCCCCGTGCGCTGGGCCCACGTCAGCGAGCTCGCCGACCCCGTCCCCTACATGGAGGGCGGGGAGCTGCTCCTGATCACCGCGATGAAGCTGGACGCGGAGGACCCGCAGGAGATGGGCCGCTACGTGCGCCGGCTCGCGGCGGCCGGGGTCGTCGGCATCGGCTTCGCGGTCGGCGTCAACTACGAGGCGATCCCCGAAGCCCTGGTCGAGGCCGCGCGGGCCGAGGACATGCCGCTGCTGGAGGTGCCCCGGCGGACCCCGTTCCTCGCGATCAGCAAGGCCGTCTCCGCCGCCCTCGCGGCCGACCAGTACCGGGCCGTGACCGCCGGTTTCGAGGCGCAGCGGGAGCTGACGCGTGCCGCGCTCTCCGCCGACGGGCCCGCCGAGCTGCTGTCGAAGCTGGCGGCGCACGTGCACGGCTGGGCCGCGCTGTACGACACCTCGGGCGCGGTCGTCGCGGCCGCCCCCGACTGGGCCGCGCGGCGGGCCGCCCGGCTCACCCCCGACGTGGAGCGGCTGCGGGAGCGGCCCGCGCCCGCGAGCGCGGTGGTCGGCGGCTCGGAGGACCGGGTCGAGCTCCAGTCCCTGGGCACGGGGCGACGGGCGCGCGGCGCGCTCGCGGTGGGCACCGGGGCTCCGCTGGGCACGGCCGAGCGGTACGCCGTCCACTCCGCGGTCGCGCTCCTCACCCTCACCACCGAGCGGTCGCGCTCGCTGCACGACGCCGAGTCCCGGCTGGGGGCGGCGGTGCTGCGGATGCTGCTGGCGGGGGAGGCGGACCATGCGCAGACGGTGGCCGGCGACCTGTACGGGGCCCTGCTGGAGGCGCCGTTCCGGCTGATCACGGCCGAGCCGGCGCTGCCGGGGACCGCGCAGCCGGAGGGGCTGGCCATGCTGGCCGACGCGGTGGAGTCGGCGGCGGCCCGTACGGGCGAGACGCTGCTGGTCGTCCCCGAGCCGGGGCGGCTCGTGGTGCTGGCCGCCGACGCGGGCTCGGCCGTACAGGCGTGCGTGGACCACGCGGAGGCGATCGAGGCGCGGCGCGGCCGGGACGCCGCCGGTCCGGAGCCGGACGAGCTGGTGGTCGGCCTGTCCGCGCCGGCGGGTCCGGCCACGGTGGCGGCGGCCCTGAAACAGGCCGACCAGGCGCTGGCCGTGGCCCGGCGGCGCGGGCGCTCGCTCGTGGAGCACGAGGACATGGCGGCGGGGTCGGTGCTGCCGCTGCTGGCCGACGACGCGGTACGGGCCTTCGCGGACGGCACGTTGCGGGCCCTGCGGGAGCACGACGCGACCGGGCGGGGCGACCTGGTCGCCTCGTTGCAGGCGTGGCTCTCCCGCCACGGCCAGTGGGACGCGGCGGCCGCGGACCTGGGCGTGCACCGGCACACGCTGCGGTACCGGATGAAGCGGGTCGAGGAGATCCTCGGCCGCTCCCTGGACGACCCGGACGTCCGGATGGAACTGTGGCTCGCCCTCAAGGCCTCCCCGACTCCGTCGTAGGCCGCCGGGGGTACGGATGCCGCTGCGCGGGGCCTCCCGGCCACTGCCCGCCCCCGCGCCTCAATCGCCGGCGGGGCTGGAGATAGCCCCGCCGGCGTTTGAGGCGCGGGGGCTCGGGGGCGGAGCCCCCGCAGCGGCGGCGCGCCCGCGCACGTACCCCGCGGCCCCCGGTAGGGGCTCGGCATGGGCGCGCCCTCCCCGACACTGACAAAGCGGCGCAGCCCCACCGGCAGGTACTACACGCCGGATAAACACCGAATCCCCCGCGGAGTCCTACCGTGGAGGAGTCAACGACCCACCGCACACATCCGAAGGGCCGGGATTCGCATGACTTCCACCCACGCCTTCTGGCTCGCCGGCCGCCAGGCCACCGGCGAGGACAGCTTCGACGTCCACTCCCCGTGGGACGGCCGGCTGGTCGGCACCGTCAGCGTGCCCACCGACGCCCAGGTCGAAGAGGCCGTGGCCGCGGCGTACGCCGTGACGGCGGAGTTCTCCGCGACCCCGGCCCACGTGCGGGCCGCCGCCCTGGACCACGTGTCGAAGCGGCTCGTCGAGCGGACCGAGGAGATCGCCCAGCTGATCTCCGCCGAGAACGGCAAGCCCATCAAGTGGGCCCGCGGTGAGGTCGGCCGTGCGGTGTCCGTGTTCCGCTTCGCCGCGGAAGAGGCCCGCCGCTTCAACGGCGGCGACGCCCAGCGCCTCGACACCGACGCCGGCGGCGTCGGCCGTCTCGCGCTGACCCGCCGCTTCGTCAAGGGCCCGGTCCTCGGCATCGCGCCGTTCAACTTCCCCCTGAACCTGTGCGCCCACAAGGTGGCCCCGGCCATCGCCGTCGGCGCGCCGATCATCCTCAAGCCCGCCCCGGCGACCCCGCTGTCCGGCCTCATCCTCGGTGAGCTCCTCGCCGAGACGGACCTGCCCGCCGGCTCCTGGTCGGTCCTGCCGGTCGCGAACGAGAAGATGCCCGCCCTGGTCAAGGACGAGCGCCTCCCCGTCATCTCCTTCACCGGTTCCGACACCGTCGGCTACGCCATCCAGCAGTCGGTGCCCCACAAGCACTGCACGCTGGAGCTCGGCGGCAACGCCGCGGCCGTCGTCCTCGCCGACTGGGCCTCCGAGGCCGACCTCGACTGGGCCGCGACCCGTATCGCGACCTTCTCGAACTACCAGGCCGGCCAGTCCTGCATCTCCGTGCAGCGCGTGATCGCCGACGCCTCGGTCTACGACACCCTCGTCGAGAAGGTCGTCGCGAAGGTCCAGGCCCAGGTCACCGGCGACCCGTCCGACTCCGCCACCGACGTCGGCCCCCTCGTCTCCGAGGACGCCGCCAAGCGTGTCGAGTCCTGGGTCGACGAGGCCGTGTCCGCCGGAGCCAAGCTGCTCACCGGCGGCAAGCGCGAGGGTGCCTCGTACGAGCCCACCGTGCTCGCGGAGGTCCCGGCGGGCGTCAAGCTCGCCACCGAGGAGGTCTTCGGGCCGGTCCTCACGCTGACGAAGGTCGAGAACACCGACGAGGCCTTCGCCGCCGTCAACGACTCGAAGTTCGGCCTGCAGACCGGTGTCTTCACCCGCGACATCCAGACCGCGTTCCGCGCCCACCGCGAGCTCGAGGTCGGCGGTGTGATCGTCGGCGACGCGCCGTCCTACCGCGCCGACCAGATGCCGTACGGCGGCGTCAAGCAGTCCGGTGTGGGCCGCGAGGGCGTCCGCTACGCGATGGACGACTACACGTACGAGCGGGTCCTGGTCCTGACCGGCCTCGACATCTGATCTCGTACGGCCCCAAAGCCGACGGCCGGAGCCTACTGTGCGGGGGCTCCGGCCGTCCCCCTTTTCCCGCCCGGTGACGGGCGGCCAAAGACCCCCTCCCTGCTCGCAGGGAGGGGGTCTTTGCGACGGGTCGTGCAGACCCCCCGCCACGGGCCTTACGCGGTGGTGCTGCGGCGGCGCCTGCCGGTGCCCGCGACGAGCGCGGCGCCCAGGGAGAGGGCCACGCCGGCGCCGCCGAGGGCCCAGGTGGTGGCCGAGTCGGTGCCGGTGGCGGCGAGCTGGCCACCGGTGCCGGAGGTGGAGCCGGTGCCCTTGTCGACGATCGGGGTGGCACCGCCGTCGGGCTTCGGCTGGTTGCCGGTCTGGCCCCCGTCGCCCGGGTCGGTGCCCGGGGTCGTGCCGGGTGCGTAGATCGACGTGTAGGTGAAGATCAGGTTGGACATGACCTCGTCGTCGTAGCTCGCGTCGATGACGAGGAAGGCCTTGCCGATCGGGGCGTCCGGCGCGACCTTGACCCGCAGCTGGATGTCGAACTTCGCGTCCTTGCCGACGGCGCGCTCGAAGGTCATTCCGGAGTACCGGCCCGAGGGGTCCTTCTCGCCCCCGACCCAGTTCTTGCCGTCCCAGACCTCGAACTCCACGTGCTTCGCCCGCAGGGAGTCGCCGGGGTTGGCGAACATCACCCGGAAGCCGTACCGGTCGAACGCCTCCTTCCCGGTGTTGTCGACGTTCAGGGTGAGGGGCTGCCACGCGCCGTCGGCCTTCAGGCCGGCCTCCGGCAGGCCCTTCAGCGCCACCTTGGGGCCCTGGTGGTCCGACGTCGGGACGGCGGGGGTCACCTTGGACAGGTAGCGGACCCGTTCCGCGGTGCCGCCCTCGGCGGTCGTGCTCAGGGAGAACCGGCTGGCGGGGGTGTCCTTGGCGAACTTCGTGCGGAGCTTGAGGTCGAAGACCTCGTTCGCCTCGATGTCGACGTCGGCGACGTCGAAGCTGTACGCCTCCTCCGAGCCGTACGCCTCGATCTTGTGCCAGCCCCAGGTGCCGGCGGCGTCGGGGGCGTAGACCTCCGTCTGGATGTCGCCCGCCTCCCACCCGGTGGTGTCGAGGGCCCAGAGGGCGAGTTCGAGCGAGTAGTCGTCGGCCTTCGGACGGCCCGAGTTGTCGACGTGGAGGGAGTACTCCCGCCAGTCGCCGCCCGCCTTGAACTCCTTCGGCAGCCCGGTCAGCGTCAGCGACGGGGCCTGCGCGGCCTTCTGGTCCCCGGCGGCGGGACCCGGCTTCGCCTCACCCTTCGGGGCCTCACCCTTCGGGGCCTCGGGCTGCGGCTGCGGCTTCGGGGCCTCGGGCTGTCCGGTCTCGGGCTGTCCGGCCTCCGGCTGCGCGCCCGGCTCCCCCTGCCCCGGGGCCGCGTCGTCCTTCGGCTCGGCGTCCGGGGTGCTGACGGCCGGGTTGCGCACCTCGTCGGCCATCGCCGGAGTGGCCATCAGGACGGTCGGACCGACCACCGCGGCGGCGGCCACGACAGCCATGCGCTGGAGCTTGAACTTCATGTCTGAGATTCCCCCTCATGAGCCCCAGGTGCGCGGCGCGCATCCCCCCCGGGGCAGGTCAACATCGTTTTGAACAGGCTCAGAGTAATGCTCCCGTAAAAGGTCCGGCGGTACGGGCCCGTGTGACGTGGGCGACGCCAGACGGGGGGCAGAGGCCCTCTTCCCTTTTCCCGACCGCACACATTGGGTACGACTCACAGGTAGCACCGGCTGGTAATCCGGTGAACCCACCCGACTCGGCGGCGAGGTGAGTCCCCTCATGTCCGCAACACAGCCCGTACAGCACAAGGTGACCGAGCGCGAGGCACGGCAGGTCGCGGAAGCGGCCCGGGAACAGGACTGGCGCAAGCCAAGCTTCGCCAAGGAGCTCTTCCTCGGACGGCTGCGGCTCGACCTGATCCACCCCCACCCGCTCCCCGCGGACGAGGACGTCCGGCGGGGCGAGACCTTTCTGGCCCGGCTGCGGACCTTCTGCGAGACGGAGATCGACGGAGCCCGCATCGAGCGCGAGGCGAAGATCCCCGACGAGACCGTGCGCGGGCTCAAGGAGCTCGGCGCCCTCGGGATGAAGATCGACCCCAAGTACGGCGGCCTCGGCCTCACCCAGGTCTACTACAACAAGGCCCTCGCGCTCGTCGGCTCGGTCAGCCCGGCCATCGGCGCCCTGCTCTCGGCCCACCAGTCGATCGGCGTACCCCAGCCGCTGAAGATCTTCGGCACGCAGGAGCAGAAGGACGCCTACCTGCCGCGCTGCGCCACCACCGCCATCAGCGCCTTCCTCCTCACCGAGCCCGACGTGGGCTCCGACCCGGCGCGCCTGGCCACCACGGCGGTCCCGGACGGGGCGGACGCCTACGTCCTCGACGGCGTGAAGCTGTGGACCACCAACGGCGTGGTCGCGGACCTGCTCGTGGTGATGGCGCGCGTGCCGAAGAGCGAGAACCACCGCGGCGGCATCACCGCCTTCGTCGTCGAGGCCGACTCGCCGGGCATCACCGTCGAGCACCGCAACGCCTTCATGGGCCTGCGCGGCCTGGAGAACGGCGTCACCCGCTTCCACCAGGTCCGGGTGCCCGCGGCCCAGCGCATCGGCGCCGAGGGCGCCGGGCTGAAGATCGCCCTGACCACCCTCAACACCGGCCGGCTGTCGCTGCCCGCGATGTGCGTCGGGGCCGGGAAGTGGTGCCTGAAGATCGCCCGCGAGTGGTCCGGCGTACGCGAGCAGTGGGGCCGCCCGGTCGCGAAGCACGAGGCCGTCGGCGCCAAGATCTCCTTCATCGCCGCCACCACCTTCGCCCTCGAAGCGGTCGTGGACCTCGCCTCCCAGATGGCCGACGAGGACCGCAACGACATCCGCATCGAGGCGGCCCTCGCCAAGCTCTACGGCTCCGAGATGGCCTGCCTGATGGCCGACGAGCTGGTCCAGATCCGCGGCGGGCGCGGCTTCGAGACCGCCGAGTCCCTCGCCGCCCGCGGCGAGCGCGCCGTCCCCGCCGAGCAGATGCTCCGCGACCTGCGCATCAACCGGATCTTCGAGGGCTCGACGGAGATCATGCACCTGCTGATCGCCCGCGAGGCCGTCGACGCCCACCTGTCGGTCGCGGGCGACCTCATCGACCCGGAGAAGGCACTCGGCGAGAAGGCGAAGGCGGGCGCCCGCGCCGCCGGGTTCTACGCCCGCTGGCTGCCCCAGCTGGCCACCGGCGCCGGCCAGGTCCCGGGCACCTACCGGGCCTTCCACCCCGCCGGCCACCCCGACCTCGCCACCCACCTGCGCTATGTCGAACGCTGCGCCCGCAAACTCGCCCGCTCCACCTTCTACGCCATGTCCCGCTGGCAGGGCCGCATGGAGACCAAGCAGGGCTTCCTGGGCCGGATCGTCGACATCGGCGCCGAGCTCTTCGCGATGAGCGCGGCCTGCGTCCGCGCCGAGCACCTGCGCGCCACCGGCGAGCACGGCCGCGAGGCCTACCAGCTGGCCGACGCCTTCTGCCGGCAGTCCAGGATCCGGGTCGAGGAGCTCTTCGGCCGGCTCTGGACCAACACCGACGAGATCGACCGCAAGGTCGTCGAAGGCGTGCTGACCGGCACCTACACCTGGCTGGAGGAGGGCGTCATCGACCCCTCCGGCGACGGCCCGTGGATCGCGGACGCCGCCCCCGGCCCCTCCACCCGGAAAAACGTGCACCGCCCCATCCGCTGACCTGCGATCATCGCCGGACGTCGGACAGGCGTACGAGGATGAGTACGCATACGGACACCCGTACGCGTACGAGCACGGGCAAGGCGGAGAGAACGATGCCGACGGCCGAGGAAGACCGCGCCAGCCGACGGATGGCCTGGTGCGCGGCGCACCTGCTGCGCCACGCACCGGACCACGTCGTCACCGACCTGATCGGCCGGCTCGACGCGCCGACCCGCAAGTACCTGTGCCGCGACGAGTGGCTGTCGGCCTCCACCGTCACCCTGGTGCTGCGCCACGGCACCGCGGAGGACCGGCAGTACGTCGCCCGCAACCCCCACGTCGTCGGACGGCCCCTGCCCGGGCTGCCCGGGGCGGCGCGCTACGCGGCCCGCCCCGGGCCCTCGCCCGAGCTGCTGCGGGAGATCGGCCCGGGGCCGTTCACCACCGGCGAGCTGATCGCCCTGCTGCGCCGGCACGGCCGCCGGCCCCGGATCCCGCTCACCCTGCTGCGGATGCCGCACGCCCCCCTCGACCCCGAGACGCTGCTGCACGAGCACGCCCGGGACCCGCTGCCGCCCACCGCGGTCGAGGCCCTGCTGCTGGCCGGCGGACTGCCCCGGGAGGTCTGCCGGGCGCTGCTCGACGCCGGCCCGCAGGACACGGCCGGGTACCGGTGGTACCGGCCCGCCGTCCGGGCCGTCCGGATGGGGCTGCTCACCTGCGACGAGCTCGCCGCCCACGTCGCCCCCGCGCACCGCACCCTGCTGCTCGCGCACCTCCCCGAGACCAGGGGCCTGCGCTGGTCCCTGCCCGAACGGACGGGGATGCGGACGGCCGCGGCCCGCGCGCTGCGCCCCCTGCGGGACGACCCCCGGCTCTGGGCGGAGCTGCTCCGGCACGCCCCCGCCTTCCGCGGCACCCTGCCGGTGCTGGTGGCCCGGATCGTGCGCGGCACCCTGCCGGAGCCCGCCGACGCCCCGCAGGTCTTCGGGCTCGACGCGGCGGTGCGCTCGCTGGCCCCGAAAGCCGCCGAGCCCGTCGGGGGCGTGGAGCGCGAGCTGGCCCTGGCGAGCCTCGCGGTGCCCATGGAGACCGTCCAGGAGGACATCCGGTGGGTGCGGGACTGCCTGGCCCGCGGGCTGCTCACCGGCGAGGACGTGATCCGGCACAAGGCGCCCGCCTGCTGGGCCCTGGACGAGGACCACTGGCTGGGGGACGTGAACCACCCCGACCGCCACGACTGGGCCGAGCCGGTGCTCGCCGCGCGGTCGGAGGCCGACCGGCTGTTCGCCCTGGCCCTCGGCGCCGATCCGGACGCCTGGTGGCGGGTGGCCGTGACGCTCCCGGACTTCGCCGGAACGCTCCCGCACCTTCTCCTGCGGGTCACGGAGGGGGGCTCCGTGTCCGGCCGCTCCTGACTTCCGGCAACAATGGGGGCATGAGCGACCGCCCAGCCCCCCTCGCCGATCCGCACCTCCTCTTCGACGCCGCGGCCGGCCCCCGGGACATCGTCATCCTCGGGTCCACCGGGTCCATCGGCACCCAGGCCATCGACCTCGCCCTGCGCAACCCCGACCGGTTCCGGGTGACCGCGCTGTCCGCCGCCGGCGGGCGGGTCGGGCTGCTGGCCGAGCAGGCCCGGCTGCTGCGGGTCGAGAAGGTGGCCGTCGCCCGCGAGGACGTCGTACCGGCCCTGAAAGAGGCGCTGAGCGCCCAGTACGGGCCCGGCGAGCCGCTGCCCGAGATCCTGGCCGGGCCCGACGCGGCGGCCGAGCTCGCCGCGTCCAAGTGCCACACCGTCCTCAACGGCATCACCGGCTCCATCGGCCTCGCGCCCACCCTCGCCGCGCTGCGGGCGGGCCGGACCCTGGCCCTCGCCAACAAGGAGTCGCTGATCGTCGGCGGCCCCCTGGTCAAGGCCCTCGCGAAGCCCGGACAGATCATCCCGGTGGACTCCGAGCACGCGGCGCTCTTCCAGGCGCTCGCCGCCGGAACCCGGGGCGACGTGCGCAAGCTCGTGGTCACCGCGTCCGGCGGACCCTTCCGCGGCCGCACCCGCGAGGAGCTGGCCGGGGTCACCGTCAAGGACGCCCTCGCCCACCCCACCTGGGCCATGGGTCCGGTGATCACGGTGAACAGCGCCACCCTGGTCAACAAGGGGCTGGAGGTCATCGAGGCGCACCTGCTCTACGACATCCCCTTCGAGCAGATCGAGGTCGTCGTCCACCCGCAGTCCTACGTGCACTCGATGGTGGAGTTCACGGACGGCTCCACCCTCGCCCAGGCCACCCCTCCGGACATGCGCGGCCCCATCGCGATCGGCCTCGGCTGGCCCCAGCGGGTCCCGGACGCGGCCCCCGCCTTCGACTGGACCAAGGCGTCCACCTGGGAGTTCTTCCCGCTGGACACCGAGGCCTTCCCGTCGGTGGACCTGGCCCGGCACGTGGGCACCCTCGGCGGCACCGCGCCGGCCGTCTTCAACGCCGCCAACGAGGAGTGCGTGGAGGCGTTCCTGGCCGGTCGGCTGCCGTTCACAGCAATCATGGATACCGTCTCTGTCGTGGTCGATGAGCACGGGACGCCGGAGTCGGGAACTTCCCTGACCGTCCGGGACGTCCTCGAAGCAGAGGCCTGGGCCAGGGCCCGGGCGCGGGAGATGGCGGCGCGGGCCGCCGTGGAGGCGAGCGCATGACACTTCTGATGACGGTGCTCGGGGTCGTGATCTTCGCGGTCGGCCTGCTGGTCTCCATCGCCTGGCACGAGCTCGGACACCTCTCCACGGCCAAGCTGTTCGGCATCCGCGTGCCGCAGTACATGGTCGGCTTCGGCCCGACCATCTGGTCGCGGAAGAAGGGCGAGACCGAGTACGGGATCAAGGCCATCCCCATGGGCGGCTACATCCGCATGATCGGGATGTTCCCGCCGGGCGAGGACGGCAGGGTCACCGCCCGCTCCACCTCCCCGTTCCGGTCGATGATCGAGGACGCGCGCTCGGCCGCGTACGAGGAGCTCCAGCCCGGAGACGAGAGCCGGCTCTTCTACACGCGCAAGCCGTGGAAGCGCGTGATCGTGATGTTCGCCGGCCCGTTCATGAACCTCGTCCTGGCCGTGGCGATCTTCCTGACCACCCTGATGGCCTTCGGGCTGAACACCCAGACGACCGTGGTCGGCTCGGTCTCGGACTGCGTGATCCAGCAGAGCGAGAAGCGCGACAAGTGCGCGGCGGGCGACCCGGCCGCCCCGGCCAAGGCCGCAGGCCTGGCCCAGGGCGACAAGATCGTCGCCTTCAACGGCCGCCCGGTCGACGACTGGTCCGCCCTCCAGAAGGACATCCGCGCCACCGTCGGCCCCGCCACGATCACCGTCGAGCGGGCCGGGCAGCGCGTCGACCTGCACGCGAACCTGATCGAGAACAAGGTCGCCAAGACCGACGGCAGCGGCAAGTACGTCAAGGACGAGTACGTCACCGCCGGCTTCCTCGGCTTCGCCCCCGCCTCCGGCTACGTCCCGCAGTCCTTCGGCCAGTCCGTCGACCGCATGGGCGAGATGATGCAGGCCGGCGTCCAGTCGCTCATCGACCTGCCGTCCAAGGTCCCGGACCTGTGGAACGCGGCCTTCAACGGCGCCGAGCGCAAGCAGGACAGCCCCATGGGCGTCGTCGGCGCCGCGCGCGTCAGCGGGGAGATCTTCACCCTCGACATCCCCGCCCAGCACCAGCTGGTCTTCTTCCTCAACCTGCTGGCCGGCTTCAACCTCTCGCTGTTCCTCTTCAACATGCTGCCGCTGCTCCCGCTCGACGGCGGGCACATCGCCGGCGCCCTGTGGGAGTCGCTGCGGCGCACCGTGGCGAAGGTCTTCCGGCGCCCCGACCCGGGCCCCTTCGACGTGGCGAAGCTGATGCCCGTCGCGTACGTGGTGGCCGGGCTGTTCATCTGCTTCACGCTGCTGGTGATGGTGGCCGACGTGGTGAACCCGATCAAGATCACCTAGCCCCCGCCGGGTCTACAGGACGACCACGGGAGCCGGGCACACATCGTGCCCGGCTCCCTACGTTCGGGTGGCGCACCCCCTCGGATGCGAGGAGCGCCCGGTGATTGGCGTAATCTCGAAGCCTGGAGCCCGCCGAATTCGGGACCTTGATCCACACCTTGGGGTTGCACAGCAGATGACTGCCATCTCTCTCGGAATGCCGGCCGTGCCGACGAAGCTTGCCGACCGCAGGGTCAGCCGCAAGATCCAGGTCGGATCGGTGGCCGTCGGCGGCGACGCACCCATCTCGGTGCAGTCGATGACCACGACCCGCACCTCCGACATCGGCGCCACGCTCCAGCAGATCGCCGAGCTGACCGCCTCCGGCTGCAACATCGTCCGCGTGGCCTGCCCGACGCAGGACGACGCCGACGCCCTCGCCGTCATCGCGAAGAAGTCGCAGATCCCGGTCATCGCCGACATCCACTTCCAGCCCAAGTACGTGTTCGCCGCGATCGACGCCGGCTGCGCCGCCGTCCGCGTGAACCCGGGCAACATCAAGCAGTTCGACGACAAGGTCAAGGAGATCGCGCGGGCCGCCAACGACGCGGGCACCCCGATCCGGATCGGCGTCAACGCGGGCTCCCTCGACGCCCGGCTGCTGAAGAAGTACGGCAAGGCCACCCCCGAGGCGCTGGTCGAGTCCGCGCTGTGGGAGGCCTCCCTCTTCGAGGAGCACGGCTTCAGCGACATCAAGATCTCGGTCAAGCACAACGACCCGGTCGTCATGGTCAACGCCTACCGCCAGCTGGCCGCCGCCTGCGACTACCCGCTGCACCTGGGCGTCACCGAGGCCGGTCCCGCCTTCCAGGGCACCATCAAGTCCGCCGTCGCCTTCGGCGCGCTGCTCTCCGAGGGCATCGGCGACACCATCCGCGTCTCCCTCTCGGCCCCGCCGGTCGAGGAGGTCAAGGTCGGCAACCAGATCCTGGAGTCGCTGAACCTCAAGCCGCGCCGCCTGGAGATCGTCTCCTGCCCGTCCTGCGGACGCGCCCAGGTCGACGTGTACAAGCTGGCCGAGGAGGTCACGGCGGGCCTGGAGGGCATGGAGGTCCCGCTGCGCGTCGCGGTCATGGGCTGCGTCGTCAACGGCCCCGGCGAGGCCCGCGAGGCCGACCTGGGCGTGGCCTCCGGCAACGGCAAGGGCCAGATCTTCGTGAAGGGCGAGGTCATCAAGACCGTCCCCGAGTCGAAGATCGTGGAGACCCTCATCGAAGAGGCCATGAAGATCGCCGAGCAGATGGAGAAGGACGGCGTCGCCTCCGGCGAGCCCTCCGTTGCCATCGGCGTCTGACCGCACCGCCGCGGCCGTCGCCGGCCGACCTCACCGAGGCGCGCCCCGGCCCTGTTCCCGCAGTTCGGGGGCGGGGCCGGGGCTTTTTCGTGACCTCTGCGACGCGGCATCCGCGAGCCGCGCCGGGTACAGTGCGGAGATCAGCAGACTTGCATGGTGAGGCCCCAGTGTTGACGCAGACCACCACCCGGGTCCTTGAGCCCAGTGATCTCGACGCCGCGCTCGAAGTCCTCGGACGCGCGCCGGTCGAGAACGCCTTCGTCACCTCCCGGGTCCAGGTCGCCGGACTCGATCCCTGGCGCCTGGGCGGCGAGATGTGGGGCTGGTACGCCGGCGGCGAGCTCCGCTCCCTCTGCTACGCCGGTGCCAACCTGGTCCCCGTCTGCGCCGGACCCGACGCCGTACGCGCCTTCGCCGACCGGGCCCGCCGCACCGGCCGCCGCTGCTCCTCCATCGTCGGCCCCGCCGAGGCCACCCGGCTGCTGTGGCAGCTCCTGGAGCCCAGCTGGGGCCCGGCCCGCGACGTCCGCTCCCACCAGCCGCTCATGGTCATCGAGAGCCCGTCCACCACGGTCGATCCCGACCCCCTGGTCCGCCGGATCCGCAAGGACGAGATGGACGTGATCATGCCCGCCTGCGTGGCCATGTTCACCGAGGAGGTCGGCATCTCGCCGATGGCCGGCGACGGCGGACTCCTCTACCAGGCCCGCGTCGCCGAGCTCGTCGCAAGCGGCCGCTCCTTCGCCCGCGTCGAGGACGGCAAGGTCGTCTTCAAGGCGGAGATCGGCGCCGCCACCGCCCGCGCCTGCCAGATCCAGGGCGTGTGGGTGGCCCCCGAATTCCGCGGACGCGGGCATTCCGAGGCCGGGATGGCCGCCGTCGTCGCCTTCGCGCTGCGGGACGTGGCCCCGGTGGTCAGCCTCTACGTGAACGACTTCAACACCGCCGCCCGGGCCGCCTACCGACGGGTGGGCTTCCGGGAGGTCGGCGCCTTCATGAGCGTCCTGTTCTGAACCGGCCGATGCCATACCGACAGGGCCCTACCCCGCAGTAAGGTCGCCGCATGCTGCCTACCGGACTCCGCATCGGCCCCCTCGACCTCGCCGCCCGCGTGGACGAGGCCCTGCGCGTGCAGGCCGTCGCCTTCGGCCTCAGCGAGGAGGAGGTCGGCATCCGGCGCTACATCGTCCAGCGCCACATGACCTGCCCCGGCGCCCGCGCCCTCGGGGCCTTCGCGGAGGACGGCGCCCTCACCGGCTTCGTCTACGGCATGCCCAACGACCGCGCGCACTGGTGGTCCACGATCGTCGAGCCCTACCTGCGGACCGCCGGGCACGAGGACTGGCTCGACGGCTCCTTCGTCATCACCGAGCTGCACGTCCACCCCGGCTTCCAGGGCCACGGCGTCGGCCGCGCGCTGATCACCGGCATCACCGACAGCGCCGCCGAGAAGCGTTCCATCCTGTCGGCCATCGACACCGAGAGCCCGGCCCGCGGCCTCTACCGGGCCCTCGGCTACACCGACCTCGCCCGCCAGGTCCACTTCCCGAGCGCGAGCCTCCCGTACGCCGTCATGGGCGCCCCGCTGCCGCTCCTGCGGCCCTGAGGGCCCCGCATGCATTTCCGGCCCCCGTACGGCCACCGGTAGCCTCCCCGCATGTCTACGCAACACGTGCAGCGCATGTCCCGCCTCATGGCCAAAACCCTCCGCGAGGACCCGGCCGACGCCGAAACCCTCAGCCACCGGCTCCTGGTCCGCGCCGGCTACGTCCGGCGCAGCTCGGCCGGCGTGTGGACGTGGCTGCCGCTCGGCAAGCGGGTCCTGGACAACGTCTCGCGCATCGTCCGCGAGGAGATGGACGCGATCGGCGCCCAGGAGGTGCTGCTGCCCGCGCTGCTGCCGAAGGAGCCGTACGAGGTCAGCGGACGCTGGTCGGAGTACGGGGACCTGCTGTTCCGGCTCAAGGACCGCAAGGGCGCGGACTACCTGCTCGGCCCCACGCACGAGGAGATCTTCACCCTGGTGGTGAAGGACCAGTGCACCTCGTACAAGGACCTGCCGGTCATGCTCTACCAGATCCAGACCAAGTACCGCGACGAGGCGCGGCCCCGGTCCGGGGTGCTGCGCGGGCGCGAGTTCCAGATGAAGGACTCGTACTCCTTCGACGTGTCCGACGAGGGCCTGGCGGAGTCGTACCGGCTCCACCGCGAGGCCTACATCCGGATCTTCGAGCGCCTGGGCCTGGACCACCGGATCGTCTCGGCGGTGTCGGGGGCGATGGGCGGCTCGGCGTCGGAGGAGTTCCTCGCTCCCGCGGAAGCGGGCGAGGACACCTTCGTGGACTGCCCGTCCTGCGACTACGCGGCCAACACGGAGGCCGTGACCTTCGCCCTGGCCCCGGTGGCGGGCGCCGGACACCCGGCGCTGGAGGAGGTGGACACCCCGGACACCCCGACGATCGAGACCCTGGCCGCGCACCTCGGCGTTCCCGCGTCGGCGACCCTGAAGAACCTCCTGGTGAAGGTGGACGGCGAGATCGTGGCCGTCGGCGTGCCGGGGGACCGGGAGGTGGACCTCGGCAAGCTGGGCGAACACCTGGCCCCCGCGGTGGTGGAGCTGGTGACGGCCGAGGACTTCGTGGACCGGCCCGATCTCGTACGCGGCTACGTGGGCCCGCAGGGCCTGGACAAGGTCCGCTACCTGGCCGACCCGCGGGTCGCCCCGGGCACGTCCTGGGTCACCGGGGCCAACCGGGCCGACACCCACGCCCGGAACGTGGTCTGCGGGCGGGACTTCGAGGTGGACCAGTACCTGGACGTGGTCGTCGTGGAGCCGGGCGACCCCTGCCCGCGCTGCGGTTCCGGCCTCAAGCTGGACCGGGCGATCGAGATCGGCCACATCTTCCAGCTGGGCCGCAAGTACGCGGACGCCTTCGGGCTCGACGTGCTCGGCAAGGAGGGCAAGCCGGTCCGGGTCACCATGGGCTCCTACGGCATCGGCGTCTCGCGGGCGGTGGCCGCGCTGGCCGAGCAGACGGCGGACGAGCGCGGGCTGTGCTGGCCGGCGGCGGTGGCCCCGGCCGATGTCCACGTGGTGGCGGCGGGCAAGGCCGTGCCGCTCGCGCTGGCGGAGCAGGCCGCGGCCGCCCTGGCGGAGGCGGGCCTGCGCGTCCTGCTGGACGACCGGGCGGGCCTTTCCCCGGGCGTGAAGCTGACGGACGCGGAGCTGATCGGTGTGCCGTGGATCCTGGTCGCGGGCCGTCGGTCCGCCGATGGCGTGGTCGAACTCCAGGACCGCCGGGCCGGCACCCGCGAGGAACTCCCCCTGACCGAGGCCCTGTCCCGCCTGGTGTAGCCCTGCGGGCTTTCCCCACCCCGCCCCTTCCCGGCAGTACCGATATGCGGCTCCGCCGCGTGGGTGGGCTCCGCCCCCAGCCCCCCGTCCCGGGGCTCCGCCCCGGACCCGGCGGGGGCTCCGCCCCCGTACCCCCGCGCCTCAAACGCCGGCGAGGCTATATATAGCCCCTCCGGCGTTTGAGGACCGGGTCCGGGCAGAGCCCGGCTCGGCTTCGGGAAGCGGCGGCTAGTCGCGCGGGGAGTCCCGGGTCGGGGGCGGCGGCGTGCCGTCGAGGGTCAGGCCCGGGGGCAGGGCATCGGGCAGCTCCGACCCGTCGGGAGCCGGGCCGACGGCCGGGGGCTCGGGCTGGTCCGTGCCCAGGGCGGCCTGCTCGGGGGCCGGATCCGCGGCCCGGGCGGAAGACGGGGCGGCGTCCGACGCCGGAGGCGGGGCGGCGCGTTCGAGGAAGCGGAGGAGTTCCACCGGGAAGGGCAGGACCAGCGTCGAGTTCTTCTCGGCGGCCACCGCCACCACCGTCTGCAGCAGGCGCAGTTGGAGCGCCGCCGGCTGGTCCGACATCACCGCCGCCGCCTCCGCCAGCTTGTGCGAGGCCTGCAGCTCCGCGTCCGCGTTGATCACCCGCGCGCGCCGCTCGCGGTCCGCCTCCGCCTGCCGCGCCATCGACCGCTTCATCGTCTCCGGCAGCGAGACGTCCTTGATCTCCACCCGGTCGATCTGCACGCCCCACCCCACCGCCGGGCTGTCGATCATCAGCTCCAGTCCCTGGTTGAGCATCTCCCGGTTGGAGAGGAGATCGTCCAGGTCCGACTTGCCGATGATCGACCGCAGCGAGGTCTGCGCCATCTGCGAGACGGCGAAGCGGTAGTCCTCCACCGCCACGATCGCGTTCGCCGGGTCGACGACCTTGAAGTACACGACCGCGTCCACCCGCACCGTGACGTTGTCGCGGGTGATGCCCTCCTGGGCCGGCACCGGCAGCGTCACGATCTGCATGTTGACCTTCCGCAGGCGGTCCATGCCCGGGACGATCACGGTGAAGCCCGGTCCCCGAATCTCATCGCGCAGCCGACCGAAGCGGAAGACCAGGCCCCGCTCGTACTGCTTCACCACCCGGGCGGCGGTGGCCACGTAGACCCCGGCGCCCACACCTGCGGCGATCACCGCTGTCAGGAGCTCTTCGACCATGACGGCCCCCTGCCGGACATACCTTCTTATATACGGTATGCCCTACAGCCAGGCCGCGAACTCCAGCAGCTGCTCCGCGTCCCGGTGCCGCCCGGCCGCCAGTGCCCGGTTCCCCGACTCCACCGCCCGGAACACCGTCCAGCCCCGCAGCCGGTCCCGGTCCACCTCCAGCGCGTCGGCCAGCTTGTTCACCCGGCGCCGCGCGCCCGCCGCCCCCGCCGAGGAGGCCACCTGGTCCTCCAGCCGGTCCCGGACCAGCCGCGCCAGATCGTAGGCCCGCTCGCCGGTCAGCGGGTCGGGACCCACCGTCAGCCACGGCGCGCGCTCGCCCGCGAGGACCTTGCCCTGCCGGAAGTTCCCGTGCAGCAGGACCTCCTCCGGCGGGGCCGCGACCAGCTCCCCGCGCATCGCCAGCGCCGCGTCGGCCAGGGCCCGCAGCTCCGCCGGGGCGGCCCGCAGCGCCGCCGACTGCCGCTCGGTCCGCTCCGCCACCGTCTCCCAGCCGTGCCCGGCCGGCGGCGCCACCCACAGCCTGCGCAGCGTGCCGCTCGCCTCCAGCAGGGCCTTCGCCTCCGGCAGCGACCGCAGCGAGACCTCCGGGTGCAGCCGCTCCAGCAGCAGCGCCCCGTCGTCCTCGTGATGCCGGGTGTCGAGGACCCGTACGGCGCCGAAACCGCCCCAGTGCGCCAGCGCGGCCAGCTCCCGGTCGGGCCGGGCCTGCGGGGGCGCCAGCTTCAGGGCGGCGGGGGTCCCGTCGGCGTACCGGACGAGGACGACCAGGCTGCTGCGGCCGCCCGGGGCCTGCACCCGCTGGGCCTGGACCCCGCGCCGGTCCAGCGCGGCCTCGGCGAGCTTCGGCAACTGCCGTAGCCAGTCCGCGTCCTGGGCCGATTCCGGCATCTCGCCGAGCGCCCGTACAAGCCGCTGCGGCGGTTCGAAAGCCATGCGTGCGTGGTCCCTTTCAGCTGGTGCGGGCTCCTTGTGCGCGTTCCGTGAGCCCAGGGAAGGCTACGCCGACACCGCGCCAGCGTGCCGCGCGCACGGCCGCGGCGCTCAGCGCGTCGGCCGCCATGCGGCGCAGTGGGCCCTCCGACGCCCGCACCAGATCGGAGTACGCGCCCGCCACCCGGTCCTCGATCTCGGCGGCCAGCCGTTCGGCGTCGGCGGGGGAGCGCACCGGGAACGGCAGGGCGTACGCCGCCTCCGAGGGCCGGGGCGCACCGCCCAGCTCCCGTACGGTCCGGGCGAGCGCGTCACGGCGCGCGAGGTGGCCGGCGTAGGCCTCCCGGGCCTCCGTCGAGCGGGCCCCGGCGGTCCGGGCGCCGATCACCCCGTAGCCGTACGCGGCCGCGTGCTCGGCGGCCAGGGCGGCCTGCGCGGCCTCCAGGGGCCGGCCGGCGGGGGAGGGTTCGGGGGTCACGGCTTGGCTCCCGGGGTCGAGGTCAGCAGGTAGGCGTGTACGGCGCCGCAGGCGGCCAGGGAGGCCAGCATCCGGGCCAGCTCCCCCGGGGCCCCGGCCAGGTCGATGGTCCGGGCCTCCGACAGGCTGCGCTCCGCGTCGGCCAGGGCGCTCAGGGCGTCCTCGGCCTTGGCCGGCACCGGCTCCGCACTCGGCGCGGGAGCGGCCGCCCCCGTGGCGCCGGCCGGGGACGGGGACGCGGACCGGGACGCGGACGGCGAGCCCGCGGGGGTGGGGGACAGCGCCGCCGAGTGCGCGGCGACGGCGGCGCGCAGCGGGGCGAGCCGCCCCGCCAGGGCCGGATGGGCGGCGGCCGTGGCGTCGTAACGTTCCAGCAGTCGCCCGCTGTCACGGACGGCCGCCTCCCGCATCCGCCGTCCGAGTGGAATCCCGGTGTCACCGTCGGCCGAGGGGCCATCGGAGCACCCGGTGAGCAGCAGGGCGCCGGCCGCGCCGGCGGCACCGGCGAGCAGGCTCCTTCGCGAGGGCCGGGGTGGCAGGGTCCAGGGCACGGCGACGTCCTCGGGGGTGATGGCGGGGCAGGGTGTGATCACGGTACCCGGGGCCCTGTCCACAGGGTTGACGGCAACACCCTCCGCGACCGGATACCCTTTGACCTGACACACGACGAAACCACAACAGCACACGCGGCCGAGGAGTCACCCGGATGAGCACCACCCAGAGCGACAGGCTGCGCGGATTGCTGGAGCCGCTCGTCGCCGCCAAGGGCCTGGATCTCGAGGACATCGAGATGTCCAAGGCCGGCAAGCGCCGGATGCTGCGCATCATCGTGGACTCCGACGAGGGCGTGGAGCTGGACGTGTGTGCCGAGCTGAGTCGCGAGGTCTCCGACAAGCTCGACGAATCCGATGTGATGGGCGAGGACGAGTACGTCCTCGAAGTGAGCTCGCCGGGCGCCGACCGCCCGCTGACCGAGCACCGTCACTACGTACGGGCGATCGGCCGTCTCGTGAAGTTCCAGCTGACCGAGAGCGGGGAACTGATCGCCCGCATTCTCGACGTCGACGACGAGGGACTGGACCTCGAAGTCCCGGGCGTGAAGGGCCGCAAGGCGACCGCCCGCCGTATTGCTTTCACCGACATCGCCAAGGCGCGTGTCGAGATCGAGTTCAGCCGCAAGGACAAGAAGGAAGAGGAGGCGTAGCCGTGGACATCGACATGAGTGCCCTGCGGGGTCTGGTCCGGGAGAAGGAGATCTCCTTCGACCTGCTCGTCGAGGCGATCGAGTCGGCCCTCCTCATCGCGTACCACCGGACCGAGGGGAGCTTCCGCCGCGCACGCGTCGTGCTGGACCGCACCAACGGTCACGTGGTCGTGTGGGCGACGGAAGACCCGAGGGACCTCGAAGAGGGCCAGGAGCCCAAGGAGTTCGACGACACCCCGTCGGACTTCGGCCGGATCGCCGCGACGACCGCCAAGCAGGTGATCCTGCAGCGTCTGCGCGACGCCGAGGACGACCTGACCTTCGGCGAGTTCGCCGGCCGCGAGGGCGACGTCATCACCGGCGTCGTGCAGCAGGGCAAGGACCCCAAGAACGTCCTCGTCGACATCGGCAAGCTGGAGGCCATCCTGCCGGTGCAGGAGCAGGTCCCCGGCGAGGAGTACACGCACGGGCTGCGCCTGAAGGCGTATGTCGTGCGCGTGGCGAAGGGCGTCCGCGGTCCGTCCGTGACCCTGTCCCGCACCCACCCCAATCTGGTGAAGAAGCTCTTCTCGCTGGAGGTCCCGGAGATCGCCGACGGCAGCGTCGAGATCTCGGCGATCGCCCGCGAGGCCGGTCACCGCACCAAGATCGCCGTCCGGTCCACCCGCTCGGGCCTCAACCCGAAGGGCGCCTGCATCGGCCCGATGGGCAGCCGCGTGCGCAATGTCATGGCCGAGCTGCACGGCGAGAAGATCGACATCGTCGACTGGTCGGACGACCCGGCGGAGATGGTCGCGAACGCGCTGTCCCCCGCCCGGGTGAGCAAGGTCGAGGTCGTCGACTGGGACACCCGCTCCGCCCGGGTGACCGTGCCCGACTACCAGCTGTCGCTGGCCATCGGCAAGGAGGGCCAGAACGCCCGCCTCGCCGCGCGGCTCACCGGCTGGCGCATCGACATCCGCCCCGACACCGAGCAGCCGTCGGAGCAGGGCGGGGAATAAACCGGTACCGCGGGGGGCTACCCCGGCGGTAGACAGGGACCACCGCGGACCCCGGTATCAGGGTCCGCGAACAACAACATCCGTTCGATTTATCACCTGAAGGGGTGAGGTCGGTACGGGGAGGTAGACTTAGGCGTGTCTGGCCGGACGCAAGCCCGCGCATGCCCCGAACGAACCTGTGTGGGGTGTCGGGAGCGAGCGGCCAAGAGCGATCTGCTGCGCATCGTGGCGATCGAGGACGAATGCGTCCCCGATCCACGCGGTACGCTGCCCGGCCGGGGTGCCTACGTGCACCCTGCCGTGGTCTGCCTCGACCAGGCGGTCCGCCGCCGGGCGTTCCCCCGGGCCCTTCGGTCCGCCGGAGCGCTCGACACGACGGAACTGCGCAAAGCCCTGGCCGGTGAGGCCGGGGCGACACCGTAAAGAAGTAGTACGGCACGGATACCCCGTGCGGTCAGGTACCTCGCGAGTTGGAAGTAGGTCGAGATTGCGATGAGCACTCGATGAGTACGCGATGAGTACGCCCATGAAGTAGCGACGGTCCGGCGTAACCCGGACCTAAAAGGAGCGAAGTGGCTAAGGTCCGGGTATACGAACTCGCCAAGGAGTTCGGAGTTGAGAGCAAGGTCGTCATGGCCAAGCTCCAGGAACTCGGTGAGTTCGTCCGTTCGGCGTCCTCGACGATCGAGGCGCCGGTTGTACGCAAGTTGACTGACGCACTGCAGGGGCCCGGCGGCAACGCCGGCAAGACCGCTGCAAAGCCCGGCGCGCCCCGCAAGGCCGCGCCTGCCAAGCCCGCGGCGCCCTCCCCGGCCGCTGCGGCACGTCCCGCTGCCCCGAAGCCCGGCGCACCGGCCCCCAAGCCGGTCGTTGCCGAGGCTCCGGCCGTCAGCGCCGCCCCGGTGACTCCGGCCGCCTCCGGCCCGCGTCCCGGTCCGAAGGCTCCGGCCGCCCCGAAGCCCGCTCCGGCGGCGCCCGTGGCGACCGAGTTCTCCGCGCCTCCGGCGGCTCCGGCCGCCCCGGCGCGCACCGAGCGTCCCGCCGCGGCCCCCGGTCCGCGTCCGGCGCAGCAGCGTCCGGCCGCCCAGGGTGGCCAGCCGCAGGCCGGCGCCCGTCCCGGCGCCCCGCGCCCGGCCGGCACCGCCCCCGGTGCCTCCGCCCCGCGTCCCGGTGCCTCGGCGCCGCGTCCGCAGGGTGCCCGTCCGGCCGGTCCCCGTCCGGGCAACAACCCGTTCACCTCTGGTGGCTCCACCGGCATGGCGCGCCCGCAGGCGCCCCGTCCGGCCGGCGCTCCCCGTCCCGGTGCCCCCGGCGCCGGCGGCGGCCAGGGTGCTCCCCGCCCGCAGGGTGGTCCCGGTGGCGCTCCGCGTCCGCAGGGTCCCGGTGCGGGTCGTCCGACCCCGGGCGGCATGCCCCGTCCGCAGGGCGGCGCCCCGCGTCCGGGTGGTGCTCCCGGTGGTAACCGTCCGAACCCGGGCATGATGCCGCAGCGTCCCGCTGCCGGTGGTCCCGGTCCCCGTCCCGGTGGCGGCCCCGGTGGCCGTGGTCCCGGTGCGGGCGGCGCCCGTCCCGGTGGCGGCGCTGGTCGTCCCGCGGGCGGCGGCTTCGCCGGCCGTCCGGCCGGTCCGGGCTCGCGTCCCGGCGGCGGTGGCGGCTTCGGCGGTCCCCGTCCCGGTGGCGGCGGCTTCGGCGGCGGTCCGGCCGGTGCCGGTGGCGGCGGGCGTCCCGGCTTCGGCGGGCGTCCCGGCGGTCCCGGTGCCCGTGGTGGCACGCAGGGTGCCTTCGGCCGTCCCGGCGGTCCGGCCCGTCGTGGTCGCAAGTCCAAGCGTCAGAGGCGCCAGGAGTACGAGGCCATGCAGGCCCCGTCCGTCGGCGGCGTGATGCTGCCGCGCGGTGGCGGCGAGACCGTGCGCCTGTCGCGCGGTGCGTCCCTCACCGACTTCGCGGAGAAGATCAACGCCAACCCGGCGTCGCTCGTCGCCGTGATGATGAACCTCGGCGAGATGGTCACTGCCACGCAGTCCGTCTCCGACGAGACGCTCGAAATGCTGGCCGGCGAGATGAACTACGTCGTCCAGATCGTCAGCCCGGAGGAAGAGGACCGCGAGCTCCTCGAGGGCTTCGACATCGAGTTCGGCGAGGACGAGGGCGGCGAGGAATACCTCATGCCGCGTCCGCCGGTCGTGACCGTCATGGGTCACGTCGACCACGGTAAGACCCGACTGCTCGACGCCATCCGCAAGACGAACGTCGTTGCGGGCGAGGCCGGCGGCATCACGCAGCACATCGGTGCGTACCAGGTCTCCACCGAGGTCAACGACGAAGAGCGTCGCATCACCTTCATCGACACCCCCGGTCACGAGGCGTTCACCGCCATGCGTGCCCGTGGTGCCAAGTCGACCGACATCGCGATCCTCGTGGTCGCGGCCAACGACGGCGTCATGCCGCAGACGATCGAGGCGCTCAACCACGCCAAGGCCGCCGGCGTCCCGATCGTCGTCGCGGTCAACAAGATCGACGTCGAGGGTGCCGACCCGGTCAAGGTGCGCGGTCAGCTCACCGAGTTCGGTCTGGTCGCCGAGGAGTACGGCGGCGACACGATGTTCGTCGACATCTCCGCCAAGCAGGGTCTGCACATCGACTCCCTGCTCGAGGCCGTCGTCCTCACCGCCGACGCCTCGCTCGACCTCCGCGCCAACCCGGAGCAGGACGCTCAGGGTATTGCGATCGAGTCCCACCTCGACCGCGGCCGCGGTGCCGTCGCCACCGTCCTCGTCCAGCGCGGTACCCTCCGCGTCGGCGACACGATGGTCGTGGGCGACGCCTACGGCCGAGTGCGCGCCATGCTCGACGACAAGGGCAACAACGTCGAGGAAGCGGGTCCGTCGACCCCCGTCCTGGTCCTGGGTCTCACCAACGTCCCCGGCGCCGGCGACAACTTCCTCGTCGTCGACGAGGACCGCACGGCCCGTCAGATCGCCGAGAAGCGTGCTGCGCGTGAGCGCAACGCCAACTTCGCCAAGCGTGTCCGCCGGGTGTCCCTGGAAGACCTCGACTCGGTCCTCAAGGCCGGTCTGGTCCAGGAACTCAACCTCATCATCAAGGGCGACGCGTCCGGTGCGGTCGAGGCTCTCGAGTCCTCGCTGCTCCAGCTCGACGTCGGTGAAGAGGTCGACATCCGCGTCCTGCACCGCGGTGTGGGTGCGGTCACCGAGTCCGACATCTCGCTGGCGATGGGCTCCGACGCCATCGTCATCGGTTACAACGTCCGTGCGGCCGGCCGTGCCGCGCAGATGGCGGACCGCGAGGGCGTCGACGTTCGCTACTACTCGGTGATCTACCAGGCCATCGAGGAGATCGAGGCGGCCCTGAAGGGTCTCCTCAAGCCGGAGTACGAAGAGGTCGAGCTCGGTACGGCGGAGGTCCGCGAGATCTTCCGCTCGTCCAAGCTGGGCAACATCGCGGGTGTTCTCATCCGCTCCGGCGAGGTCAAGCGCAACACCAAGGCGCGCCTGCTGCGCGACGGCAAGGTCGTCGCGGAGAACCTCACCATCTCCGGTCTGCGCCGCTTCAAGGACGACGTCACCGAGATCCGCGAGGGCTTCGAGGGTGGTATCAACCTCGGTTCCTTCAACGACATCAAGATCGACGACGTCATCGCGACGTACGAGATGCGCGAGAAGCCCCGCGCGTAAGCGCGAGGCGGTTCGCACCGTGTCGTAACTCGTAACACCGGGGCCGGTCGGCGGAATATCCGTCGATCGGCCCCGGCCGTTGCGTGTACGGTTCTGGTGATCCTGCCGAGCGACGGCCGGCAGGCCACCGAACCCGCACCGGCGGGACATCCGGAACTGCATGTACGTGGGGACTCTGTCCTTCGATCTGCTCCTCGGCGACGTCCACTCGCTGAAGGAGAAACGCTCCGTTGTCCGGCCCATCGTGGCCGAGCTCCAACGCAAGTTCTCCGTGAGCGCGGCTGAAGTGGGCGACCAGGACCTGCACCGCAGGGCCCGTATAGGGGTCGCCCTGGTGAGTGGGGACACGGGGTTCCTCTCGGACGTACTCGACCGCTGCGAGCGGCTGGTCGCGGCACGTCCGGAAGTGGAGCTGCTGTCCGTACGACGGCGCCTCCACGGTGATGAAGACTGATAGCAAGACATAAGAAGGAGACGGACCAGTGGCCGACAATGCGCGGGCGAAGAAGCTGGCGGACCTCATCCGGGAGGTGGTGGCCGAGAAGCTGCAGCGTGGTGTCAAGGACCCCCGCCTCGGTACGCACGTGACCATCACGGACACCCGGGTCACCGGCGACCTGCGGGAGGCCACGGTCTTCTACACGGTCTACGGCGACGACGAGGACCGGGCCAGCGCGGCAGCGGGCCTGGAAAGCGCCAAGGGCGTCCTGCGCTCCGCGGTCGGCCGGGCGGCGGGCACCAAGTTCACGCCCACCCTGACCTTCGTCGCGGACGCCCTCCCGGAGAACGCCAAGACCATCGAGGACCTCCTCGAAAAGGCGCGGACCTCCGACGCCCAGGTGCGCGAGGTCTCCTCCGGTGCCCAGTACGCCGGCGACGCCGACCCGTACAAGAAGCCGGGCGAGGACGCCGACGACGCCGACGAGGACGCAGCCGCGGAATGAGCAGCAACGCAGGGAAGACTCCGGACGGCTTGGTCATCGTCGACAAGCCGTCCGGTTTCACTTCGCACGACGTGGTCGCCAAGATGCGCGGGATCGCCAAGACCCGCCGCGTCGGCCACGCCGGCACGCTCGACCCGATGGCGACGGGCGTGCTGGTCCTGGGCGTCGAGAAGGCCACCAAGCTCCTCGGCCACCTCGCGCTCACGGAGAAGGAGTACCTCGGCACGATCCGCCTGGGCCAGAACACCCTGACGGACGACGCCGAAGGCGAGATCACCTCGTCCATCGACGCCGCCGGGGTCACCCGGGAGGCCGTGGACGCGGGCATCGCCAAGCTGACCGGCGAGATCATGCAGGTCCCGTCCAAGGTCAGCGCCATCAAGATCAAGGGCGTGCGCTCCTACAAGCGCGCGCGGGACGGCGAGGACTTCGAGATCCCGGCCCGGCCGGTGACCGTCTCCTCCTTCCAGGTGTACGACATGCGGGAGGCGCAGGCCGAGGACGGCACCAAGGTCGTCGACCTCGTCGTCTCCGTCGTCTGCTCCAGCGGTACCTACATCCGCGCCCTCGCCCGTGACCTGGGCGCCGACCTCGGCGTCGGCGGGCACCTCACCGCGCTGCGGCGCACGCGGGTGGGCCCGTACAAGATCGACCGGGCCCGGACACTGGACCAGCTCCAGGAGGAGCTGACCGTCATGCCGATCGGCGAGGCGGCGGCCGCGGCCTTCCCGCGCTGGGACCTGGACGCCCGGCGCGCCTCGCTGCTCGCCAACGGCGTGCGGATCGAGATGCCCGACGCCTACGAGGCCGGCCGCACGGTCGCGGTCTACGGGCCGGACGGAACGCTGCTCGGTCTCGTGGAGAGCAAGGGCGGCAAGGCCAAGTCCCTCGCGGTCTTCGTCTGATCCTGTTGACGTGGAGCGGTGAGCGCACATCGATTGCTGCTCACCGCTCCACGACCCCCCTCGGGTAGGTCTCTATCCACCCGGACCCCGGTATTCACCCGTCCGAGCAGGCGCTCGGAGTGAATGGAGGGAGCGTAAGGGGGCGCTTTCGCCTCGCGTGCTTTTCGTGCTGATCTTCACCTGCCTACCGTCGTGAGCACGGGCGTTGCGGGGGAGTGGTGCGGCCATGTCGGAGCTGGTCAGGATCTGCGATCTCGCCGGGCGGCCGCGCGGCAGCGGCTTCGTCGCCGACGACCGCGGCACGGTGGTCACCAGCCACGAGGCGGTGGACGGGCTGACCCGGGTGGTGCTGCACGGGCCGCCGGGGACCGGCGGGCGGAGCTGGCTTGCCGAGGCCGCGGACATCACCGTGCTGCCGGGGCTCGCGCTGGCGCTCGTACGGACCGAGGGGCTCGGGGTACGGCCGCTGCCGGTGGCGGTGCGCGAGGTGATCGCTTCGGGGACCTACGTACGGCTCCCCGCGCGGGGATGGCGCCAGGCGCGCGTCCTCGGCCGCGCGGAGGTCACCTACACGGCGACGGACCGGTTCCACGCGGTGCCGGCGCTGGAGCTGGCGATCGGGACGGACGGGCGCGACGCGCTCCAGCTGGGCGGGGAGGCCTGCGGGGGCCCGGTCCTCGACGCGGAAACCGGAGCGGTGCTCGCGGTCCTGGGCACCGCCCTCCAGGCGGAACACCGCTCCGCAGGCTTCGCCGTGGCCCTCCGAGCGGCAGCCGGGGCCGACCCGGGCGGACCGCTGGCGGCGCTCCTGGCCCGAAACGCGGCGACGGTACCCGGCTACGGCACGGACCTGAACCTCGCCGGGGCCCTGGAACTGACCGGAACCACCGTCGGCGCGGCCATCCCGCCGACCGAGCCCGCCTGCGCCCCGGTGGAGCGATCGGGGACCATGGCCGAACTGGAGGCCTTCACGGCGGGGGACCGCCTGGTCCTCGGCCTAGCCGGAAACCCGGGCACGGGCCGCACCACGGCCCTCTCCGCCCTGGCCGCCCGCCGAGCCCGCTGCCCCCACCCCGCCCCCACCCTGTGGCTCCGCGGCGCGGACCTGCACGCCACGGACACCTCCCTGGCCGACGCCGCGACCCGCGCCCTCACCTCGGCGGCCCGCATCCTCTCGACCCAGCCCACCCCACCCACCAGTCCCCCCTCGCCCGCGCCCGCGGGCTTGGACGGGGCCGGCCCCGCGGATTCTTCTTGGACCGGTTCCGGGGGCTTCTCCAGGGGCACTCCCGCGGCTTCCTCCGGAGGCGTTCCTGCAGGTCCCTCCTGGGCCGGGCCGGCGGGTTCCTCTTCGGCCGGGCCCGCGGGTTCCCCTGGGGCCGTGCACGCAGGTTTCGACGGGGCCGGGTGTGTGGCGGGGCGCCCCCGCAGGGCGCCGAACGCAACAAGGCTGCCACTCTCCGACCCCTGGCCACGTTCGGCGCCCGAGGAGGTGCCCCGGCGCGCGCCCGGCCCCGTCGAAACCGGCCCCATCCCACCGGCCCGGCGGGAGCCCCCGGCCCCCGCCCCGCTCCCCGCCCCACCCCCCACCCCGCCCGGGCTCGCCGAGTCGGTCGCCCGCGCAGCCGCAAGCGCCGGGCGAGCGTTGCTGGTTGTGCTCGACGCCCCTGAGGAGATGCCCCCCGAGCTCGCCCACCGCCTCGCCCCATGGACCGACGCCACCGTCGACTGGCTGCGCAGCACAGCGACCCGGCTGATCGTCGCCACCCGGCCCGAGCACTGGGAGCGGGCCGGCGCCCTCTACCCGCCCGAGGCACTGCACACCCCGCCCCGCCCCGCCCGCCGACTGCCGCCGGCCCTCGGCCTCGGCGACCTGACCCCCGCCGAGGCCGAGACCGCCCGGGCCCGCCTCGGGATCCCCGCCGACGCCGTCCGGGAGGCCGACGCCCGCCACCCCCTCACCCTGACCCTGCTCGCCGGCATCCGCGCCGCGGAGGTCACCGCCGGCCGCCCCGGCCGCGACGAGGTCTTCGCGGCCCACCTCGACCTGCTCTGCCTGCGCGCCGCCGTCCGGATCGCCGCCGCCGGGGCCGGACCCGCCGGAGCCGGACCCGCCGGAGTGCACGCCCCCGGCGTCAGACGGCTCGCGGCGCGCGTGGCCGGCCGCGTGCACGAGGCCGCGCGCCGGTGCCTGGGCCCAGGACAGGGCGGGCTGGACCGCGCCTCCTTCGAGGAGCTGTTCCCCTGGCGCACCGGCTGGGCCTCCGCCGTGCTCACCGAGCGACTGCTGGTGCCCGCCGGGCCCGGCTACCGCTTCGCGCACGAGGAGCTGTCCGACTGGATCCAGGCCGGCCACCTGGACGTCCCGACCGCCCTCGCCTCCCTCGTCCACCGCCCCGCCGCGCCCGGGCTGCGCGGCCTGCCCGTGCCCCGGCACCGGATCGGGCCCGTCCTGGAGGCCCTGCGCAGGCTGCCCGCCGACCGGCTGCGCACCGAGCTCACGGCCCTCGTCCACCGTCTCAACACCCTCGCCGAGGAACCGGCCGCCCCCGCCCCCGACCGCGCCTGGTGGGCCGCCCGGCTGCTGCGCGAGACCCTGCTCCGGGCCCCCGACGCCCACCCCCACCTCCCCGTCCTGCACGCCCTCGCCGAGCACGTGGCCCGCTCCGGCCCGGGCGAGTTCGGCGGCCGGTTCTGGAACCGGCTCCGGCTCCCCGAGCCCGACCGCCTCGACCTCCTGCGCCGCCTGCTGCCCGCCGACCCCGCCGAGGCGGTCCCCGGCGACCGCTACCTCGACGCCGCCGCCCGCCGCCTCGCCCGCGACCCGCAAGGCGCGCAGCCCCTGCTCTGCGCCTGGTTCACCGACGGGCGGCGGCTGCGCGGGCGCCCCGGTGCCACCGTCGCCACCGCCGCGCAGGCCCTCCTCCACACCCACCGCCACCTCGCCCTGGACGACCTCACCGAGGCCCTGGTGACCGCCGCGCACCCGCGCGCCGACGAGCTCCTCGCCGTCCTCGCCGAGGAGGAGCCCTCCGCCCTGTGCCGGGCCGTGGACCGCTGGGCCCACGACGAACGGCCCGGGCGGCGGGTCGCGGCCGCCGCCTACGGGCTCGCCACCGCCCCGCACGTGCGCACCCCCGCCGACCGCGAGCTGCTGCGCTTCGCCGCCCAGGCGCTGCTCGCCCGCCCCGCCGACACCACCCTGCACGGCAGCGCCCTCGCGATGCTGCTCCGCGACCCGCAGGTGCGCGCCCGCTACCTGCCCGACGCCCTCGCCTGCTTCCGCGACCCCGAGCACGGCTCCCGGCTCCCCGCCGCGGCGCTGGTCGCGGCCCTGCCCGTACTGCCCGACCCGGACGCCGTCTTCGCCGCCCTGCGGGACCGGGCCGACGGGGAGGTCGTGCGCGCCCTGGCCGCGCTGACCACCCCGGGCCTGGCCCGCCGCGCGGGTGACCTCGTACGGGAGCACCTGGCGCGCCGTCCCGAGGACGCACCGCACGCCGCCGACTTCGTCGACCGGCGTCTGGAGCAGGGCCCGGCCGCCGCGCCCGTCCTGCGCCCGCTGGTCCTGGACCTGCTCCGGTCCGCCCCGGCGGCGGTGCGGGCCGCGCTGGCCGCCGTACTGGGCGCGCCCGGCGGGGAGCCCTCGTACGCGCTGCGGGCCGAGCTGGCCGACGTACTGCTCGGGGAGGAGACGGATCCGGTGGTGCTCGACGCGTTCCTCGGGGCCGTCGCGGCCGGGGCCGCCGCGCGGGCGGAGGACCGTACGAGGGAACTGCTGCGGCGCACCGGGCGGCAACTGCTGGACGCCCCCGGCGGGCCCGCGGTGTTCGAGCGGCGGACGGTGGAGCTGGCCCGGTCCGAACCGGCCTTCGGGGCGCTCGCGGCCCGCTGGCTGGCGCAGGCGGGCGCGGAGGCCGCGGCCCTGCTGGGCCCGAGCGCGCGGCGCACGGTGGAGACCCTGGGCAGGGCCGCGCCGGATGTGACGTGACCCCGATGCCGATGCGGGACCGCGGGCACCGGCATGGCAGTCTTAGACCTGTAATCGGCAATCAGTACAAGGCCTACACGGGTTCGGGCGAGGAGCGGTCACAGTGCAGCGCTGGCGTGGCTTGGAGGACATCCCCCAGGACTGGGGACGCAGCGTCGTCACCATCGGCTCGTACGACGGTGTGCACCGGGGTCATCAGCTGATCATCGGACGGGCCGTGGCCAAGGCGCGCGCGCTCGGCGTCCCGTCCGTCGTCGTCACCTTCAGCCCGCACCCGAGCGAGGTCGTCCGCCCCGGCAGCCACCCGCCGATCCTGGCCCCGTACGACCGCCGGGCCGAACTGATGGCCGGGCTGGGCGTGGACGCGCTGCTGATCCTGCCCTTCACGGCGGAGTTCTCGCAGCTGTCCCCGGCCGACTTCATCGTGAAGGTGCTCGTCGACAAGCTGCACGCGAAGGCCGTCATCGAGGGCCCGAACTTCCGCTTCGGCCACCGGGCCGCCGGGAACGTCGACTTCCTGCGCGAGCTGGGCTCCACCTACGACTACGAGGTCGAGGTCGTGGACCTCGTCGAGCGGGGCGAGGCGGGCGGCGGCGTGCCGTTCTCCTCGACGCTGGCGCGCCGGCTGGTGGCCGAGGGCGACATGGAGGGCGCGGCCGAGATCCTCGGGCGGCCGCACCGGGTCGAGGGCGTGGTGGTGCGCGGTGCGCAGCGCGGGCGCGAGCTCGGCTATCCGACGGCGAACGTCGAGACGCAGCCGCACACCGCGATCCCGGCGGACGGGGTGTACGCGGGCTGGCTGACGGCCGGCGGCGAGCGCATGCCCGCGGCGATCTCGGTGGGAACGAACGTGCAGTTCGACGCGACCGAGCGGACCGTGGAGGCGTACGCGATCGACCGGATCGGGCTGGACCTGTACGGGATGCACGTGGCCGTCGACTTCCTCGCCTACGTCCGGGGAATGGCGAAGTTCGAGTCGCTGGACGGGCTGCTGGAAGCGATCGCGGACGACGTCAAGCGGGCGCGGGTCCTGACGGACGCCTACGACATGGCGCGCTGAACCACAACGGGCGAGGGCCCGTACCACCCGGGGATCGTGAAGCGATCCGGGGTGGTACGGGCCCTCGCCCGTTGCGCGGTGCTCAGCCGAGGCGCGGGTCGCGCGGGGGCTGCTGCGGGTGCTGCGGTGCCTGCGGCTGCTGCCAGGGCTGGCCGGGCTGCGGGTAGGGCTGGCCGTACGGCTGCTGCGGGGGCTGCGACTGCGGGTGCGGTTGCGGCTGACCCTGCGGCTGGTACGGGGGCTGCGGCTGGCCTTGGCCCTGGCCCTGACCGTGCCCCTGACCCTGTCCGTACGGCTGTTGGGGTTGCTGAGGCTGCTGGGGCTGCTGAGGCGCTCCCCAGTGGCCCTGCGGGGCCTGCTGCTGCGCCCGTACGAAGTCCTCGGCCACCAGGGCGGAGAGGTTGAAGTACGCCTCGCGGGTCTTGGGGCGCATCATGTCGAGGTCCACCTCGGCGCCGGCCGCGAGGTGTTCGTCGAAGGGCACCACGACGACACCGCGGCAGCGGGTCTCGAAGTGCTGGACGATGTCCTCGATCTTGATCATCTTGCTGGTCTCGCGGACCCCCGAGATGACGGTGAGGGAGCGGGAGACGAGGTCCGCGTACCCGTGCGCGGAGAGCCAGTCGAGCGTGGTGCTCGCGCTGCTCGCGCCGTCCACGGACGGGGTCGAGATGATGATCAGCTGATCGGCCAGGTCCAGGACGCCGCGCATGGCGGAGTAGAGGAGGCCGGTGCCCGAGTCGGTGAGGACGATCGGGTACTGGCGGCCGACGGTCTCGATGACGCGGCGGTAGTCCTCGTCGTTGAAGGTCGTCGAGACGGCCGGGTCCACGTCGTTGGCGATGATCTCCAGGCCGGAGGGCGCCTGGGAGGTGAACCGCCGGATGTCCATGTACGAGTGCAGGTACGGGATCGCCTGGACCAGGTCCCGGATCGTCGCACCGGTCTCGCGGCGGACGCGGCGGCCGAGGGTGCCGGCGTCGGGGTTCGCGTCGATCGCCAGGATCTTGTCCTGGCGTTCGGTGGCGAGGGTGGCGCCGAGGGCGGTGGTGGTCGTGGTCTTGCCGACGCCGCCCTTGAGGCTGATGACGGCGATGCGGTAGCAGGACATGACCGGGGTGCGGATCAGCTCCAGCTTGCGCCGGCGCTCCGCTTCGGCCGCCTTGCCGCCGAAGCGGAAGAGGCCGCCGCCGGCGTTGTTGTTGTTCTTGGGCTTCTGCTTGTTGCGCAGCAGGCGGTCCGAGGACAGCTCGACGGCGGCGGTGTAGCCGAGCGGCGCCCCGCCGCCGGTCTGGCCGGCCGAGTAGCGGGGGTCGTGCGGCTGGGGCGGCTGCGGCTGCTGGTGTTGAGGCTGCTGGTACTGCGGCTGCGGCTGCGGCTGCTGGTACTGGGGCTGGGGCTGCGGCTGGTGCTGCTCCGCGCCCACGGGCCACTGCCCGGCGGAACGCGGGTCGTGCTGCGGGTGCTGCGGCTGGGGCGGAGCGGGAGCCGGAGGCTGGAAGGCGTACGGGTCCTGGGACGCGAACGCGGGCGGCAGCGACGGCAGTTCGCCGCCGGGTCCCCCGAACGGGGTCTCCGCGGCGGCGTGCGGTACCTCCGAAGGGCTGACCGGCGGAGCCGCGTCCTCAACGGGGGGCGGCACCAGGGCCGTCCCCTCGGCGGGGGTGTCGTGCGGCCCGCTCACCGGTCCGGGCACCGGAACAGGGACCGGAACCAGCGCCGGACCCGCGTCCTCCACGGGCGCGGGCAGCTCGGCCCGGGCCGGTGCCGCGTCCAGGGCCGGAGGCGTGGACGCCGGCGCGGCGTCGACGGGGGCGGGCGGGGCGACCTCGAAGGGCGCGGGCGCCTCGACCGGGGCCGGGACCTGCTGCACCGGCGCCGGACCGTCGGCCGGGGTCGGCGGGCCCACCTCGAAGGACGTCGGCGCCTCAAGGGAAGCGGGAGCCGCGAACGGCGCGGACGCCGAACCCTCCACGGGCGCCGGGGCCGGGGTCTCGAAGGGCGCGGGCTCTTCGATCGCGGCGGGGGCCGGATACGCGGGTGCCGGGGTCGCGGCCTCGACGGGTGCCGGAGTCGCGAACGGTGCGGACGCCGGTGCCTGGAACGGCGCGGGAGCCTCGACCGGAGCAGGGGCCTGATACGCCGGGGCCTGGGCCTCGAACGGCGCGCGCGCTTCCACCGGGGCAGGCGCCTGATGGCCGGGGGCCGACGTCTCGAACGGTGCAGGTGCCTCGACCGGAGCAGGCGCCTGATACGCCGGGGCCGGAGCCTCGAACGGCGCGCGCGCCTCCACCGGGGCAGGCACCGGATAGCCGGGGGCCGACGTATCGAACGGCAACGGCGCCGGAGCCTCGGACGGCGCGGGCGCCTCCACCGGGACGGGCGTCTGGTACGCCGGGGCCGGAGCCGGGGCGGATGCCTCGATCGGTGTCGGGGATGTCACAGGGGCGGGCACGCCCGCGCCGTCGGACGGGGTCCGCGGGGCCGGGGGAGCGATCCGCATCGTCGGGGGCGAGGCCACGTCCGACGGGCGGTGGGGCTCGAAGCCGCTGCCCTCGGGCAGCCCCGGCACCTGGGCGGCCGGAGCGGCGCCCTGCGTGTACCAGGCCGGCGGGGTGTAGTCGATGGTGAACTCGCCCGTCAGCTCGGGCTCCGCGTCGGACTGATCGTCCGTCGGGACGTCCCACGTCCCGCCGCGCCTCTCGTTCCGATCGCCGCTCACTGGTCCTCCTGGTCTGTCGAACACTGGTCCGGCGCCCACCTCGACGCCGCGGCCACGCCCAGCCTAATCGCGCCCCGGCACCCGTGTCCGCCCCCGTCGGCCCGGCCCCGCGCGGTCGGTGCGCGAGGTACGGGCCACCTCCATACTGCCCCCTGTCACGGCGGGCCGTGCCACGGCGGCCGGCGGGTCAGTCGATGCGGCGCGCCGCTCCCAGCAGGCCCGCTTCCGCTTCCGTCCCCTGGGTCATCACGAACTGCCGGTCCCGCGGCGTGCACCACAGCGTCACGCCGTCGCCCAGCGTCGGCAGCGAATCCACGGCCCGCCGCGAGAGGTTCATCAGGCGGCCGATCTGTTCCGCCTCGTCCGGGGACACCCGCTGCACACCCACCAGCGAGGACTGCTGGAGCAGCCGCGGCGCCGTCGGGCTCAGGTACGGCAGCAGCGTCAGCACCGACTGCCAGGGTCCGGCCACCACGCGCCCGCGCGGCGGCCGCATCCCGCAGTCGCGGATCACCAGCACCGGGCTGCCGGCCGAGGCGCCCTGCGGCGGCACCCGGCCCACCTCGTGCAGGGTCACGCACTGCTGCCCGCCGCCCGCGGCCTGGGCCAGCCCGGACCACACGTGCCCGCGCCCGGTCTCCACCGCCACCCGCGCACCCGTGGCCGCCGCGCGCAACGCCAGCACCTGCGCCGTCCACAGACCGCCGATCAGCGTCACCTCGTACGGCGTCGGCCGGTTGATGCCGAGCACCGCCGGGCGCCCCTCGGCGTCCACGCCGATGACGACCCCGTCGTCCCCGACGGGCAGTGCGAGCACGTCCAGGTCCGCGGCGGGCACCACGTGCCGCTCCCGGCGCGGGCCGACCAGCCCGAAACCGCCCCTCATCGCGCTCCTCCCAGCGGCAGCGAGGCCAGCAGCCCCGGCACCTGTTCACGGTCGAGCCGGACCAGCCCGGTCTTCACGCCCCGCGCCGTCCGCTCCAACTCGCGCCGAGCCGCGACCAGTTCCTCGTCGCTGCGCCCCGTCACCCGGACGTGTCCGGTCAGCGTCACGCCGTGCCGGTCCGCCGGGGCCAGCGTCAGGCTGAAGTTCGTCGCGAGGGCGGGCAGCGAGGTCAGCAGCGCCACGAACTGCGGCAGCGCCGCCGCTCCCGCGCCGCCCAACTGGGGCCAGCGGCCTATCCAGTACGTGGTGTGCCGCCGGTCGTCGCAGCGCCAGGTCCGCGGGGTCTCCTCCGTACGCCGCCCCGTGCTCGCCGACCGCCCGGCCTGGGTGATCGCCATCGGGTTCGCGCACGAGGAGGTGGCGAGGGCCGCGGTGAGCTCCTGCTCGGTGAGCACGGTGGCCTTGAAGCCGGCCCCGGTCAGCCGGCTCGCCAGCTGGTCCGCCGCCCGCACCACGCACCGCTGGGCACCCGCCAGCCCGCCACCGCGCGCGGTGACCGCCTCGGGGCACAGTTCCGGGTCGAGCTTGAGGGCGATCCACGTCAAACGCACCGCCGGGGTCCCCGTCTTGGCCTGCAGCGGCGCGTAGTTGCGCGTGGCCATGGACTGGGCCGGCAGGTGCGGGGCGGGCGCCGGCTGGGTGTGCTGCACCAGCTGCGCGGACTCCAGCCGGATGCCGTCCACTTCGAGGATGTCCCGTACGACGGCCAGCGGCAGCGGCCGCGCCCCCCGGTCGGGACGCAGCGCGGTGGCGTCCGTGTCCACCTGGACGACCGCGGTCAGGAAGGTCCCGTCGCCGATCATCCCGACCGGACGCCGGTCCCGGTCGCTGAACGTCAGGGTGCGCAGCGCCGGATCGGCCTCGACCAGCGGGGCCAGCCCCGGCTCGGTGCCCGCGGGCACGTGCAGCGAGGCGGCCCGGCGCCGTCGCGCACGCAGGGCGAGGGCGCTGCCGATCCACTCGGGCAGGGATCGCTGGTGCCGCCGTACGACCGCGAGGACCACCAGGACGAGCGCCAGGACACCGGCGGGAACCAGGAGCATCGGGTCGACCACCCAGGCCGCCAGCAGCCCGGCCACGGCGACCTGAAGCAGTACAAGCTGTTGCAATCGGAACGGGCCGAAGCGGCCGGGGCTCGACTCCGGATGCGGAGTCACCCCGCCCCGTGCGGGTGCGGCCGCGCCCGTCTGCGGCTGCGTCGCGGTGGCCACCACTCGCACACCTCCCCTTTCAGGGGGCGGACCCTGTGAGTTCCGACGCCGCGCGACACCCGCCGCATGGCCCCGGAATCTCCAAAATCCACCCCAACAAGCCCTGATGCCCCTGATGACCCCTGAATACTGCAGTCCGGGAGGTGCTGAGCGGCAGCCTCACCCTACCCGGCCCCTGCATACCGTCCGTCAAGAGGCATAGTAGGTGCCCGGTCCGACAATCGAGGCCCGGGGACCGTACTCACCGGCCGGGCCGTGCGGGGAGAAACAGGCGGTCATGGCATCACGACGTGATGAGCTCAACGCGTACACCTTTGCGAAGCGGCGCACGGTGGCTGCGTTCCTCCAGCCGTCCGCGACGGGGACCGAGGAGGGCGCCCCGCGCCCGCTGCGCGCGGTCCTCCCCAGCCTGATCGTCGCCGCGGTCGTGATGGCGGCCTTCGGCGCCTGGGGCATGTTCAAGCCGACGGCCCCCAAGGGCTGGGCGGAGCCGGGCACCCAGGTGATCGTGGGCAAGAACTCGACGACCCGCTACGTGGTCCTGACGACCAAGGTGGACGGCAAGGACCAGACCCGGCTGCACCCGGTGCTGAACCTCGCCTCCGCCCGACTCCTGCTGGATCCCTCGAAGTTCAAGGTGATCCAGGTCGAGGACAAGATCCTGGACCAGGGCAAGCCGCCGCGCGGCCCCATCATCGGCATCCCGTACGCCCCCGACCGGCTCCCCGCCAAGGCGGACGCCGCCAAGGCCAAGCGCTGGGCCGTCTGCCAGCAGCCGGGCGGCAACGGGCGCGGCGTGCAGACCGCCACCTTCGTCCTCGCCGACCGCGACACGCACCTCACGGACGACGCCCGCAGGCTCACCGACACCCAGTCGCTGTACGTGCAGAGCACCGGCCCGGGCAAGGAGCGCTACCTCGTCGACGCGGCGGGCACCAAGTACAAGTTCCCCGAGGGCACCCCGGCCGCCGGGACGATGACCACCGCCCTCGTCGGTACGGGCGCCACCCCGCAGCAGGTCACCGAGCAGTGGCTGGCGACCCTCAACTCCGGTGACGACCTGGCCTTCCCGCAGCTGCCCGGCAAGGCGGGCGACCCCGCCAACGTCAAGGGCCTGGTCACCGCCGACAACAAGGTCGGCATGGTGCTCATGGCCCAGACCGGCTCCGGCACCCAGCACTACGTGGTGCTGCCCGGGAAGGTCGCGCCGGTCTCCGACTTCGCCGCCTGGCTGCTGATCTCGGCCCCCGCCACCGACGGCCTCAACATGCACGGCAAGCCCCGCGAGATCGACCTCCAGTCCCTGAACCCCGACCCCGGCCCCTTCGCCGGCGACCGCAAGTGGCCGCAGAAGAAGACCGATCGGATCAACCAGGCCGGGCCGGCCGCCGGCGGCGGAGCGCAGGCGAAGGAGTCCGAGGACCGCGACACCGTCTGCAACGTCCTGCGCTCCGTCGACGCCCAGGGCGGCCAGACCCTCAGCACCTGGGCCGGCACCGGCTTCCCCATCGACATGACCGCCAGCGGCACCAGCGCGTACGTCACCCCCGGCTCGGGCCTGCTCTACACCCAGGTCCAGGGCAAGCAGACCACCGCCGGCGGCTCCCTCTTCCTGGTCACCGACACCGGCCTGCGGTACGCCGTCCAGGCCAACGGCGACAGCGACGCCGAGCAGTCGAAGATCGGCGCCCCCGACCAGCAGGCGAAGGGCGGCGGCGCGCCCGGTGCCCCCGAGCCCAGCCAGGCCCAGATCCGGCTCGGGTACGCGGGAGTCACACCCGCCATGGTGCCCAAGGCCTGGTCGGACTTCCTCTCCAAGGGACCGCGCCTGGACACCAACTCCGCCCGCCAGCCCCAGGGTTCGTGAGGAAGCCGCCGATGACCCAGCTCCCGAGGCGGCGGCGCGCGCTGCTCGCCGCCGCCTTCACCCTCGCCGCGCCGGCGGTCCTCCTGCCGGCCGCGGCCGCGCCCGCCGGCGCCGCGACGCAGCCCCCGTACGCCTTCCCGCTCGACGGCGCGGGCGAGTGCACCTTCCCCATGAAGAAGCAGATCGAGGACCGCCCCTGGGCCCTCCAGCGGCTCCTCCTCGACGAGCTCTGGGCGAGCACCAAGGGCAAGGACGCGGCCGGCAAGAGCGTCCGGGTCGCCGTCATCGACACCGGCGTGGACCGGGCGAACCCGCAGCTCAGCGGCGCCCTCGACACCGGCGCCGGCAAGGACTTCATCGACCCCAAGGGCGGCGACGGCACCACGGACACCGTCGGCCACGGCACCAAGGTCGCCGGACTGATCGCGGCCCGCCCCCAGGAGGGCACCGGCTTCGTCGGCCTGGCCCCGGAGTCCACGATCATCCCCATCCGGCAGAACGACGGGCAGGGCAAGGGCAACGCCAAGTCCCTCGCCGACGCGATCGACCACGCCGTGTCCAAGGGCGCCCAGGTGATCAACATCTCCCAGGACACCGACGTCCCGCTCTCCGCCGACTCCGACCTCGGCAAGGCCGTCCAGAAGGCCATCGACGCCAAGGTCGTGGTCGTGGCCTCGTCGGGCAACGACGGCCTGAGCGGCGAGAAGCGCAAGACCTACCCCGCCGCCTTCCCCGGCGTGCTCGCGGTGGGCGCCTCGGACCGCAACAACGAGCGCGCCCAGTTCTCCCAGCCCGGCGACTTCCTCGGGGTCGCGGCGCCCGGCGTCGACATGGTCTCCACGGTCCCCGGCTTCGGCCAGTGCATCGACAACGGCACCAGCTTCTCCGCGCCGTACGTCGCCGGGGTCGCCGCCCTGCTCCGCGCCAAGCACGGGGACTGGACCCCGCAGCAGATCATCTGGCAGATCCAGAACACCGCCGAACGCTCGGTCAAGGGCCGCGACGACTACGTCGGCTGGGGCATCGTGGACCCGGTGCGCGCCCTCAGCCAGGACCACGAGCCCCCCAAGGCCCCCGTCCCGGACCCCGGCCCGCCCCCGGCGGCCGCCCCGGAGGCCGCCGAGCTCCGGCTCACCGAGACGGCCCAGGAGCGCGAGGAGCGGTTCGGCACGTACGCTCTCGGCATCGGAGCCGTCCTCATCGCCGTCATCGCGGGCGCCGCGACCGTCATCCGGGACGCTCGGAACCGACGACGCCGTTTGCAGTGAACGGTCACAGTTCATCTACAGAAGCAGGCCACCGGTGTTGGGCCGCGACGATGAACTGGCTAGAGTGACACCAGGCTTCACGACTGTGATCGGGGGATTCGCGTGAAGCGGAGGGGGACGTCCGGGCGCGTGGCTCAAAACCGCGCCGGTACATGTCCGCTCCGCCACGCAATCCGCCGGTTCTGCCGGCGAATTGAGAAGTGAGGAGCTTCGGGATGAGCAACAATTTCGGACTTGCAGACGATCCGATCGTCCAGGCCAAGACCAAGATCTCCGAAACGGCCGATGCCGTCACCACCCAGGCCCGCGAGCTGGCCGACATCCTCGCCACGGTGAGCGCCGGCTGGACCGGTGTGGGTGCTTCGGGCTTCGTCAGCGCCCAGACGGTGGTCAATGAGGACCACGACCAGATCCGCCGCCTCCTCGGAGTCCTGCACAACGCGGTGGCGCAGACCAAGAACCTGAGCAACGCCCAGGACGACGACGTGCGCGCGGCCTTCAAGGCCGTCCAGGCGAGCGCGGGCGGCAACGGCTCCGGCCTCAACTCCATCTGACCCCCGCCGTTTTCCGGTAACCCGCTCAGCGCGAAGGAGAAGAACATGGCTGGTACTGACGGCCACACCAAGGTCCAGTACGAGAGCGTCCAGCAGATGGCCAACCGCATCCGCCAGGTCTCCAAGAAGATCGTCGACGACCTGGCCGCGATGGACCAGGCGCTGAAGGTCGTCACGGACACCTGGGACGGTGAGGCGCACGCCCAGTACATCCAGCTTCAGGCCAAGTACAAGGGCAAGGCCGACCACATGAAGAACACGCTGGAGCAGGTCGCCCAGCTCATCGAGCGCGGCAAGGACGACTACCGCGCCACCGACCAGAAGGCCTCGCGCCTGTTCACCGAGGCCTTCTGAGCCCGGTCCGTACGGTCGCACGTACGGAGGTCGTTCCGCGCCGAAGGGGCGCGCCCGCACCGGGCGCGCCCCTTCGGCGTATGCGCGTGTCCTGTCCTGTCGTGTCCCGTCGCGTCCCGTCGTACGGGGCCTCAGGGCTCGTGGCGGTCCAGGTCGAACTCGCCGTCCCGGGCCCCGAGTACGAAGGCCTCCCACTCGGCGGCCGTGTACCGCAGCACGGTGTCCCGGTCCAGCGAGGAGCGCATCGCCACCGCACCCTCGGGCAGCCGGGCGATCTCCACCCGCTCCTCGTCCGGGCTGGTCCCGGGCGGACCTTCCCACTCCACGCCGCTGATGTCGAGCGCGTACAGCTCGTCCTTCTCCTGCTGGGTGCCCATGTGCGGCCTTTCCCCTCGGTGGCGCGGTCTTCACCGCCGATTATCGGCGCTGCGCGCCCCGAGGGGACAGCTTTCCTCACATCCCCGGCATCCGCCCCAGCTGCACCAGCGAGGTGCCCCGCCTGCGCGTGGCGAAGTACGCCCGGCCCGGCGGCATCGGACGCGGCCGCACGTTGCCGACGAGGTCGCCCTCGGACGGGTCGCCGGACAGGACGACGCCCTGCGCGCCCAGCTCCTTGATCCGCTGCATGAACGGCTCGTACATCGAGCGCGAGGCACCCGCCGAGTTCCGCGCGATGATGAAGCGCACGCCCGTGTCCCGGGCGAAGGGCAGGAACTCCACCAGAGGCGCCAGCGGATTGCCCTGGCTCGTGGCCACCAGGTCGAAGTCGTCGATGATGATGAACACGTCCGGGCCCGTCCACCAGCTGCGGTCGCGCAGCTGCTGCGGAGTGACGTCGGTCGGCGGCTGCCGGCGCGAGAACACCCCGCCCAGCGCCTCCATGTGCATCTGCAGGGAGCTCGCCATCGGCGCGTACTCCAGCAGGTGCGCCTCCGGCAGCGCCCCGAGCAGGCTGCGCCGGTAGTCGCCCACGACCAGGCGCGCCTGGTCCGGCGAGTAGCGCTCCGCGATCTGCTGGGCGATGAGCCGCAGCAGGTTCGTCTTGCCCGACTCGCTCTCGCCGAAGACGAGGAGGAACGGGTCCGACTCGAAGTCGACGAACACCGGCTCCAGATCGGTCTCGTCGATGCCGATCGCGATCCCGCGGCCGGGGTGCTCCCCGCCCTTGGGCAGCTGGTCGGCGTGGAGCAGCCGCGGCAGCAGCCGTACGCCGGGAGCCGCGGGCCCCGCCCAGTTCTGCTTCACGGCCTCCACGAAGGCCGCCGTGGCCTCCGACAGGTCCCCGGACTCGTGCGAGCCGTCGATCCGCGGCAGCGCGCCCAGGAAGTGCAGCTTCTCCGCCACCTGGCCCCGGCCCGGCATCCCGGCGGGGACGTTCGCCGCCACCTTCCGGTCGAACTCGGAGTCCATGACGTCGCCGAGCCGCAGCTCCAGCCGGCTCAGCATCTGGTCCTTGAGCGCCGCCCGCACCTCCATGTAGCGCGCCGCGGTGATCACCACGTGGATGCCGTAGCCCAGACCGCGGGCCGCGATGTCCGTGACGACCTGCTCCAGGCCCTCGTACTCGCCGCGGAAGTTGCCCCAGCCGTCGATGACGAGGAACACGTCGCCCCACGGCTCACCGGGCAGGTCGCCCGCGGCCCGCCGGCGCCGGTAGGTGCCGATCGAGTCGATGTTGTTCGACCGGAAGAACTCCTCGCGGCGGTTGAGGATGCCCCCCACCTCCGCGACCGTACGCCGCACCCGCTCCGGGTCCAGGCGCGAGGCGATCCCGCCCACGTGCGGCAGCTCGGCCACCGCCGACAGGCTGCCGCCACCGAAGTCCAGCCCGTAGAACTGCACTTCGCGCGGGGTGTGCGTGAGCGCGAACGAGGAGATCAGCGTGCGCATCAGCGTCGACTTGCCCGACTGCGGACCGCCGACCACCATCATGTGGCCCGCCGCACCCGAGAAGTCCCGGTACAGCACCTCGCGCCGCTGCTCGAACGGCTTGTCGATGAGGCCCAGCGGTACGACGAGCCCGCCGGGCCGCGTGTACCCGTCCGCGTGCAGCCCGCGCTCCGCGCTCGGCGCCAGCGCCGGCAGCAACTGGTCCAGCGGCGGCGCCTGGTCGAGCGGCGGCAGCCACACCTGGTGCGCCGGCACCCCCTGGCCCTCCAGCCGGCTCACGATCACGTCCAGCACCGTGTCGGCGAGCGCGTCGTCCTCCCGCGAGGGCTGCGCCGCCAGGTACGCCGGGTCCGGGGCCGCGTACACGACCGGCACCGGGACCGCCGTGAACAGCGCGGGCCGCCGCTCCACCGGGAACAGGCCCACCGACAGGTCCGGCCCGCCCGAGCGGTAGGTGCCCGAGACGTACGCCGCCTTGAAACGGGTCATCTCGTCCGTGCCGAACTTCAGATAGCCCGAACCGGGCACCGACGGCAGGTGGTAGGCGTCCGGCACGCCGATCGCGGTCCGCGACTCCGCCGCCGAGAAGGTCCGCAGACCGATCCGGTACGAGAGGTAGGTGTCCAGCCCGCGCAGCTTGCCCTCCTCCAGGCGCTGCGAGGCCAGCAGCAGGTGCACACCCAGCGAACGGCCGATGCGGCCGATCTGGATGAACATGTCGATGAAGTCGGGCTTCGCCGTCAGCAGCTCGCTGAACTCGTCGATGACCAGCACCAGCGAGGCCAGCGGCTCCAGCGGGGCGCCGGCCGCGCGGGCCTTCTCGTAGTCGTGGATGTTGGCGTAGTTGCCCGCCGAGCGCAGCAGCTCCTGACGGCGCTGCAGCTCGCCGCGGATCGAGTCGCCCATGCGGTCCACGAGCGTGAGGTCGTCCGCCAGGTTCGTGATGACGGCCGCCACGTGCGGCATCTGCCCCATGCCGGTGAAGGTCGCACCGCCCTTGAAGTCGGCGAGTACGAAGTTCAGCGTCTCCGAGGTGTGCGTGACCGCCAGGCCCAGCACCAGCGTGCGCAGCAGCTCCGACTTGCCGGAACCGGTCGCGCCCACGCACAGGCCGTGCGGGCCCATGCCCTCCTGCGCGGCCTCCTTGAGGTCCAGCATGACCGGCGCGCCGTCCTCGCCGACACCGATCGGCACGCGCAGCCGCTCACCGGCCGACCGCGGCCGCCAGGTCCGCGCCACGTCCACCGCGGCCGCGTCGCCCAGGTTCAGCAGGTCCGTGAAGTCCAGGTTGGCCAGCAGCGGCTCGTCCTCGTCCCCGCCGCCGGTGCGCAGCGGCGCCAGCTGCCGTGCGAGGGCCTCCGCCGCGGGCAGCGACAGCGTGTCCGGGGTGCCCTCGTACGCGATGCCCGCGCCCGACTCCAGGCGCAGCCGGCCAGGACGCACCACGACCGACAGCCCGCCGCGCGGCTCGTCCAGCTCGCCCGCGACCACCTCGACGATGGTCACGCCCTGCAGGCCCTCGGCCGCCGCGAACGCGGAGTCCGGCGGCACCATCCCGCCGTCGAGCACCACCACCAGGTGCGGCTGGTCCAGCACCGGGGACACCTCGCGGCTGAACCGCGGCCGCCCCTCCAGCCGGGGGCCCAGCAGCCCCTCCAGCTCGGCGAGGTGATCGCCGAACAGCCGCTTCGTACCGGCCCCGTCGACCTGCCCCGGGACCTGCGTGTGCGGCAGCCACTTCGTCCAGTCCCACGAGGGCACCGCACCCGGCGCGGCCACCACGGCCACCATCAGGTCCTCGGGGGAGTGCAGCGTCGCCAGCTGCGCCACCAGCGCCCGCGCCGTGCTGCGCGCCGACTCCGGCTCGCCCGACACCGTCACGTGGTAGAACGCCCGGATCGACACCGCCACCGGCAGCCCGTCCAGCGAGGAGTGCACCTTCAGGAAGCGCTGCATCGCGCCCGCCGTCAGCGGCTCCAGCTCGTCCACGGGCGCCGTGTCCGGAGCCACCAGCGCGGTCGACAGGCGCTGCGCGCCCAGCCCGAGCCGGGCCTGCCCGAAGTCCTGGTCGCCGACCCGCCGCTCCCACAGCCGCGACCCCTCGGCCACCACGGACCACAACTGCTCGGGAGCCGGGTGCAGATACAGCTGCGCGTCGCGCTGGGCGCGCGCGGTCCTGCGTACCTGACGACGCGTCTGCGCGAGGTATTTGAGGTAGTCCCGGCGCACATCGGCCATTTGCCCCTGCGTACCCCGGCGGTGCCGGACCAGCTGGGCAATGATCATCCCCACCGTGGACGCCAGCATCAGCACGCCCATGATGCGCATGATGGGCATCGGCGTCATGAAGAAGAAGACGACGGAGGAGCCCATGCCGAGCATCGGCAGGAGCTGCATCAGCATGCCCTCCTGCTGACCCCGCGGGAGTTCCGGAGGAGCCTCCAGTCTCAGCTCGTCCGAAGGCACTTCGGGCGGCAGGGACCGCGGCGGGCGTTTGACGACGATCTGGCTCACCGGAGCATCAATCCCTCGAAAACGGACGGGACGTCGCAACCGGCGGCCCCAAGTCCCGGGCGCGAAGGGGGTCTCCTCCGCGCGACGGTGATCCTACTTGCCGACAGTCGGGCATTGGCCCGGTAGGGTGGCGCGCGCAGCATGCGCATCCGCGAATCGTCCGCCACCGCGGACAGCAACAAGGGGGGTCACACAGGTGAGTACGGCCGCAACGACGGGCTTCTGCAGGGTCACCGTCGTGGCACCTGACAGCCGGATCGACGTCGCCCTCCCCGAGGACATCGCCGTCGCCGACGTCTACCCCGAGCTGCTGCGCCTCACCGGCCAGACCCAGCCCGTCGGCGCCCCCACCGGCTTCCACCTCGTACGCCGCTCGGGCACCGTCCTCGACGGCGCGCGCACGCTCGCCGCCCAGCAGGTCCTCGACGGCGAGGTGCTCAGCCTGCGCCCCTTCGCCGAGTCCCTGCCGCCCGCGGTCTTCGACGACGTCTCCGACGCCGTCGCCTCCGCCGTCGTCCGCGACCGGCACCGCTGGAGCGACGACATGCTGCGCGGCGCGGGCCTGGCCGGCGCCGCCCTGCTCCTCGTCATGCTCGGCTTCGTCCTCTGGTACGCGGACCCGCTGCGCCACGACATGCACGGACTGCCCGGCATCATCGCCGGCGCCACCGGTGTCCTGCTCACCGCCGTCGCCGGAGTGCGCGCCCGGGTCTACCGCGACCGCGGCTCCGCCGTCGCGCTCGGCCTCGGCGCCCTCCCGCACCTGCTGATCGCCGGCTCCGGCATCATCGCCCCCGCCGCCGGCCAGGGCCCCGGCCGGCTCCAGTTCCTCCTCGGCTGCGTCTGCGTCCTGATCGCCTCCGTCGCCCTGGTCGCCCTCACCCCCAGCGGGGACGCCCCCTTCGTCGCGGCCACCTTCGTCGCGGCCACCGGCACCCTGGCCACCTTCGGGGCCATCGCCACCGAGGCCTCCGCGACCGACGCCGCCGCGGTCTGCGCGCCCGTCGCCATCGGCCTCGTCGCCTTCCTGCCCGGCCTCTCCGCCCGCTTCGCCCGCCTGCCCATCGGCTACGCCGCACCGCAGAGCGCCACCGAGGACTACGAGACCCCGGACCGCTACGAAACCGAGCCGTACGGTGACCAGCCCGGCTCCGACCAGCTCGAGCAGGGCACCCCGCTCGACGCCGAGCAGATCGCCGCCCAGGCCCGCCGCGGCCACGAGATGCTCCTCGGCCTCGTCGGCGGCTGCGCCGCGGTCGCCGTCGGCGCCTCCGCCGTCCTCGGCTTCTCCGACAACACGTGGGGCCGCCTGCTGGCCCTCACCACCGGCCTCGCCATGCTGCTGCGCGCCCGGCTCTTCCGCTACACCTCCCAGGTCGTCTGCGCCCTGGCCGCCGGCCTCGTCGCCATCGCCCTGCTGATCCTGGGCCTGGCCCTGCACCCGCCGATGGACCTGCTCGAAGCCCTGGTCCTGAAGCAGGATCACAGCGGCCTGGAGCTCCGTACCATCTGGCTGACCGCCGCGGTCGCCGCCGGCGCGGCCCTCCTCACCGGAATTGCGCTGGTCATTCCCCGCAAGGGTCTGTCACCCTTCTGGGGGCGACTCCTCGACCTCACCGAGGCCGCGGTCCTGCTCAGCCTGGTCCCGCTGACCCTGGCCGTGCTGGACGTGTACTCCCGGGTTCGGGCTCTCACCAGCTGAGACAGGGGGCAGCGGCAGCCTGGTACGCTGGGTGACGGCCGTTTGTGTACGCGCCCCCGGAATCCTCTGGGAGCTGCGCTCAGCGGACCCCGCCTCCCGAGTTACGGAAGCTCCCCAGAGACTCAGACCTGGGGCACTCGGTGGCAAAGAAGACCTGATACGAGGAGTACGCGTGCCGCTCGACGCCGCTACGAAGAAGCAGATCATCAGCGAGTTCGGTGCCAAGGAGGGCGACACCGGCTCTCCCGAGGTCCAGGTCGCGATGCTCTCCCGCCGCATCTCGGACCTGACCGAGCACCTGAAGACGCACAAGCACGACCACCACTCCCGTCGTGGTCTGCTCATCCTGGTCGGCCAGCGTCGCCGCCTGCTGCAGTACCTGGCCAAGAAGGACATCCAGCGCTTCCGTACGCTGGTGGAGCGCCTCGGCATCCGCCGCGGTGCGGCCGGCGCCAAGTAACACGCCGTGAAGGGAGCGGTTCCCACATCCGGGGGCCGCTCCCTTTGCTGTACGTGCGGACCGGACCGGACCCTTTGTAGTCTGGAACGGACGCACGTGTACGTCGGAGAAGACGCAAGACGTCACGCATGACGTACGAAGACGTGCACAACTGAAGAGGAGGAGCGCCCTCCCTACGCCGCCGGTCCTCGGTAGTGGCACCCGGAATGCCCCAGCGGGCACCGAACCGGATGCTTCGATCGAAGACCGGCCCCCAGGCCAGGAGCGCTTCTCCGCAACCGTCCGCCGCCACACGGGCCGCGGACGGAGACGACGAAAATGGAGAAAACGCTAGTGGAGAACGAGACCCACTACGCCGAGGCCGTCATTGACAACGGTTCCTTCGGCACCCGCACCATCCGCTTCGAGACGGGCCGTCTGGCCCGCCAGGCCGCCGGCTCCGCCGTTGCCTACCTGGACGACGACACGATGGTGCTTTCCGCCACCACCGCGTCGAAGAAGCCCAAGGACCAGCTCGACTTCTTCCCCCTGACGGTGGACGTCGAGGAGCGCCAGTACGCGGCCGGCAAGATCCCCGGTTCCTTCTTCCGCCGCGAAGGCCGCCCCTCCGAGGACGCGATCCTCACCTGCCGCCTGATCGACCGCCCGCTGCGCCCGTCCTTCAAGAAGGGCCTGCGCAACGAGATCCAGGTCGTCGCCACGATCATGGCGCTCAACCCGGACCACCTGTACGACGTCGTCGCGATCAACGCCGCGTCCGCGTCCACCCAGCTGGCCGGCCTGCCCTTCTCCGGCCCGATCGGCGGCGTCCGCGTCGCGCTGATCCGCGGCCAGTGGGTGGCCTTCCCGACGCACACCGAGCTCGAGGACGCCGTCTTCGACATGGTCGTCGCGGGCCGCGTCCTGGAGGACGGCGACGTCGCGATCATGATGGTCGAGGCCGAGGCCACCGAGAAGACCATCGCCCTCGTCAAGGGCGGCGCCCAGGCGCCGACCGAGGAGATCGTCGCCGCGGGTCTCGACGCCGCGAAGCCGTTCATCAAGGTCCTCTGCAAGGCCCAGGCCGACCTGGCCGCCAAGGCCGCCAAGCCCGAGGGCGAGTTCCCGGTCTTCCTGGACTACCAGGACGACGTGTACGAGGCCCTCGCGGCCGCCGTCAAGGGCGACCTCTCCCAGGCGCTGACCATCGCGGGCAAGCAGGACCGCGAGGCCGAGCTGGACCGCGTCAAGGAGATCGCCGCCGAGAAGCTCCTCCCGGCCTTCGAAGGCCGCGAGAAGGAGATCTCCGCCGCGTACCGCAGCCTGACCAAGGCCCTGGTCCGCGAGCGCGTCATCAAGGACAAGGTCCGCATCGACGGCCGCGGGCTCACGGACATCCGTACCCTCGCCGCCGAGGTCGAGGCCATCCCGCGCGTGCACGGCTCGGCGCTGTTCGAGCGTGGCGAGACCCAGATCCTGGGCGTCACCACCCTCAACATGCTCCGCATGGAGCAGCAGCTGGACACCCTCTCCCCGGTGACCCGCAAGCGCTACATGCACAACTACAACTTCCCGCCGTACTCCGTCGGCGAGACCGGCCGCGTCGGTTCGCCGAAGCGCCGCGAGATCGGCCACGGCGCGCTCGCCGAGCGCGCGATCGTGCCGGTCCTCCCGACCCGCGAGGAGTTCCCCTACGCGATCCGTCAGGTGTCCGAGGCCCTCGGCTCCAACGGTTCGACGTCCATGGGCTCGGTCTGCGCCTCCACCATGTCGCTGCTGAACGCCGGTGTGCCCCTCAAGGCCCCCGTCGCCGGTATCGCCATGGGCCTGATCTCCCAGGAGATCGACGGCAAGACGCACTACGTCGCCCTCACCGACATCCTCGGTGCGGAGGACGCCTTCGGCGACATGGACTTCAAGGTCGCCGGCACCAAGGAGTTCGTCACCGCCCTCCAGCTCGACACCAAGCTGGACGGCATCCCGGCCTCCGTCCTGGCCGCGGCCCTCACGCAGGCCCGCGACGCCCGCCTCCACATCCTCGACGTGATGATGGAAGCGATCGACACGCCGGACGCGATGTCCCCGTTCGCCCCCCGGATCATCACCGTCAAGATCCCCGTGGACAAGATCGGCGAGGTCATCGGCCCCAAGGGCAAGATGATCAACCAGATCCAGGAGGACACCGGCGCCGAGATCACGATCGAGGACGACGGCACCATCTACATCGGTGCCGCCGACGGCCCGGCCGCCGAGGCCGCCCGCGCCACGATCAACTCGATCGCCAACCCGACCATGCCGGAGGTCGGCGAGCGCTACCTGGGTACGGTCGTCAAGACCACCACCTTCGGTGCCTTCGTCTCCCTGATGCCCGGCAAGGACGGCCTGCTGCACATCTCGCAGATCCGCAAGCTCGCCGGTGGCAAGCGCGTGGAGAACGTCGAGGACGTGCTCGCGGTCGGCACCAAGGTCCAGGTGGAGATCGCCGAGATCGACCAGCGCGGCAAGCTCTCCCTGATCCCCGTGATCGACGGCGAGGCCGCCGGCGACGACGCTGACAAGGACGACTCCGACAAGTGATGTCGCGTAGTTCCCGTGTGACGGCCCGCCCCTCTTCGGAGGGGCGGGCCGTCGCCCGTACCCAAACCCTCCTCAAGGGGAGCAACGGCATCGGCACCGTCCGGCGCACGGTCCTCCCCGGCGGACTGCGCATCGTCACCGAGACGCTGCCCTCCGTCCGCTCCGCCACCTTCGGCATCTGGGCGCACGTCGGCTCCCGCGACGAGACGCCCACGCTGAACGGCGCCACGCACTACCTGGAGCACCTCCTCTTCAAGGGCACGCACAAGCGCAGCGCCCTCGACATCTCCTCCGCGATCGACGCGGTCGGCGGCGAGATGAACGCCTTCACGGCGAAGGAGTACACCTGCTACTACGCCCGGGTACTCGACACCGACCTGCCGCTCGCCATCGACGTGGTCTGCGACATGCTCACCGGCTCGCTGATCCGCGAGGAGGACGTCGACGCCGAGCGCGGAGTCATCCTCGAAGAGATCGCGATGACCGAGGACGACCCGGGCGACATGGTCCACGACCTGTTCGCGCAGACCATGTACGGCGACACCCCGCTGGGCCGTCCCGTCCTGGGCACCGTCGACACGATCAACGCCCTCACCGCCGACCGGATCCGCCGCTTCTACAAGAAGCACTACGACCCGAGGCACCTGGTCGTCGCCGCCGCCGGCAACATCGACCACAACAAGGTCGTCCGCCAGGTCCGCGCCGCCTTCGAGCAGGCCGGTGCGCTGACCCGCACCGACGCCGAGCCGATCGGCCCGCGCTCCGGCACCAAGCGCATCCGCACCGCCGGCCGCGTCGACCTGGTGGGCCGCAAGACCGAGCAGGCCCACGTGGTCCTCGGCATGCCCGGCCTGGCCCGCACCGACGAGCGCCGCTGGGCGCTCGGCGTGCTGAACACCGCCCTCGGCGGCGGCATGTCCTCCCGCCTCTTCCAGGAGGTCCGGGAGAAGCGCGGCCTGGCCTACAGCGTGTACTCGTACACCTCGGGCTTCGCCGACACCGGCCTCTTCGGCGTCTACGCGGGCTGCCGCCCCAACCAGGTCCACGACGTGCTCCGGATCTGCCGCGACGAGCTCGACAAGGTCGTCACCGACGGGCTGAGCGACGACGAGATCAAGCGGGCCGTCGGCCAGCTCTCCGGCTCCACCGTCCTCGGACTGGAGGACACCGGCGCGATCATGAACCGCATCGGCAAGAGCGAGCTCTGCTGGGGCGATCAGATGTCGGTCGACGACATGCTGGCCCGGATCGCCGCCGTGACCCCGGACGACGTCCGCTCGGTCGCCCAGGATGTACTGGCCCAGCGGCCCTCGCTCGCGGTGATCGGCCCGCTCAAGGAAGAGCAGGCCGCCCGCCTCGACGAGATCGTCGTCGCCTAGTCCCGTACGCGAATGAAGGAAGCAACATGAGCAAGCTGCGCGTGGCAGTCCTCGGCGCTCAGGGCCGCATCGGCTCCGAGGCCGTCAAGGCGGTCGAGGCCGCCGACGACATGGAGCTGGTGGCGGCCCTCGGCCGCGGCGACAAGCTGGAGACGCTGGCCGAGGCCGGCGCCCAGGTCGCGGTCGAGCTGACCACCCCCGCCTCGGTGATGGAGAACCTGGAGTTCCTCGTCCGCCACGGCATCCACGGAGTGGTCGGCACCACCGGCTGGACCGAGGACCGCCTCGCCCAGCTGAACACCTGGCTCGCCGGATCCCCGGCGACCGGCGTGCTCATCGCCCCGAACTTCTCCATCGGCGCCGTCCTGACGATGAAGTTCGCCGCGCAGGCCGCCCGCTACTTCGAGTCCGTCGAGGTCGTCGAGCTGCACCACCCGAACAAGGTCGACGCGCCCTCCGGCACGGCGACCCGTACGGCGCAGCTCATCGCGGCCGCCCGCGCCGAGGCCGGCTGCGCACCGCAGCCCGACGCCACCGCCACCGCCCTCGACGGCGCGCGCGGCGCGAACGTCGACGGCGTCCCGGTGCACGCCGTCCGCCTGCGCGGCCTGCTGGCCCATCAGGAGGTGCTCCTCGGCGCCGAGGGCGAGACCCTGACCATCCGTCACGACTCCCTGCACCACAGCAGCTTCATGCCGGGCATCCTGCTCGGCGCCCGCCGCGTGACGCAGACCCCGGGCCTCACCTTCGGTCTGGAACACTTCCTCGACCTGGGCTGACTGGGCTGATTCAGATGCGCGCGAAGATCACGTACTTCCTCACGGCCGCCGTCCTGGTCGTCTACTTCGTCCTGGTCGGCAGCCGGGGCCTGCTGCTGATCCAGCACGGCACCTGGCTCACCGTCACCTTCGGCGTGGCCGTGCTGATCCTGCCGGTCATCGGCGTGTGGTTCCTGTGGAAGAACACGCAGTTCGTCACGAAGGCCAACCAGCTCGGAGCCGAGCTGGAGAACGAGGGCGGACTCCCCGTCGACGAACTCGAACGGGACCGGTACGGCCGGATCCTGCGGGACTCCGCCGACGAGGTCTTCGCGCGCCGCAAGGCCGAGACCGAGGACGCGCCGGGCGACTGGCGCACCTGGTTCCGCCTCGCGGTCGCCTACCACGACGCCCGCGACACCCCGCGGGCCCGCAAGGCCATGCAGCGGGCGATCGCCCTGCACGGCAAGGAGCCCGCACAGGTCTGACACCTGTACGGGCTTCCGGCGCGGGCCGTCGGACGACTCAGGCGGGCACGGGCCGGTACTCGTCGGCCCAGGCCCCGACCTCGTCGGCGGCCCGGTCGAAGGCCTCGGCCCGCGACAGGAAATCGGCGTTGTGGTCGGTCAGCAGCACCGGCAGCTCCGCGCCGCCGTGCCCGGCCACCGTCAGGGCCTGCCCCTGTACGGTCCGCGGCAGACCGAGCCAGCGCACCGGCTGCTGCACCGTCCGCAGCTCGGCGATCTCGCTCCACGCGATCGAGCGGGTCCGGAAGAACCCCACCCGGCGCAGCCCCGTACGGCTCACCCAGACGCCCGCACGCAGCAACTGCACCGCCGATCCGACGACGGCGAGCGCGGCGACCAGGCAGACCACGGCCCCGGCCGAGGCGCCCGCGAAGGCGACGATCATCGTCGCCAGCAGCATGAAGGCGGACAGCAGGAGCAGCAGAGCGGCGCCGGCCACCCGCCAGGGACCCGGCCGGTAGGGCCGCCGCCAGCGGTCGTGGTCGACGTGGGCCAGCGCCTCGTCGCCGTCGTCACCCGCGTCGGACACGCCGTCGGCCGTCAGGAAGGGCAGGGGCACGGCTGGACCTCACTCACATGCACGTTCGGTTGGGCTGTGACCGTGAGGCTACCGCCCCTCGGACGCCTCCGACTGCTGCGACTTCGTCGGTGCCTTGCTGGGCTCCAGCGCGGGCATCCCGAAGAGCAGCGAGCCGGCGAGCCCCGCAACCACGGTCAGCCCGACCAGACTACGGGCGGCGATCTGCGTCTTGCTCAGACTCTCGCGCGGCGGCGGAGTGACGTTGCTTCGGAAACGGTCGGCCTCGGCGACGAAGGCGAACGGGACGGGCTCGCGCCGGCGAAACATGAAGGGACGCTCCTCACTCTTCACGATCAGTGGTTGCCATCAGGTAGGACGTTCGAACCGCCCAATCGGTGCCGGATTTCGGGACATTAACCAAATTTCATGGCTGTGCGTCAGCTGTCCGCGCGGCCGGGCCGCGCCAGGAGTCTGCGCCGGGAGCGGCCGGAAGCGCCGTAGAGTGGGCGCGCCCCAGGACGCACGTTTGGAAGGACCCCCCGGTGAGCGAGAACGCCGCTTCAGATCTGAAACCCAGCTTCCGCAGTGATGTGACGGTGGAGCTGGTGAAGCACTCCGCCGCCGACTCCGACGTGCTGTGGGCCGCCCGGGTCTCCACGGCCGGCGAGCAGTCCCTGGAAGAGCTGCAGAAGGACCCGGAGCGTTCCAAGGGCCTCATCAACTACCTGATGCGGGACCGCCACGGCAGCCCGTTCGAGCACAACTCGATGACGTTCTTCATCAGCGCCCCGATCTTCGTGTTCCGGGAGTTCATGCGTCACCGGGTCGGCTGGTCCTACAACGAGGAATCGGGCCGCTACAGGGAGCTCGAACCCGTCTTCTACGTCCCGGACGCCGAGCGCAAGCTCGTCCAGGAGGGCCGCCCGGGCAAGTACGTCTTCGTCGAGGGCACCGAGGCCCAGCAGGAGCTGACCGGCCGCGTCATGGAGGACTCGTACCGCCAGGCCTACGAGGCCTACCAGGAGATGCTCGCCGCGGGCGTCGCCCGGGAGGTTGCCCGTTCGGTCCTGCCCGTCGGACTTTTCTCCTCGATGTACGCCACCTGCAACGCCCGGTCGCTGATGCACTTCCTCGGCCTCCGTACGCAGCACGAGCTCGCGGCCGTTCCGTCCTTCCCCCAGCGGGAGATCGAGATGGTCGGCGAGAAGATGGAGCAGCACTGGGCGAAGCTCATGCCGCTCACGTACGCGGCCTACAACGCCAACGGGCGCGTTGCCCCGTAAGGGCCAGGTACGAGTGCGACGTACAGATGTGCGGAGTCAAGTCCTAAGTGTCCGTATTGCGACGTTTCGTAAAGTTCATCTAGGCTGATCAAACGGACCCGGCACTGCTTGAACCCCCGAGCAGGCAGTGCCGGCGTCCAACACTCTGTTGACGTCCCCCGAGGGGACACCGCGAGCATGGCAGCGAGTAGCGTGTTACCCATGGCTCCGATCTCGACTCCGCAGACCCCCTTCGGGCGGGTCCTCACCGCCATGATCACGCCCTTCGCGGCGGATGGCACTCTCGACCTCGACGGCGCGCAGCAGCTCGCCGTCCACCTGGTGGACGCAGGCAACGACGGCCTGATCATCAACGGCACCACCGGTGAGTCGCCGACCACCACCGACGCGGAGAAAAACGACCTCGTACGAGCCGTCCTCGAAGCCGTCGGAGACCGCGCCCACGTGGTCGCCGGGATCGGCACGAACGACACCCGCCACACCCTCGAGCTGGCCCGCCAGGCCGAGGCCACCGGCGCCCACGGCCTGCTGGCCGTGACCCCCTACTACAGCAAGCCGCCGCAGGAGGGCCTCTACCGGCACTTCACGGCGATCGCCGACGCCACCGGGCTGCCGGTCATGCTCTACGACATCCCCGGCCGCAGCGGTGTCCCGATCGAGACGGAAACTCTCGTCCGGCTGGCCGAGCACCCCCGTATCGTGGCCAACAAGGACGCCAAGGGCGACCTCGGCCGCGCCAGCTGGGCCATCGCGCAGAGCGGCCTGGCCTGGTACTCGGGCGACGACATGCTGAACCTGCCGCTCCTGTCGGTCGGCGCGGTCGGCTTCGTCTCCGTGGTCGGCCACGTGGTCACCCCCGACCTGCGCGCCATGCTGGAGGCGCACCAGGGCGGAGACGTCCAGAAGGCCGCCGAGATCCACCAGAAGCTGCTCCCGATCTTCACCGGCATGTTCCGCACCCAGGGCGTGATGACCACCAAGGCCGCCCTGAACCTGCAGGGCCTGCCCGCGGGCCCGCTGCGGCTCCCGCTGATCGAGCTGACCGCCGAAGAGACGGCCCAGCTCAAGATCGATCTTGCGGCCGGCGGGGTACAGCTCTGACAACAGACTTCACAACTGAATAAGCACGATCAAAACAGACAACAGCAAGTGCACGAATGACATGCGCGCCACGTGCCTTACGAGGTACGTGGCGCGCGTGGTGAGGAGAGACTTTTGAGCCATCCGCATCCGGAACTCGGTCCGCCGCCCAAGCTGCCCAAGGGCGGCCTGCGAGTCACCCCCCTGGGTGGTCTCGGCGAGATCGGCCGCAACATGACCGTCTTCGAGTTCGACGGCCGCCTGCTGATCGTCGACTGCGGCGTCCTCTTCCCCGAAGAGGAGCAGCCGGGCATCGACCTGATCCTGCCGGACTTCTCGTCCATCCGGGATCGCCTCGACGACATCGACGGCATCGTGCTCACGCACGGCCACGAGGACCACATCGGCGCCGTCCCCTACCTCCTCCGGGAGAAGCCGGACATCCCGCTGATCGGCTCCAAGCTGACGCTGGCCCTCATCGAGGCGAAGCTCCAGGAGCACCGCATCCGCCCCTACACCCTCGAGGTGAAGGAAGGCGAGCGCGAGAACCTGGGCCCCTTCGACTGCGAGTTCATCGCGGTCAACCACTCCATCCCCGACGCCCTGGCCGTCGCGATCAGGACCCCCGCGGGCCTGGTCGTCGCCACCGGCGACTTCAAGATGGACCAGCTCCCGCTGGACAAGCGCCTCACCGACCTGCACGCCTTCGCGCGCCTGAGCGAAGAGGGCATCGACCTCCTCCTCTCGGACTCGACGAACGCCGAGGTCCCGGGCTTCGTCCCGCCGGAGCGCGAGATCTCCAACGTGCTGCGCACGGTCTTCGCGAACGCCCACAACCGGATCATCGTGGCCAGCTTCGCCAGCCACGTGCACCGCATCCAGCAGATCCTCGACGCCGCCCACGAATACGGCCGCCGGGTCGCCTTCGTCGGCCGCTCGATGGTCCGCAACATGGGCATCGCCCGTGACCTGGGCTACCTGAAGGTCCCGCCGGGCCTCGTCGTGGACGTCAAGACCCTCGACGACCTGCCGGCCCACGAGGTCGTCCTGGTCTGCACGGGTTCCCAGGGCGAGCCGATGGCGGCCCTGTCCCGCATGGCGAACCGCGACCACCAGATCCGGATCGTCCCCGGCGACACCGTGATCCTGGCGTCGTCCCTGATCCCGGGCAACGAGAACGCGGTCTACCGCGTGATCAACGGCCTGACCCGCTGGGGCGCCAACGTCGTCCACAAGGGCAACGCCAAGGTCCACGTCTCGGGCCACGCCTCCGCCGGCGAGCTGCTGTACTTCTACAACATCTGCAAGCCGCGGAACCTGATGCCGGTCCACGGCGAATGGCGCCACCTGCGCGCCAACGCCGAGCTCGGTGCCATGACGGGCGTCCCGAAGGACCGCATCGTCATCGCCGAGGACGGCGTCGTCGTCGACCTGATCGACGGCAAGGCCCGGATCTCCGGCAAGGTCCAGGCCGGCTACGTGTACGTGGACGGCCTCTCGGTCGGCGACGTCACGGAAGTCCACCTCAAGGACCGCAAGATCCTCGGCGACGAGGGCATCATCTCGGTCTACGTCGTGGTCGACAGCTCCACGGGCAAGGTCGTCAGCGGCCCGAACATCCAGGCCCGCGGCTCCGGCATCGATGACTCGGCCTTCGGCCCGGTCATCGTGAAGATCGAGGAGGCCATCGCCCGCGCCGCCTCGGACGGCGTGGCCGAGCCGCACCAGATCCAGCAGCTCATCCGCCGCACGATGGGCAAGTGGGTCTCGGACAGCTACCGCCGCCGCCCGATGATCCTCCCGGTCGTCGTCGAGGTCTGACCCTCGCCGTAGCGACCTCACCGGAGCGGGGCAACCGGATTTGCATCCGGGGGCCCCGCTCCAGTACGTTTACGTCTCCACCCCGCACGACACCCGGGCACACACGTGTGCCTGTACCTGTCGCGTGGGCGGGTGGGAATCAGCACTCAGGGAGACCTGATAAAGTCTGATCCACCCGAAAGGGAAAGGCCCCCCGAAGGCCATCGGAATTCCAATCCAACCGCTTCTTCAGGAAGCAGGGACGGAAAAGAATCTGATAGAGTCGGAACCGCCGGAAAGGGAAAGCGCGAAAGCGAAGAACCTGGAAAGCAAGCGAGACTGACTCTGATAGAGTCGGAAACGCAAGAACAGAACGAAAGCCCGGAGGAAAGCCCGAGAGG
>NZ_JBHWUO010000015.1:0-19814 GCF_042736975.1 Streptomyces sp. NPDC059989
GGGTGTGTGGCGGGGCGCCCCCGCAGGGCGCCGAACGCAACAAGGCTGCCACTCTCCGACCCCTGGCCACGTTCGGCGCCCGAGGAGGTGCCCCGCCGCGCGCCCGGCCCCGCCGAAACCGGCCCCCGGCAGGCCAGGCCCCGCCGAAACCGCCCCGCCCGGACCGGCCCCGTCAGGGCGCGGCCCTACAGGATGACGTGCGGCAGGAACCGGGCGTACTCGTCCGTGACCGGCCCCGCCGATTCGCGGATGCCGAGCCCCGCCGCCTCGTCCTCGACGACCCACGCGCCGAGCACCACCCGGTTGCCGTCGAAGTCGGGCAGCGGGGCCAGGCCCTGGAAGCAGTACCGCTCCCCCTGCTCCGGTACGAACGGCTCGCCGCCGCCGTCCGCCGGATGCAGGGTGACCCCGGCACCCTCGCGGCCGAGCAGCGGCTTGGCCACGTAGCCGTCGGAGCCGGGCTCCGCGAGCTCGCGCGGGCCGTCGAGGTAGGCCGGCAACAGGTTCGGGTGCTCCGGGAAGAGCTCCCACAGGATCGCCAGCAGCGCCTTGTTGGACAGCAGCATCTTCCAGAGCGGCTCGATCCAGCAGGTGGTGCCGGAGCCGCCGCCGTGGTCGTAGGTGCCGAGGACCTGCGGGCCGAACTCGTCGGTGGCCAGCCACTCCCACGGGTAGAGCTTGAAGCAGCCGCGGATGAAGCGGAGCCGGTCGTCGACGAACCGGCCCGACAGGCTGTCCCAGCCGATCTGCTCGACCGACAGGGCGTGGGTCTCGATGCCGGCCTGCTCGGCGGTCTCCTGGAGGTAGGCGACCGTCATCAGGTCCTCGCCGAGCTCGTCGGTCTCGGAGTGCGCGAAGTGCAGCGGGCCGGGCGGGAGCAGCTCGGCCTGCCGCCGCCAGGCGTCGACGAGGCGCTCGTGGAGGGAGTTCCACTGGTCGGCGCCGGGGAAGCGCTCCTCCATCCAGAACCACTGCGGGCTGGCCGCCTCGACGAGGGAGGTGGGGGTGTCGGCGTTGTACTCCAGCATCTTGGCCGGGCTGCCGGTGCCGTCGTAGCGCAGGTCGAAACGGCCGTAGAGGGAGGGCTGTTCGGCGCGGCGGCGCCAGGACTCGGCGATGAGCGTGGCCAGCTTCGGGTCGGTGATCCCGAGGTCGGCGAACCGGTCCTGCTCGACGATGTGCGCGGCCGCGGCCAGGCACATGGCGTGCAGCTCCTCGACGACGTTCTCCAGGGCCTCGACCTCGGGGAGGGTGAAGGAGTAGTACGCGCTCTCGTCCCAGTAGGGGCGCAGGGAGTCGTCGGGGTAGCGGGTGAGGGGGTAGATCAGGCCCTGCTCCTCGACGGTCTTCTGCCAGTCGGGGCGGGGCTCGATGGTGTGCCGCTTCATGGGTGGGGGGTCCCTGGACTTCCTGGAGTTACAGCAGTTGCCGGAGTCGCCGGAGTCGCCGGAGTTCGTCAGCCGCCGCTGGAGCCGGAGCTGGAGTGTCCGCCGATGCCGCCGCGGGTGACGGCGGACTTGTCGAAGCTGCCGCCGGTGACCTTGCCGCTGCTGACACGGCCGCCGTAGTACCAGGAGCCGCGGCCGCCGCTCTTGCAGTCCTTGCTGTTCAGGTGGTCCAGCGTGGAGCGGGACGCGCAGCGCTTGTCGGGCTCGTCGCTGCTGCCGCAGGCCACGAGCGTGGCCGCGAGCAGGCCCATGCCGCCGAGTGCTACGGCTCCGGAGCGCATGCGGCGCTGGTTGGTGCTGGTGCTGTCCATGTGGCTGCTCCCCCTGGTGGCGTGCTCCCGACAGACTAGAGCGGGGCACCCGGCCGATGGAATCCGGCCGTCGGGAGAACCGTGACCTAGAGTCAGTTCGTGCTGATTGGGATGATTTGCGCGCTGGGTGCGGCGGTCTGCTTCGGTACGGCGTCCGTCCTGCAGGCGGTGGCGGCGCGGGCCGCGGAGCCGGGGACGGGTTCCGGGGTGGACCCGGCGCTGCTGCTGCGGGCGGCCCGGCAATGGCGGTACCTGGCCGGACTCGGCCTGGACGCGATCGGCTTCGTGTTCCAGATCATCGCGCTGCGCCACGTTCCGATCTACGCGGTGGGGGCCGCGCTGGCCGCGAGCCTCGCGGTGACGGCGGTGGTGGCGGCCAGGCTGTTGCGGGTGCGGCTGTCGGGGCTGGAGTGGGGCGCGGTGGGGGTGGTGTGCGCGGGGCTGCTGATGCTGGGGCTGGCCTCCGGGGAGGAGGGCTCGGGGAAGGGCTCGCTCGCGCTGAAGCTGGGGCTGCTGGGGACGGCGGGGCTGGTGCTGCTGGTCGGCGCGGCGGCGGGGCGGCTGCCGGACCGGCCGCGCGCGCTGGTCCTGGGGTTCGCGGCGGGGACGGGCTTCGGGGTGGTGGAGGTGGCGGTCCGCCTGCTCGACTCCCCCTGGGACGTACGGAACCCGGCGCTGTACGCGCTGCTGCTGGGCGGGGGCGCGGCGTTCCTGCTCCTGACCTCGGCGCTGGCGCGCGGCTCGGTGACGGCGGCGACGGCGGGCCTGGTGCTGGGCGAGACGATCGCCCCGGCGGTGGTGGGGGTGGCCTGGCTCGGCGACCGCACCCGCGAGGGCCTGACCTGGCTGGCGGTGGCCGGCTTCGCCGTGGCCGTGGCCGGCTCCTTGGCGTTGGCCCGCTTCGGCGAACCCGCGCCGACGCCGCGGCCGCCGACGCCGACGCCGTGACCTGCGGGGCCCCCGGGCTCCGCCCGAACCCGCGCCTCAATCGCCGGCGGGGCTTGATGTGCCCCCGTAGTCCCGCAGGTGCGGCGCCGCTTCCTGGGGCTCCGCCCCAGACCCCGCGCCTCAAACGCCGGCGAGGCTTGATGTGCCCCCGTAGTCCCCCAGCAGCGGCGCCGCACCCGCACGGACCTCAGGGCGTCTTCGCGTAGCCAAGGGCCTCCGTGATGCGCCCGGCACGGATCCGCATCAGGTTGACGCCCAGCACCGACGTCTCCTGGCCCGTGCCGAAGACCGCCTCGCCGTCCGTGAAGACCGCCCGCCACTGGATCACCGCCCGGTCGCCCGCCACGAACACCTCGTACGGGGTGAAGGTGGTCGACCGGTCCGCGGCCAGGTTCTGCCAGAACTCCAGGCAGGCCTCGCGGCCCTCGTAGCGCGCGCCCTCGGGGGCCGGCTGGACCCCCACCATCACGCAGTCCTCCGCCACCAGCTCCGTCAGGAGCTCCGGCTCGCGGCCGGTGAAGGCCCGGTTGAAGCGGCGGATCACTTCTGCCGTGTCGAGTTCCGCCGTCGTCGTATTCGTCATCGCGTTCGTCATCGTCGTTCCCCTCGTCGTCCTCGCTCCTGGCCTGTGCACCGATCCTCCCCACCCGCCCGCACCCGGACAATTCCCTCCGGGGAATGGCCCCGGCTACGGAAGCGCCGCCGACAGCGCCGCCAGCGTCGGGGCCCACGCGCTGTCCGACGGGGTCCCGTAGCCGACCACCAGCGCGTCGCGCGGCGGGAGGTCCGCCTCCGGGTGGCGGAAGCCGGAGAGGCCGTGCAGGGCCAGGTCGTGCCAGGACGCCGACTGCAGCACCGAGCGCTCCGTCCCCGCCGGGAGGTCCAGGACCGCGTGCAGGCCCGCCGCGATGCCCGAGACGGCCACCCGGCCGGCCAGGGCGGCGACCAGCTCGTCCCGGCGGCGCCGGTACCGCAGCCGCATGCCGCGCACGTGCCGGTCGTACGCCCCGGAGGTGATGAACTCCGCGAGCGTGAGCTGGTCCGGCGCGCTGGAGGTCCAGTCGCTCATGCCCTTCACCGCCAGGACCTCGTCGAGCAGCCCCGGCGGGACCACCATCCAGCCCATGCGCAGCCCCGGGGCGAGGGACTTGCTGGCCGTGCCCAGGTAGACCACCCGGTCGGGGTCCAGCCCCTGCAGCGCGCCCACCGGCTGGCGGTCGTAGCGGAACTCCCCGTCGTAGTCGTCCTCCAGGACCAGCCCGCCCGTGGTCCGGGCCCAGTCGACGACCGCCGACCGCCGGGCCGGGGTCAGGGCGGCCCCGGTCGGGAACTGGTGCGCCGGGGTCAGGAGGACCGCGCCCACCGCCCCGGTCAGCTCCTGCGTACGGGCGCCCTCCGCGTCCACCCCCAGCGGCCGGGTCCGCAGCCCCGCCCGTTCGAGCAGGTTCCGGTGGATGTCCAGCCCGTACCCCTCCACCGCCATCTCCCGCACCCGCCGCGCCCGCAGCACCCGGGCCAGCAGCCCCAGCGCGTGGACGAAGCCCGAGCACAGCACGATCCGGTCCGGGTCCGCGTACACCCCGCGGGCCCGCGCCAGGTACCCGGTCAGCGCCTCCCGCAGCTCCGGCCGGCCGCGCCCGTCGGTGGAGTACCCGAAGGCCTCGTTCGGCGCGTCGGTCAGCGCCCGCCGGGCCGCCGAGAGCCAGGCCGCGCGCGGGAACGCGCTCACGTCCGGGGAGCCGGGCAGCAGGCTGTACGCGGCCCCCCGGCGCGCGGGGTGGCGTACGCGGGCCGCCGCCGCGGGCTTGCGCGGCCGGGCCCGTTCGGCGACCCGGGTACCGGATCCCTGCCGGGCCGTCAGCCAGCCCTCGGCGACGAGCTCGGCGTACGCCTCCGCGACCGTGTTGCGGGCGATCCCCAGGTCGGCGGCGAGCGAGCGGGAGGAGGGCAGCCGGGTCCCGGCGGCCAGCCGTCCGCTGCGCGCGGCCTCGCGCAGCGCCTCGGTGAGCCCGGCCCGCAGGCCGCGGCCCGCGGAGAGGTCCAGATGCAGGTCGGCGCCGAAAGTGGCCCATGAATCCGTCATGGATATGGACCATAACGGCGGTCCGGTTCTCTCCTACGGTGGGACGCATGACGATCACGAACGAGCAGCAGAGCACCCACCACCACAACCACGCCGACGCCGGCTCCTACGCCCCGGAGCACTCCCCCCGCCTCCAGTGGGCGAAGCTCGCCCCCGAGGTGTACAAGGCCGTCGCGGCGCTGGAGATCGCCTCCAAGAAGGGCCTGGACCCGGCCCTCGTCGAGCTCGTCAAGCTCCGCGCCTCGCAGCTCAACCACTGCGCCTTCTGCATCGACATGCACTCCAAGGACGCGATCGCCGCCGGCGAGAGCGTCGAGCGGATCGTGCTGCTCGGCGCGTGGGAGGAGTCGCGGCACTTCTACACCGAGAAGGAGCTCGCCGCGATCGAGCTCACCGAGGCGGTCACGGTCCTCACCGACGGCTTCGTGCCCGACGAGGTCTACGAGAAGGCCGCCAAGCACTTCGAGGAGCGCGAGCTGGCCCAGCTGATCGCCGTCATCGCGACGATCAACGTCTGGAACCGCTTCGGCGTCACCACCCGCATGGTGCCGGGGCACTACACCCCGGGCATGTTCAAGAGCTGACCCGGCGTCACCGCGTCACCGCCTCACTCCGTACGGAAGGAGCCGACGGCCGTCGTGAGGCGCTTGCGCACGAGCGGGACGTCGGTGTCGGGGCCGTACGCCAGGAGGACCCACCGGGTGCCGTCGGCGGTGACGGTGAACCGTGCGATGGCGTGGGCGGGCGGGTCGGACGAGTTCGGATCGTCGTACGCGTAGACCTGCTCGCAGCCGCCGCCGTCCACGGGCTTCCTGGAGATGTCCCGGTAGCCGGGGGTCTGGCTCAGCGACTCGACGGAAGTGCGCAGGTAGTCGCAGGCGGTCCCGGTCTCCTCGGTGACCCGGAAGACCTGGAGCGCCGCGCTCCGGTCGCTTCCCCCGCCGGGGCCGTAGACCGTGCCGTAGCCGGCGCCGGAGCCGGCCTGCCAGTCGGCGGGGATGGCGACCGAGAAGCCGGCCGCCGTGTCGTGCACCCGCGTGTAGCCGGCCGGCAGGGCGGTGGCGTCGGGGCCCCTGGCGCCCAGGAACAGCCATCCCGCCACGGCGGCCGCGCCCAGCACGGCCACGCCGAGTGACACCACCAGCAGGGTCCGTCGGCGCCGCGCGGGGGCCGGCACCGGCGGTCCCTGCGGCCTCGGCGGGGTCCCGGGCGGATACGGGGCCGGGGTCGGAGCCGCCGCCTGGGGCGGAGCCGGGGTCGGAGCCGCGGCCGCCGCCGGGGCTGTCGGTGGGGCCGGGGCCGCCGGCGTCCGCTCCCACCGCTGCGACCGCGGGTTCCAGCGGACGCCGCCCTCCCCCTCGGCCACCGTCAGCCCCCCAGCGAGGTCAGCAGCGCGGCCAGGGCGGTGGCCGCGCTCACCGACTCCACCAGCGGGGCCCACCGCTCCAGCGCCCCGCGCAGCCGGGCCGGCAGACCCGGCCGGACCTCCCCGCCCGCCTCCAGTTCCCCGGCCGCCTCGTCCAGTTCCCCGTCGAGCGCCGCCCGTTCGGCGCTGCGGGGCAGCCGTACGAGGGCCGCGCGCAGCTCCCGTACGGCCTCCAGCAGTTCCTCGGCGCCGGGCGCCCCCTCCCCCGTACCGCCGTGGTGGACGGTGCTGTTGGTGTTGTGGCTGCCGCCGATGCTGAAGCTGCTGCCGTGGACCTCGCCGATCCGTACCGCGGGCTGTTCCCCGCCGTCAGTTGCCACCGTTTCTCCCCTTGCCCGGGCCCATGTGCCTGTCCTTGTCCGCGTCCGACGCCTGGTGGGTGGAGGCGCTGTTGTGGCTCACCCCGCCGATGCCGAAGGCGCTGTTGTGCACCGACTGGATGAAGACCGCCCCTTCGGCGACGTTCACGGCCCGCTCCGCGAACTCCTCGGTGTGCCAGCCCGCCTCGTGCAGGGCCACGGCCACCCCGCCGACGATCCGCTCCTGGACCGTCTTCAGGTACCGGTCCAGGTCCATCAGCTGGAACAGCGAGGCGTCGGTCTGCGAGGCGAGCTCCCGTACGGAGACGGCCGGTCCCGCCGGAATCGCCACGCCGTGCCCCGCGGTGGCCATCCGCCACGGGATGCGGGCCGCGCGCACCAGGTTCACCAGGGCCGGCCCGAGAGCGCCCGCACCGTTGACGACCGCCCAGACCACCTTGGCGAAGGCGCTGCCCAGCCGCTGCCGCTGGGCGATGTCGTCGGCCCGCTGGAAGTCCGGCCGGACGGGCAGCAGCACGTGCGGTGCCACTTCCAGCATCAGCATGCCGCCCTGCGTGTGCACGCGGATGAAGACGGTGACGACGAGGTTCTCGTCCCAGCCGCCGATCCGCACGCGCAGGAAGTGCCGGCGGCGCTCGCCGCCCTCCTCGATGGCGGCGGCGCGGTGCTCGGCGAACGCCTCGGCCGACAGGTCCAGGGAGTCGACGTCGGGCAGCCCGTCGGCCGGCAGGAACACGCACTCGTCGATGACCAGTTCGCGCAGCCGGTCCAGTACGGAGGCCTCCGCCTCCGGGGAGCCGTGCGGCGACGGAACGCGCAGGGCCTCCAGCCGTGGCCGGATCCGGTCCACGATCTGCGCGTTGTCCAGCTCCTGCACCTCGCCGTCGCCGCGCGGCCGCAGTTCGACGGTCAGCTGCCACGGCCTGTGTGCCTGGCCGGCCCCGCAGAACGGATTCCCCACGTCGTAGAGGACCAGGGGTGCGTGCTGGATCCGCTGGATCCGCGCGCGGGCCCGGGCGAAGCGCCGGCCCGTCACCACCAGGTCTCCCGCCCCGTCGGCGTAGCGGTCCCGGTGCAGCGACCGGTGCAGGACCCGGGCGAAGTGCCCGCGCTGGAGCCCGGCGACGGTCGTGAGCAGGAGGAAGACGAGTACGGCGACCCACGAGTAGGCCTCCCCGTAGAAGCGCCCCATCAGCGGCCATTCCAGGAAGATGCCGAGCGGGTTCCGCGCGATGACCTCGCCCAGGTACGGGAGGAGCCAGCCGGATTCCGAGAAGCGCATCGGCTGCACGATGTCGTCGGCGAAGCCGGCGACCACCCCCCACAGGACGTTGCCGAGCATCCAGACGGCGTACGCGCGCAGCAGGTACTCGACGATCCGGCTGCCGCGGCCGGTCCGGTCGCGGCGCCGCTTGATCTGGCCGGCGCCGCTGAGCAGGAGCGCCGGAACGATCAGGAAGACGATGAAGGTCTGGAGCAGCAGCAGCCCGAGGGCCCAGACCGCCACCACCGCGAGCGCCCAGGCCGTTTCGATGCGCCGGGCGCGCAGGGCGTGGGCGAGGACGCGGGCCGCGTCGAATCCGTGGGAGGGGGCGGTGAAGCGCTCCTCGTGGACGTACAGCTCGTCGATCACCCGGTCCCGGTACCCGGTGTCCAGATAGACGCCGGCGCACAGGAGCCGTCCGGCCTCCGTCAGCGACGGGTGGACGGGCGCTCTGCCTCCGTCCGCAGTGGTACCGCTCACCGAGTCCCCCTCAGGTGTGGGAGGAAACCGTACGGGTCGGTGCGGGGCCCGGACAGGGCGGATCACGCCAAAAAGCCCCGGCGCGCCGGGCGCCGGGGCCTTTCAGAGGAGTCGAGCCGCTATGAGACTCAGATGAGGCCGAGCTCGCGGACCGCGTCGCGCTCCTCCGACAGCTCCTGCACGGAGGCGTCGATGCGGGTGCGGGAGAACTCGTTGATGTCCAGGCCCTGGACGATCTCGTACTTGCCGTCCTTGCAGGTGACGGGGAAGGAGGAGATCAGGCCCTCCGGGACGCCGTAGGAGCCGTCCGACGGGATGCCCATCGAGGTCCAGTCGCCCGCGGCGGTGCCGTTGACCCACGTGTGGACGTGGTCGATGGCGGCGTTGGCGGCGGAGGCGGCCGAGGACGCGCCACGGGCCTCGATGATCGCGGCGCCGCGCTTGGCGACGGTCGGGATGAAGGTGTCGGCGAGCCACACCTCGTCGTTGACGACCTCGGCGGCGTTCTTGCCGGCGATCTCCGCGTGGAAGATGTCCGGGTACTGGGTCGCCGAGTGGTTGCCCCAGATGGTGAGGCGCTTGATGTCGGAGACGGCGGCGCCGGTCTTCTGCGCCAGCTGCGAGATCGCGCGGTTGTGGTCCAGGCGGGTCATCGCGGTGAAGCGCTCGGCCGGTACGTCCGGGGCGGCGGCCTGCGCGATGAGCGCGTTGGTGTTGGCCGGGTTGCCCACGACCAGGACCTTGATGTCGTCCGCGGCGTGCGCGTTGATCGCGGCGCCCTGCGGCTTGAAGATGCCGCCGTTGGCGGAGAGCAGGTCACCGCGCTCCATGCCCTTGGTGCGCGGGCGGGCGCCGACGAGCAGCGCGACGTTGGCGCCCTCGAAGCCCTTGTTCGGGTCGTCGAAGATGTCGATGCCGGCGAGCAGCGGGAAGGCGCAGTCGTCGAGCTCCATGGCGGTGCCCTCGGCGGCCTTCATCCCCTGGGGGATTTCCAGGAGCCGGAGCTTGACCGGCACGTCCGCGCCGAGCAGGTGACCGGAGGCGATGCGGAAGAGCAGCGCGTAGCCGATCTGGCCGGCGGCGCCGGTGACGGTGACATTCACGGGAGTGCGGGTCATGGCCTTCTCCGTTAGACAGCTGGCGGTGGGGCGTCCCTGCCCCATGTGCTGGACGGACGCCGCTTCCCTTGAATCTTGATGTGAAGAGACATCCGCGGTCAGGCTATCCGACCCTGGAGGGGCCGAACCCCCGGGTCCGTGTGGCACGTCGCACACGCCACCGGAGGTTCGAAGGCCAATCGCCCGCCCGCCCCGACGAATCGGTCGCCACGGCCTAGCGGACGGTGAAGCGGACGGCCGATTCCAGGAACGGCAGGTTCAGCACCGGCTTGGGTTCCATCACCAGTGCGAGCAGCGTGATCGCCACGCCCAGCAGCCCGTACGTGACCATGTCCGTGAAGCGGGAGCGTACGGCGAGCATGCCCACCGAGGGCAGTACGCGGCGCAGCGCCGAGGCCGCGATCAGGGCCAGCCCGATGACCAGGCAGCCGACCCGCGGGTGCCCGAACGCCGTGGACAGCAGCCCGGCCGCGGTCGCGGTGAGCACGGCGAGCATCGGCCACTGGCGGACGGGCGTGGACACGGCCCCGGGGACGGCACGGCCGCTGCCCTCGGGGCGGGCGGTGTCGCGGGTGATGGAGGGGAAGCGGCGGGACCGGGGCGCCTCCGCCCCGGTCGGGCCGGTCGCGTCCGGTTCAGCCTGCACTGGTGGTCCGTTCGGCGGCCTCGACGACGTTGACGAGGAGCTGGGCCCGGGTCATCGGGCCGACGCCGCCCGGGTTCGGGGAGATCCAGGCGGCCACCTCGGCGACACCGGGGTGCACGTCGCCGACGATCTTCCCGTTCTCGTCGCGGCTGACGCCCACGTCGAGCACGGCCGCGCCCGGCTTCACGTCCTCCGGCTTGACCAGGTGCGGGACTCCGGCCGCGGCGACGATGATGTCCGCCTGGCGCAGCAGCCCGGAGAGGTCGCGCGTACCGGTGTGGCAGAGCGTCACGGTGGCGTTCTCGGACTTGCGGGTCAGCAGGAGGCCGATGGAGCGTCCGACGGTGATGCCGCGGCCGAGGACGACGACGTGCGCGCCGTTGATTTCGACGCCGTGGTGGCGCAGGAGTTCGACGATGCCGTACGGGGTGCAGGGCAGCGGGCCGGGCTCGTTCAGCACCAGCCGGCCGAGCGACATGGGGTGCAGGCCGTCGGCGTCCTTCAGCGGGTCCATCAGCTCCAGGACCCGGTTGGTGTCGATGCCCTTGGGGAGGGGGAGCTGGACGATGTAACCGGTGCATTCCGGATTGGCGTTGAGCTCCCGTACGACCGCCTCGATGTCCTCCTGGGAGGCCGTCGCGGGAAGTTCGCGCTGGATGGAGGCGATGCCGACCTCGGCGCAGTCCTTGTGCTTGCCGTTGACGTACCAGCGGCTGCCCGGGTCGTCACCGACCAGCAGGGTGCCGAGGCCGGGGGTGGTGCCCCGTGCCTTCAGGGCCGCCACACGGGCGGTCAGTTCGGACTTGATCGCGGCTGCGGTGGCCTTGCCATCGAGAATCTGGGCGGTCATGGGTCCATCCTCCCGGATGGACCGGCCCCGATTCCAGTCGCGGCGTGCGCCGGTATGCACGGTTCATTGCACTTGCACAACAAGTGACGGACGTCATCACAACCAACTGGACAAGCCGTTGCCGGGCGGACGACGATGAATCCAATGAGTGCCGCGGGCAGTGCCGGGGGGCGGACCGCACGATGCAGATTTCCTCCGTGCGTTTGCCGTGCGTCCCCGCACTTCCACGGAGGAACACCCCAAGATGAGCTTCGGCGACCCGAACAACCCGTACGGACAGCAGCCCCCGGCCCCGCAGGGCCAGCCCGGCTACGGCTACCCGCAGCAGGCCCCGCAGGGCGTCCCGCCGCAGGGTGGCTACGCCTACCCCCAGCAGTCGGCCCCGCAGGGCTACCCGGGCGGTCCGGTCGGGTACCCGGGTGCCGCGGTCGAGATGCCCGGCGGGGTGAAGGCCGCCCGCGTCATCCTGTTCATCCTCGGCGGCCTGCAGGTCGCCTTCGGCCTGCTGGCGCTCGTCGGCGGAGCGTTCTTCGCCTCGATGTTCGCCGAGTCCGGCGACTCCACGACGAGTGACGTGGGCACGGCGGCGGGCGGCCTGTTCGCCGTCGTCGGCATCATCGTCATCGCGATCGCGCTGTGGCCGATCCTGACCGCCGCCAAGCTGTCCAAGGGCCGGGGCGGTGTCCGCGTGTCCGGCATCATCTTCGGCTCGCTGCAGGCGCTCTTCGCCGGGCTCAGCGTGCTCAGCAACCTCGCCCTGCTCGGGAGCGACCAGGCGCCCCCCGCCATCGTGGTGTCCCTGATCTTCGCGCTGATCTCGCTGGCGCTGGGCATCTGGATCATCGGGGGTCTGGCCAATTCGGCCGCGAGCGCCTACTTCGGCCGCCCGCAGTACTAGACGTACGGGGGCCGTCGGGCCCCGCACCACGGCGAAGGCCGCGACCCGCGCAGTTTCTGCGGGTCGCGGCCTTCGCCGTTCTCGTGGGCTCCGGGGCTCAGTGGAAGAAGTGCCGGGTCCCGGTGAAGTACATGGTCACGCCGGCCTTCTTGGCGGCCTCGACGACCAGCTCGTCCCGCACGGAACCACCCGGCTGGACCACTGCCTTGATGCCGGCGGCCGTCAGGATCTCCAGCCCGTCCGGGAAGGGGAAGAAGGCGTCGGACGCGGCGTACGAGCCCTGCGCGCGCTCGGCGCCCGCCCGCTCGACGGCGAGCTTCGCCGAGTCGACGCGGTTGACCTGGCCCATGCCGACGCCGACCGAGGCGCCGTCCTTGGCGAGCAGGATCGCGTTGGACTTGACGGCCCGGCAGGCCTTCCACGCGAAGGCGAGGTCGGCGAGCTCCTCGGCGGACAGGGCGTCGCCGGTGGCGAGGGTCCAGTTGGCCGGGTCGTCGCCCTCGGCCTGGCCCCTCCCCTCTTCAAACGTGTCGGACTGCTGGAGCAGCACGCCGCCGGAGATCGGCTTGAGGTCGCCCGGCTGGTGCGGGGTCCCGTCTACCTTCAGGACGCGGATGTTCTTCTTCTTGGCCAGGATCTCCAGCGCGCCGTCCTCGTAGGCGGGGGCGGCGATGACCTCGGTGAAGATCTCCGCGACCTGCTCGGCGAGCTCGACGGTCACCGGGCGGTTGACGGCGATGACGCCGCCGAACGCCGACAGCGGGTCGCAGGCGTGCGCCTTGCGGTGGGCCGCGGCGACATCCGTGTCCACCGCGATGCCGCACGGGTTGGCGTGCTTGATGATCGCGACGCAGGGCTCCGCGTGGTCGTAGGCGGCGCGGCGGGCGGCCTCGGTGTCCACGTAGTTGTTGAAGGACATCTCCTTGCCGTGCAGCTGCTCGGCGTTGGCGAGCCCGCCCGGCTGACCGTCCGTGTAGAGGGCGGCGGCCTGGTGCGGGTTCTCGCCGTAGCGCAGGGTCGACTTGCGCTCCCACGCTCCGGCCAGGAACTCGGGCAGCGCGCCCTCCCCGCCCTCCGGCGCGTACGCGTTCGTGAACCAGGAGGCCACGGCCACGTCGTAGGCGGCGGTGTGCTGGAAGGCCTCGGCCGCGAGCCGCTTGCGGGCGGTGAGGTCGAAGCCGCCGCCCTGGGCCGCGGCGAGGACGTCGGCGTACCGCTCGGGGCTGGTCACGACGGCGACCGACGGGTGGTTCTTGGCGGCGGCGCGGACCATCGACGGGCCGCCGATGTCGATCTGCTCCACGCACTCGTCGTCGGAGGCACCCGACTGGACGGTGGCCAGGAAGGGGTACAGGTTGACGACCACGAGGTCGAAGGGCTCGACGCCCAGCTCGGCGAGCTGGTTGCGGTGGTCCTCCAGGCGCAGGTCGGCGAGGATGCCGGCGTGCACGCGCGGGTGCAGGGTCTTGACCCGGCCGTCCAGGCACTCGGGGAAGCCGGTCAGCTCCTCGACCTTGGTGACGGGCACCCCGGCCGCGGCGATCTTCGAGGCGGTGGAGCCGGTGGAGACGAGCGCGACGCCCGCCTCGTGCAGGCCGCGGGCCAGCTCTTCCAGTCCCGTCTTGTCGTAGACGCTGATGAGCGCACGACGGATCGGCCGCTGAGTCGTGGTCGGGTCGTTGCTGCTGTCTGCGGTCTCTACGGCGGTCACTGGATTGTTACCTTTCGTCCCTCAATGCGGTAGCCGTGCCGGGCCAGGCGCCCCACGACATCGACGAGCAGCTGTCGCTCGACTTCCTTGATGCGCTCATGGAGAGCGGCTTCGTCGTCCTCGTCCCGGACCTCGACGACACCCTGGGCGATGATCGGGCCGGTGTCCACGCCGCCGTCCACGAAGTGGACCGTGCAGCCGGTGACCCTCGCGCCGTAGGCGAGCGCGTCCCGTACGCCGTGCGCGCCGGGGAAGGCGGGGAGGAGGGCGGGGTGGGTGTTGATGAACCGTCCGCCGAAGCGGTCGATGAACGCCTTGCCCACGATCTTCATGAACCCGGCCGACACGACCAGGTCCGGCGCGTGCGCCTCGGTCGCCTCGGTGAGGGCGGTGTCCCACTCCTCGCGGCTCCCGTAGTCCTTGACCGGGCACACGAAGGTGGGGATCCCCGCCTTCTCGGCCCGCTCCAGGCCGACGATGCCCGTGCGGTCGGCCCCCACGGCGACGACTTCGGCGCCGAAGCCCTCGGGTCCGCCGGGGTGAGCATCGATGGCGTCGAGCAGGGCCTGGAGGTTGGTGCCGGAGCCGGAGACCAGCACGACCAGGCGGGAGGCGGCCATGAGGGCCCTTTCTCGCGGAAACACGGTGTTCGTCTTGTGCGGTCATACGAAACTTCGGGGTACCGATATACGGGGAACCATACGAAGCCACCGACCGCCTGCAACGATACCGGCACACCGGACGGCCCCCGAGGGACGGGGGGACGGCCGAGGGGTAGCGTCTGGCGTACAAGCCGCAGGAAGCCCCAACTAGCCCCAACAAGCCTCGATCAGGCCCCACCGCGGGCCCCACCTCGCCAGGACGTCGCCCTGACGTCCATGACACAGGGGAAGAACAGCACCCGATGCCGGACCGCCGCCAGCCCGACTCCTCCACCGACGACAACCCCTTCGCGGCTCCCCCGGAAGGCCGGCCCGACCAGCCGTGGCAGCCGCGCGGCGGTGGCGACGGCGGCGACGGCGGCCCCGGCGGGACCGACCCGAAGGGCCCCGAGGGCGGCCGGGGCGGCCCGGCGCGCTGGGACCCGACGGACCCGATCCAGCGCCGCGCCCGGTACGCGCTGCTGGCCGGCATGTGGGGCTTCTTCTTCGGGATCTTCGGAATCCCGTCGGTGGGACTGCTGCTGGGCGCGCTCGCCCTGTACTGGGGCATCAGCGCCCTGCGCGGCAAGCCGGCCCCCGCCGCCCGGCCGGGCACGACCCCGGCCGCCGCCCCGTCCCCCGGCGGCCTGGCAGCCCTGGGCGAAGCGGCCCGCCCGCAACGCACGGCGGCGGTGAGCGGCCTGGTCACGGCCTCGCTGGCGATCCTGCTGGCGATGACCTCGTACGCCCTGCAGCTCACGTACAAGGACTTCTACGTCTGCCGCGACGACGCCCTGACCCAGTCGGCGGAACTCGAGTGCAACACCCTCCTCCCGGACAACGTGGTGGGCGACATCCTGAAGGTCCGCCAGTAGCCGCTTCGGCTTCGCCGCGCCGCCCAGCCCCGCCGAACCATCCAGCGCCGCCGACACCATCCAGCCCCGCCGGCGTTTGAGGCGCGGGGCCCGGGGCGGAGCCCCGATCTTGCACCCGCACCTGCGCACTCGGCCGGGACCAAATCCAGCGGCGCCGGCACCATCCAGCCCCGCCGGCGTTTGAGGCGCGGGGTCCGGGGCGGAGCCCCGATCTTGCACCCGCACCTGCGCACCGGGCCGGGCACATCCAGCCTCGCCGGCGTTTGAGGCGCGGGGCCCGGGGCAGAGCCCCGGCAGCGGCGCCGCACCCTAGGCAGACGGCTTCCGCCGAGCCAGCACCCGCGCCCCACCCACCGGCGGGGACAACGGCACCGGCGCAGCCAACGGCACGTCCAGGCTGAGCCCCCGCACGATCGTCAACGCCCGCTGCGGCCGCACCACCGGCGCCTCCGGGGCAGCCGGGGCAGCCGGGGCAGCCGTGGCAGCCGTGGCAGCCGTGGCAGCCGTGGCAGCCGTGGCAGCCGGGGCATCCGTGGCAGCCGTGGCAGCCGGGGCATCCGGAACCGACTCCGTGGCCGCCGCCCGGCGAAGCGCCTCCCACCGGATCTCCCGCACCCCGCTGTCGTGCCACCCGTCCTCCTCCACCGCCACCCCCGCAACGGCCGGCCGCATCCGCCACGCATGCACCCCCACCGCCACCGGCACCGCCAGCACCAGCGTCCACGAGAACGCCGCCGCCCCGACGGCCCACCACACCGGCCCGAAGTCGGCCAGCGCCCGCGACCCCAGCGGCCCCGACGAGGCAGCCGCCAGCCCGGCCATGACCAGCCCGCACACCAGCGCGCCGAGGGCCGCCGTGAGCGCGGTCTCCCCGTACGAGACCTCCCGCGCCCGGCGCACCGCGAACCACCCCACCGCCAGCCCGGCCACCACCGGCACCGCGCCGACCGCCCAGGTCAGCAGGTTCCCCGGCCCCTCGGCCGGCAGCGCCGCCAGCAGCGGGAACCGCGGCAGCGGGGGCGAGCCCGCGAAGCCGAGCGGGCTGGCGGTCGCGCCGACGCCGAGGGCGAAGCCGGGCCCGAGGGCGTAGGCCGCCCCCCACACCATGGCGTTCGGGATCAGCGCGACCGCGAGCAGCAGCACCGCGAAGCGGCCCGACCACACCCCGGTCAGCGCCAGGAACGACCCCTGGACCTCCGCGCCGTGCCAGGCGAGCGCGACCCCGACGAGCAGCACACCGCCGCCCAGGAGTACGAGGGCTCCGCCCGCGCCGGCCCGGAGCGCCAGCGCGTAACGGGGGCGCGCGACTGCCCTCCGTACGCCCCCCGGGACCCACGACGGGAACGGCCCGAGCGGACGCCCCCGCGCCGCCCACACCCCGCCGGCGGCGGCGAGCACGGCGACCAGCGGAACGTGCCAGGCCGCGCTCAGCGGGTCGGCGGGCATGGGGCCGCCCGCCGCGTACACGGTGGCGAGCGCCCCGACGGCCAGGTATCCGCACAGCACGGCCGAGAAGACGGCACTGGCCGGCAGCACCTCCTCCCCCTCCTCCTCGGAGGCGCTCCCGAGCCGGGCCGCGCGCCGCATGAGCAGCACGGGCAGCGCGACGAGGAGCAGCGGGGTCAGGCCGACGGGCGCGGGCACGCCGGACAGGGTCTCGTACCGCACCAGCTCCGTCCCGTGGGCGAGCAGCCACAGCCCGGCGGCGAGGTGCAGGGCCCCGCCGGGGCCGCTGTCGGGGTAGGGGGAGCTGATCCACAGCACGATGACGAGCACGGCGAGGAAGCCGAGCCCGAGTCCGGCCGCCACGGCACCGCCCACCACGCAGGCGGCCGCCGCCGGGGAACGGCGCCGACCGGCGGCTCGCGGGGCCGCGGACAACGGGGTCCCGCGTTCGGTCACTTGGGTCACCCCGCCATGGTGCCTTCGACACGCGCTATGAGCGGGTAACAGGCGAATGCCCGTGGTGTCGCTCAATATACGTTTATGTACTTTTTCGCCCAGGGCTGCCGGGTCGCGGGGAGTGTGGCATGACACAAGGCGTCGAGACGAACTCGGAGCTGAGCCTCCCCTCCCCGAGGGAACGCCGCAGACTGCGCGAATCGGCGGAACTGTCGCACGAGGAGGTCGCGGCGGCGGTAGGGGTCACCGCGACCACGGTGCGGTCGTGGGAGAGCGGCCGCACGGATCCGCGCGGCCGCACACGGGAGGCGTACGCGAAATTCCTGACCACCCTGGCGACTGGGCCCCTACCCGAGCCCGAGCCCGAAACCACCCGCCCCCTGACGGACCGACACGCACAAACCGAAACCGGCGCCGAACCCCCGCCCGCCAAACCCGAAGCCGAAACCGCCGCTGCACACCCCCTGACGGACCAACAGACACAAACCTGCGCCGGACCCGAGCCCCTGGCCGCCAAAACCGAAGCCGCCCCCGGGGCGACACGCCCCCTGGCGGGCCGCCCCCCACACGCCGAAGCCGACACCCGGCTCGACGCCGCACGGCCCCTGACGGGCCGACACGCACACGTCGGAGCCGAACCCGGCACGACGCGCCCGCCGGCAGGTCGGCCTGCGGAGGCCGAGGCAGCGTCGGCCGGTACCGAGGCGGAGCCCGAGGCCGTGCCCCCCACGGTGCCGAGAGCGGCCCTCGGTACCGCACGCCCACTGACAGACCGACACGCACGAGCCGACGCCGGAGCCGGGCCCCTGGCCGCCGAGAGCGGAGCCGCACTCGGCGCCACGCGCCCGCCGGCAGGTCGGCCTGCGGAGACCGAGGCGGAGCCCGAGGCCGCGCCTCCGACGGTGCCGAGGGCGGCCCTCGGTACCGCACGCCCCCCGGCGGCTCGGCCCGTAGGGGCCGGCACCCGCCCCAAGCCCGCGGCCAAACGCGCCGCGAAGCCGCCGGTGGCGCTGCCCCGCCACGAGGCCAAGACCCCGGTCAAGGTCGGCTCCGCGGGCCTGACCACCGAGTTCCCATCCACCACCGGATCGGGTGGGTCTGACGGATCCGGCGGACCCCCGGGAGCCCGCTGCTCCGACGGGTCCACCGCCATCAGCGGAACCCCGGTAGCAGCCCGATCCGGCGGACCCATCGGGACGACCAGGCCCACCGACACCCCCGGGTCCGGCGGATCCACCGGCTCCCCGGAGACCGGCGGGCCGGGCAGGTCCGGCGGGGCGGGCGGAACCGGCGGGGCGAGCGGAACCGGCCGAGCCGACGCGGCCAACATGGCCACGAATCCGGCTGGCTCCACCGGGACCACGCGGACCGGCCGGTGCGACGGAGACGGCCGGGCCGCCGGCCCCGTAGGCACCCCCTTGCCTGAAGGAACGTCCGGGTCCGGCGCGGCAGTGCGTCCGCCCGCAAGCGCCGAGGCGGCGGGATCCGCCGCGGCAACTGCAGCCACCACGGCCGACGGGGCCAACGGTGCAGGCAGGGCAAGCGGGGCCACCCGCTTCGCCACGGCCGGCGGGGCCGACAGTGCAGACGGCACCACCCCGTTCGCCGCGGCCGACAGTGCACGCGGGACCACCGCGGTCCCGGCGGCCGACTCAGCTGAAGGGGCAGGCAGGGCCGACGGAGTCGCCGTGGCCGCCGGCCAGACCGGGACAGCCGCAGGCCCAAGCCCAGGCGCAGGCGCGGGCGACGAGTCCGGGACCACGGCCGGGATCGGGACCGGGACCGGGACCGGGGCCGCGACCGGAACCGGAACCGAGGCCGGCGCCGGGGCCGGGACCGGAACCGCGACCACGGCCGGGACCGGGACCGGAACCGGGACCACGGCCGGGACCGGGACCGGAACCGAAGCCAGGGCCGGGGCCGCGGCCGGAACCGCGACCGGGGCCCCGACCGGGGCCGAGGGCTCGGAAGGCGGCGCGCCCGCGCCTCCGCCCGGGCCGGCGGAGGCCTTCGACGCGCTCTACGGCCGCACCGCACCCGCCCTCACCCGCCAGACCTACCTGCTCACCGGCCGCCGGGCCCTCGCCCTGGAGGCCGTGGAGCGGGCCTTCCACCAGGCCTGGCATCACTGGCCCGAAGTAGCCACCGACCCCGACCCCGTGGGCTGGGTGCGCGCAGCCGCGTACGAGTACGCCCTCTCCCCCTGGCACCAGCTCCGCCGCGCCCACCGGCACCCCGACAAGCCCCCCGCCGAGCCCGCCGACCGGATCCTCCTGGAGGCCATGCTCGCGCTGCCCACCATCCACCGCCGTACCGTCCTGCTCTACGACGGCGTCGGCCTCGACCTCCCCGACACCGCCGCCGAGACCGAGGCCAGCACCCCCACCGCCGCCGGCCGGCTCCTCCACGCGCACGCCGACCTCGCCGACCGGATCCCCGAGCTGGCCGACGTACCGCCCGAGAAGCAGTCCGCGCTGCTGCGCGACCGGCTCACCTCGCTCCGGCCCGCCGTCCGGCTCGAACCGCGCCCGGCAGCCCTCGTACGCGCCTCCGGGGAGCGCCGCGCCCGGCGGTGGACGCGCGCCGCCGTCGGCCTCACCGCGCTGATCGCGGCCGCGTCGGCGTACACCGCCACGACCGCGCCCACCGAGTACGAGCCCCCGATGGCGCCCGGCGCGAACGTCTCCGGCGTGCCCCCGCACAGCGGACCCCAGCGGGTCACCGAGGAGAGCAAGGCGCTCCACGACAAACTGCGCGCCCATCCGGCCGCCGGTCCGGCCCGCCTCACCCCCCGGACCGAATGAGAAACGGGCGTGGGGGGCCCCCCCCCGGGGGGGGGGGGGGCCCCGCGGGGAGGTTGCACACAAACCCCCCCCCCCGCAGGGTTCGCGGG
>NZ_JBHWUO010000015.1:19824-179596 GCF_042736975.1 Streptomyces sp. NPDC059989
ATCACGGAGTTCCTCGCGACGAAGACCTCGGCGGACCTGTCGACGGTCCGCGAGAGCCCGGTGCTCTAGCGCTGTGGGGGCCGGGGGGGCGCCCCCCCCCCCCCCCAACCCCGCGGCCGCGGGGCCGCCCCGCCCCCCCCCCGGCCCCTATTTATACGCGGGGGGGGCCCGCACCCCGGAGGGGGTGCGGGCCACGCCCGTACACACGTACACACGTACTCGCGTACGACCTGCGACTACTGAGCGGCGTTCAGGATCTCGCGCGCCAGCTTCGCGGTCTCGGTCGGCGTCTTGCCGACCTTCACGCCCGCGGCCTCCAGGGCTTCCTTCTTGGCCTGTGCGGTGCCGGAAGAGCCGGAGACGATGGCGCCCGCGTGGCCCATGGTCTTGCCCTCGGGGGCGGTGAAGCCCGCGACGTAGCCGACGACCGGCTTGGTGACGTTCTTCGCGATGAAGTCCGCCGCACGCTCCTCGGCGTCGCCGCCGATCTCGCCGATCATGACGATCAGGTCGGTGTCGGGGTCGGCCTCGAACGCCTCGAGGGCGTCGATGTGCGTCGTGCCGATGACCGGGTCGCCACCGATGCCGACGGCCGAGGAGAAGCCGATGTCACGAAGCTCGTACATCATCTGGTAGGTCAGCGTGCCGGACTTGGACACGAGACCGATGCGGCCGGGCTTGGTGATGTCGCCCGGGATGATGCCGGCGTTGGACTGGCCGGGGGTGATCAGACCCGGGCAGTTCGGGCCGATGATCCGCGTCTTGTTGCCCTTGGCTGTCGCGTACGACCAGAAGGCGGCGGAGTCGTGCACCGCGATGCCCTCGGTGATGACGACGGCCAGCGGGATCTCGGCGTCGATGGCCTCGACGACGGCGGCCTTGGCGAAGGCCGGCGGGACGAAGAGGACGGAGACGTTGGCGCCCGTCTTCTCCATCGCCTCGGCGACGGAGCCGAAGACCGGGACCTCGGTGCCGTCGAAGTCGACGGTGGTGCCGGCCTTGCGCGGGTTCACGCCGCCGACGATGTTGGTGCCGTCAGCCAGCATCAGCTTGGTGTGCTTCATGCCCGTGGCACCGGTCATGCCCTGGACGATGACCTTGCTGTCCTTGTTGAGGAAGATAGCCATGTGAGTCTGTGACCTCTGCCCTTACTTCGCAGCCGCGAGCTCGGCGGCCTTGTCGGCCGCGCCGTCCATGGTGTCCACGCGCTGCACCAGCGGGTGGTTGGCGTCCGAGAGGATCTTGCGACCCAGCTCGGCGTTGTTGCCGTCGAGACGGACGACCAGCGGCTTGGTGACCGCCTCGCCCTTGTCCGCGAGCAGCTGCAGCGCCTGGACGATGCCGTTGGCGACCTCGTCGCAGGCGGTGATGCCGCCGAAGACGTTGACGAAGACGGACTTGACGTCCGGGTCGCCGAGGATGATCTCGAGACCGTTGGCCATGACGGCGGCGGAGGCGCCACCGCCGATGTCCAGGAAGTTGGCGGGCTTGACGCCGCCGTGGTTCTCACCGGCGTACGCGACGACGTCGAGGGTGCTCATGACGAGACCCGCGCCGTTGCCGATGATGCCGACCTCGCCGTCGAGCTTCACGTAGTTGAGGTTCTTCGCCTTGGCGGCGGCCTCGAGCGGGTTCGCGGCCGCGTGGTCCACGAACTCCTCGTGGCCCGGCTGGCGGAACTCGGCGTTCTCGTCGAGCGAGACCTTGCCGTCGAGCGCGATGACGTCGCCGGAGGCGACCTTCGCGAGCGGGTTGACCTCGACGAGGAGCGCGTCCTCGGCGATGAAGGTCGCCCACAGGGTCACGAGGACCTCGGCGACCTTCTCGGCGACCTCGGCCGGGAACTGCGCCAGGGCGACGATCTCGCGGGCCTTCTCGATGGTCACGCCCTCGTTGGCGTTCACCGGGACCTTGGCGAGCTTCTCGGGGGTCTCCTCCGCGACCTGCTCGATGTCCATGCCGCCCGCGACCGAGGCCATGGCCAGGAAGGTGCGGTTGGTGCGGTCGAGGAGGTACGAGACGTAGTACTCCTCGAGGATCTCGGGGGCCGTCTCGGCGATCATCACCTTGTGGACCGTGTGGCCCTTGATGTCCATGCCGAGGATGTCCGTCGCCCGGGCGACGGCCTCGTCCGGGGTGGCGGCCAGCTTCACGCCGCCGGCCTTGCCGCGGCCGCCGACCTTCACCTGCGCCTTGACGACCGACTTGCCGCCCAGCCGCTCGGTGGCCTCGCGAGCCGCCTCAGGCGTGTCGATGACTTCACCGGCCAGCACCGGTACACCGTGCTTGGCGAAGAGGTCCCTCGCCTGGTACTCGAACAGGTCCACGCGCGTCCGTCCCTTGTCTTTTTAAAGATTCGCAGTGATTCGCGGTTGTCTGCTATCTGCGTGGGCGTGCCGCGGAGGGCAACGTGACGGCGCTGTCACAAGGAAGGCGCACACGGTGACCGTGGACGCGGCATGTCCGTCCCGCAGGTTATCCCCGTGGGACGTAGGTCCCTAAATCGCAGATCACACCTGAGCGGTGATACCTGTCACAGATCGCCTCACGGTTGAACTGGAACTTCGTGTGATCCGCCGATTCCCTGTGATCCACGAGGGGGCCGGTCAGGGCACCGGCAGGGGGCGCTTCTCCAGGGCCGCGGCCATCACCTCCGGGAACAGGTCGGGGGTGCAGGCGAAGGCCGGGGCGCCAAGCGCCGCAAGGGCGGCGGCGTGCTCGTGGTCGTAGGCAGGGGCGCCCTCGTCGGACAGGGCCAGCAGGGTCACGAACTCGACGCCCGCGCCCTTCATGGCGGCGACCCGCTTGAGCATCTCGTTGCGTATGCCGCCTTCGTAGAGATCACTGATCAGGACGACGACGGTGTCGGCGGGCCGGGTGATCTTCGACTGGCAGTAGGCGAGGGCCCGGTTGATGTCGGTGCCGCCGCCCAGCTGGGTGCCGAAGAGCACGTCGACCGGGTCGTCGAGCTGGTCGGTGAGGTCGACGACGGCGGTGTCGAAGACGACCAGCCGGGTCGCGATCGAGCGCATCGAGGCCAGCACCGCCCCGAAGACGGAGGCGTAGACGACGGAGGCCGCCATGGAACCCGACTGGTCGATGCAGAGGATCACCTCCTTCTTCACCGATTGCGCCGCACGGCCGTACCCGATCAGCCGCTCGGGGACGACGGTCCGATACTCGGGCAGGTAGTTCTTGAGGTTGGCCCGGATGGTCCGGTTCCAGTCGATGTCGTGGTGGCGGGGACGGCTGATCCGCGCGGACCGGTCCAGCGCGCCGGTGAGGGTGGCCCGGGTCCGTGCCGCGAGCTTCTTCTCCAGCTGCTCGACCACCTTGCGCACCACGGCCCGAGCCGTCTCCTTGGTGGTGTCGGGCATGGCCTTGTTCAGCGACAGCAGGGTGCCGACCAGGTGGACGTCGGGCTCGACGGCCTCCAGCATCTCCGGCTCCAGCAGCAGGGTGGACAGGCCGAGCCGCTCGATCGCGTCGCGCTGCATGACCTGGACCACCGAGCTGGGGAAGTACGTACGGATGTCCCCGAGCCAGCGGGCCACGTGCGGCGCGGACCCGCCGAGCCCGGCCGACCGCGCCCCGGCCTTGCGCTCCCCCTTCCCGCCGCCCCCGCCGTAGAGCGAGGCGAGCGCCCCGTCCATGGCGGCATCCCGCCCGCTCAGCACACACCCCGTCCCGTCCCCCTCTCCCCCACCGAGCACCATCCGCCACCGCCGCAACCGCTCGCCTCCGGCGGGGTGGGCGGTATCCGCGGCGGCCGCGCCTGGCAGACCGGCGCTGTTCGCCGCGCCGGGCACGGGCGCCCCGCCGGCCTCGCCGCGCACCACCGGGTTCTCCGTACTGGTCATCTGTCCGTCCCCCTGCACTAGTCGTGTCCTCATCAGCCGCACCCACCAACGCGGGCCAAATCCGTAAGCCGCGCCCACCCACTCAGCCGGGCCGCATTCCAGCCCCGCCGGCGCTTGAGGCACGGAGCCCGGGGCGGAACCCCGATCCGTAAGCCGCACCCACCCACTCAGACGAGCCAAATCCAGCCCCGCCGGCGCTTGAGGCGCGGGGTCCGGGGCAGAGCCCCGGTCGGGAAGCCGCGCCCACGCACTCAGGCGGGCACGTCCACCCCCGCCGGGGCGAGCAGCAGACGGACCAGGTCCACCACCGCGTCGGCCCGGACGGGGTCCAGGTCCGGGGCGAAGCCCGCGGGGGCCGAGCCCGGTGCGGGCGCCGCGGCCGGCCCGCCAGGGCCTCGGCGGACCAGTTCTCCCAGGCTCCGCTTCACGCCCGGCTCGTACGCCCCGAACGTCCGCCGCAGTAACGGCAGTACGTCGGTGAAGGCCCGCTCCGGCACCCCCACCAGCCAGGCGTCAATCAGCCCCAGCAGCCGGTCGTCGTGGACCAGCAGGGTCCCGCCGCCCGAGCCGCCCGCGAAGCCCTCGATCCAGCCCGCCGCGTCGGCCGGGGGGCCCGCCGGGGACAGCGCGAGCCCCATCAGCCGCGCCGTCTCCTCGGCCGGGAGCCGCCCCTCGTCGAGCAGCAGCCGGGCCGCGCGGCCGCGTATCAGCCCGGGCACGGTGTCCCGGCCGGCCAGCGTCCGCAGCACCGCGGACCACCGCTCCCGCAGCCCCTCGTCGGCGTCGGCCAGCAGCCCGACCGCCCCGTGCACCCCGTCCACATGGCCCCGCAGCTCCGCCGCCGCATCGGCGTCCAGCCCGGCCGCGCAGGCCGGCGGCAGCGCCACGCATATCCGCTCGGCGAGCCCGGCCGCCACCGTGCCGAGCGCCGCCGCGTCCGTGCCCCGGACGTCCCCGTACCGCAACGAACGGGCCAGTGCGGGCAGGGCCTTGGCCAGTCGCGCCACATCGGTGTCCAGCGCGGCCCGGTCCGCGAGCGCCCGCAGTACGGCGGGCAGTGCCTCGGACAGCCCGGCCAGCAGGCACCGCTCGGCCAGCGCCGTGACCTCGCCCAGCTCCTCCGCGCCCGCGGCATCGGCCTCGGCCTTGGCGGTGGCCGCCGCCAGGACGGTGGTGCCCCAGATGCCGGCCTCGGCCACCCGCACCGACAGCTCCGGCTCCCAGCGCAGCCGCCAGGTCTCCCGGAAGGTGCCGGTACTGCTCCGGGAGGCGGTGGGCGTGCCCCAGCCGATGCCGAGCAGCCTCAGCCGGTGCAGGAGCAGGGACTTGGCCGCGTCCGTCTCCTTGCGCAGGTCGAGTTCCAGCTCGCGTTCGTGCGCCTCGGGCTTGAGCCGCAGCGAGCGCTGTTGCCGGGTCAGGTCGCGCTGGAGCGGTACGACGGGGGCCGTGTCCGGGACCTCGCCGAGCACGTCGCCGACGACCAGGCGGTCCTCTATCAGCGCGAGCGGTATGTCGGAGCCGTCGCACATCACCGCCCGGACCGCTTCCAGGGTCTCCGTCAGCCCGGGCAGCGGCCGCCCGCGCATCGCGGCCAGGGTCTCGGCCAGCCGGACCGCCTCGATGACGTGCGCCGAGGAGACCTGCCGGTCCTCCTCCCGCAGCAGCCCCGCGACCTTGGTCAGCCACCGCTCCACGGGCCGGTCCCGGGCCGAGAAGAGGTGGGCGTACCAGCCCGGCGAGGTGATGCCCGCGCCGTACCCGCCGGCCCGCGCGAGCCTGCGGTGGGTCCAGGGCACCCAGGTGGTCTCCACCTTGACCTTGGGCAGGCCGGTGAGGAGTGCCTTGTCGGCGGCCGCGGTGGTCTTCGCCCGCAGCGCGGGCACGTGCCAGGCCCCGCAGACCACGGCGTACGCGTCGCCGAACTCCCTGCGGGCGGCCCGCATCCGCTGCCGCATGTACGCCTCGCGGACCAGGTCGCGGGCGTGGCCGCCGTCCCCGTAGGCCTCGCGCAGGGCGCCCATGGCCTCCCCGAGGGCCTCGAAGGCGCCGAGCGGGTCGCCTCGTCGGCCGTCGGCGCCCCGGTGCTCGACCACGTCCTCCCACCAGCGCTCGGGGTCGTCGTACCCGGCGGTCTCGGCGAGCACCGCGAGCGGGTCCAGCCGGACGGCATCGGGCTCGCGCTCCTCCTGCCTGTCCCCTTCGGCGGCCAGCGAGTGCGCCGCCGGGAGGTCGATGAACCGGACCGGAACGTCCCGCGCCTGGGCCCAGCGGATGGCCACCCACTCGGGGGAGAAGCCGGCCAGGGGCCAGAACGCGGCCCGGCCCGGATCGTCCGCCGCGTGCGCGAGGAGTGCGACGGGCGGCCGCATCCCCGGTTCGGCGGCGAGCGGCAGCAGCGCGTCCCCCTCGGGCGGGCCCTCGATCAGCACCGCCTTCGGCCGGGCCGCGTCGAGGGCCGCCCGCACGGCACGGGCCGAGCCGGGCCCGTGGTGCCGTACGCCCAGTAGCAGCGGCCCCTGCGCGGCCCTGCTCATACGGTCACCTCCCGGCAGGCGCGGTAGAAGTCCTTCCAGCCGTCCCGCTCGCGGACCACGGCCTCCAGGTACTCCTGCCAGACCACCTTGTCGGCGGCCGGGTCGCGGACGACGGCGCCGAGGATTCCGGCGGCCACGTCGGAGGGGCGCAGGACGCCGTCCCCGAAGTGGGCGGCCAGGGCCAGGCCGCCGGTGACGACGGAGATGGCCTCGGCGGTGGAGAGGGTGCCGCTGGGCGACTTCACCTTCGTCCGGCCGTCGTCGGTGACTCCGTCGCGCAGCTCGCGGAAGACGGTGACGACGCGGCGGATCTCCTCCAGTCCCTCGGGCGCGGCCGGCAGGTCCAGGGAGCGGCCCATCTGGTCGACGCGGCGGGCGACGATGTCGACCTCGGCGTCGGCGGTGGCGGGCAGCGGCAGGACGACGGTGTTGAAGCGGCGGCGCAGCGCGCTGGAGAGCTCGTTGACCCCGCGGTCGCGGTCGTTGGCGGTGGCGATGAGGTTGAAGCCGCGCACGGCCTGCACCTCTTCGCCGAGCTCCGGTATCGGCAGCGTCTTCTCGGACAGGACGGTGATGAGGGTGTCCTGGACGTCGGCGGGGATGCGGGTGAGCTCCTCGACGCGGGCGGTCATGCCGTCGGCCATGGCCCGCATGACGGGGCTGGGGACGAGGGCCTCGCGGCTGGGGCCGTGGGCGAGGAGCCGGGCGTAGTTCCAGCCGTAGCGGATGGCTTCCTCGGGGGTGCCGGCGGTGCCCTGGACGAGGAGGGTGGAGTCTCCGCTGACGGCGGCGGCGAGGTGTTCCGACACCCAGGTCTTGGCGGTGCCGGGGACGCCGAGCAGGAGCAGGGCGCGGTCGGTGGCCAGGGTGGTGACGGCGACTTCGACGATGCGGCGCGGCCCGACGTACTTGGGTGTGATGACGGTGCCGTCGGGCAGTTCGCCGCCGAGCAGGTAGGTGGCGACGGCCCACGGGGAGAGCTTCCAGCGGGTGGGGCGGGGCCGGTCGTCGGCGGCTTCCAGGGCTTTCAGTTCGTGCGCGAAGGCGTCCTCGGCGTGCGGTCGCAGCGCCTGGGCGCCCGTGGTGTTCTCGGGCATGGTCATGGTCCCCCTCCAAAGCTCGGCAGCCGCTCCCGACTGCTGAATCCACGGTGCACCACGCCACTGACAACGAGCCCTGTTCGATGCGTTGTTGCAGGTCAGAGCGATTGTCAGTGGGGGTCCGTACGGTGGTTCACATGACTGAGCAGGGGGTCCGCTGGACAGCGGAACAGGTACTGGCTCTGGCTCCTGACGATGCCTCACGCAAGGCGGGGGGCAGACTTGGCGGGGCGGGGCCGTGGTCACAGATCGGAGGTTCCGCTTCCGGTTCGGTGTGGGGGTTGTGCAAGGGCAGCGGCAGTACGCCGTACCGCACGGTCGTGGATCTGGCCGGGCCGGCGTACAAGTGCTCCTGTCCGAGCCGGAAGTTCCCGTGCAAGCACGCGCTGGGGCTGCTGCTGCTCTGGTCCGCGGAGGGGGTCGGCGAGCCGGGTGAGGCGCCGGAGTGGGCCGCGCAGTGGCTGGCGGATCGTGCGGCGAAGGCCGCGCCGCCGGCCGCGGGGGCGGGCAGACCGGTGGACGAGGAGGGGGCGCGGAAGCGGGCCGAGCGGCGGGCGGCCCGGATCGGCGCGGGCGTCACCGAGCTGGAGCAGCGGCTCGCCGATCTGCTGCGCGGCGGCCTCGCCGGCCAGGAGCAGTCCGGTTACGCCGCGTGGGAGGAGACGGCCGCCCGGATGGTCGATGCCCAGGCTCCCGGACTGGCGGGGCGCGTAAGGGAGTTGGCGACGATACCCAGTTGCGGCCCCGGCTGGCCCGCCCGGATGCTGGAGGAGGCGGCGCTGCTGCACCTGCTGGACCGGGCCTGGCTGGGGGTGGCTGCCTTGCCGGATCCGCTGGCGGCGACGGTGCGCAGCCGGGTGGGACTGCCGGCCTCCGGGGAGGGGGAGGCCGTACGGGACCGCTGGCTGGTGCTGGCCCAGAACGACTCGGTGTCGCCGGACGGGCGGCTCACCACCCGCCGGATATGGCTGCGCGGGCTGGAGGGGGGCCGGCCGGCGCTGGTGCTGGACTTCGGACCGCCCGGGCGGCCGCCGGGGCTGGCGCTGCCGATGGGGCTGGTGCTGGAGGCGGAAGTCCGCTTCCGGCCCGGGTCGGCGGGGCTGCGGGCGGATCTCGGGGAGAGATCAGCGGCGGCCGTGCCGTGCGCGGAGGTTCCGGCCGGGGTGAGCACGGGGGCGGCTCTGGAGGCCTACGGGGCGGCGCTGCGGGAGGATCCGTGGCTCGAATCCTGGCCGGTGGTGCTCGGCCCGGTGATCCCGATACCGGGAGAGCTCGGCTGGCAGCTGGCGGACGCGGAGGGCACCTCCGCCCTGCCGGTGCCCCTCGCCGGGGCCGGGAGCCGCTCCCGGCCGGGCCTGTGGCAGCTGGCCGCGTTGTCGGGCGGGGGCCCGGTGACGGTGTTCGGGGAGTGCGGCCACCGCGGCTTCACCCCGCTGACGGCCTGGCAGCCGGACTCTCCGGAGCCGGTGGCGCTGGCCTGACGGAACAGGAACCGAGGAAACAGCCGAAGGAAGAGTCGGAATCGCCGAACGAATCGCTGGGGGCCTGGGGGCCCGTATGTCGTCCACGAGGACGGCGGGGAGGGAAACACGCGGCGCGAGCGCGCCGTACGGGGAACGGGGAGCAACGAGAAGCCGGGGGGCTTTTGTGAACGACAACCACGCCAGTTGAGCGCAGTCGAGCGGCAGCACATCGACAGCTCCGGTCCCGCGGAGGGGGCGGGACCGGAGCGCAGTATCCAGGGAGGGGAGAGGGGTCTGATGGGCATGGGTGACGAGGAGTACGGGAACTGGGAGGGGCTGGTCGGCGCCGCGCTGCTGGGCACCGAGCGGCGACAGGGCAGCCCGGAGGCCCTGCTGGACGCGGCGGCCGTGCAGACCCTGCGGCGCCGGGCCGGGCTGCGGCCGGCGGAGGCGGGGCCGCGCCCGGAGCCCGCGCCGGTGGATCCGCGGCCGGCGCCGCCGGTGGCGGCCCGGTGGCGGCTCGCGCAGCTGCTGGCAGGCCGGACCGGTGCGGGCAGCGGCGGCGGGCGGCGGGGGGCCGCCCCGGATCTGACGGAGCTGCTGCCCCAGTGGCTGGCCGCGGCCGGGCGGCACGGCTACCGCGCGCCGGCCGCGCTCGTACCGGCGCTGCTGGACGCGGCCCGGGCCCGTACGGACCTGCGCCCGCAGGCGCTGGCCCTGGCCGGGGCGCGGGGAATGTGGCTGGCGCGGCTGAATCCGGACTGGCGCTTCGCCCTGCGCGGCGGGGTGGGCGGGGCCGGGCAGCTGCCGGAGGTGACGGACCGGGCCGGGGTGGAACGGCTGTGGCAGGAGGGGCTGTTCGCGGAGCGGGTGGCGCTGCTGGGTGCCGTACGGGCCCATGATGCGGCGGCCGCGCCGAGGCTGCTGGCGACGACCTGGGCCACCGAGCGGGCCGAGGACCGGCTGATGTTCCTCGATTCGCTGCGGGTGGGGCTGTCGGAGGGGGACGAGCCGTTCCTGGAGGCGGCGCTGGGCGACCGCAGCCGCAATGTCCGCTCGACGGCGGCCGAGCTGCTGTCCGCGCTGCCGGGTTCGGCGCTGGCGGGGCGGATGGCGGAGCGGGCCCTGACCTGCGTGGGTCCCGAGGGGGTGACCCCGCCGACCGAGTGCGACGCGGGGATGCTGCGGGACGGGGTGGTCAAGCGGCCGCCCGCCGGGCGCGGGGAGCGGGCCTGGTGGCTCGGACAGTTGGTGGAGGCGGCTCCGCTGTCCTGCTGGCGCGAACGGTTCGGGGGGATCGGGCCCGTGGAGCTGGTGGCGCTGCCGGTGGCCGAGGGCGAGGTCTGGCGGGAGGAGCTGCACGCGGCATGGTGCCGGGCGGCCGTGCGGCAGCGGGACGCGGAGTGGTCGCGGGCCCTGCTCGGCCCGGCGTCCGCGCCGCCGGCGGCGGGCCCGGGAACGGCCTCGCTCGCGGAGCGGGCGAAGCTGCTGGAGACCCTGCCCGATGGGGAACGGGCGGAATGGGTCGCGGAGTTCATACGGGCCCACGGCCTGTCGGAGGCGTTCCAGCTGCTGGGTGTGTGCGTGGTGCCGTGGGCGGGGGCCCTGGGGAGGGCGGTCGTGGACGCGCTGGAGGCGGCGCGGGAGGCGGGCAGCTACCCGTGGAGCTTCAGCGGGGTGATGGGGCTGGCAGAGCGCTGCCTCGATCCTGCGGAGGCCGGGCGGCTGGAGGCACTGACCGCCGGGGCGGAGGATCCGGCGGACGCGTCGCCGGGGGCCGCCGCGTACTGGGCGGAGGCGTTCCAGCGGCTGGTGGCCACCCTTCGCTTGCGCGAGGCGATGCTCTTGGAACTGGCTCCGGCCTAGCCCTGCGGGGCGCCGGCCGGGTCCGAGGGGTGCCGCTCCAGGGCGCCAGCCGGGTACGGGGTGCCGCCGCCGGGGCGCGCTAGCCCGGGTACGGGGGTACCACTGCACGGAGCGGTCCACCGCCGGGCAGGGGTGGGGGTGCCGCTGCGCGGAGCAGGTCCCCTACCCACCCTTCCACCGTTCCTCCCCCAGCTACCGCTGTGAGGTGCCCCCAGGGGCACCGCCCCAGGCCCCGCGCCTTGGGATCCCGACATTCCCGCCCCGTTGGGGCGCGGCAGGCAGAGAGAGACAGCAGCGGAACGCAGTGGCGCATCTCCGGAGGTTCACGTAGTTCCTCGGAGATTCGTAGTGATCGTGTTGTGTTCTCGCCGTGGTGTCCGTGGTGCGGGGTCCGGATGTGAGTTCGCGGGTCGAATGGGTGACCTTTCGCGCGCGGTGTCGTTGATCGGATGACAGCACTGCCAACAGGGGGGTGGCGTTGAGTCGCAAGGTGTCGCTCGCCGTGGGTCAGACCGCCCGGACTGCATGTGCCCGTGGTCTGCTGCGGACGGGTGTGGACGAGAGGACCGGGGAGCTGCTGGCGGTTTCCGTGCTGGCGGAGCGAGTCGGCTGGTGTGCCGATCTGGTGGCCGCCATGGTCACCGAGTTACTGGCCGAGCGCTGGAACGCCGCGTCTGTGGATGCGCTGGCCTCCGGAGAGGACGGCGGGGGCAGGAAGCTGCCGTCGAACGCGTGGATGGCTCTGCGGCGCCTGGGCTGGAGCGTCTCGCCGCCCGAAGGCATCCGGGTCAATGACCGGATCGTTCGCATGGCGCAGGAGCAAGCCGGACGCTTACTGCGGTCGGCAAACTGGCGCGCAGGCCTGACCACTGGTGTGCTCGCGGCATGGCCTGCCGATCCAGGCAAGCGCACGCCGGAGGAGTGGGACGCGGTGCGCGAGGCGGTGCCGGGCGGACAGCACCTTGCGTCCAGCGTCATCAATTCCCGCACCCGGCAGATCGCCGCGTTCGCCAAGAAACACGACCGGATGCCCGCCGAACTGTTCGAGGTGGAGGCCGCGCCCAGAGCCGCGCGGTTGCTGATTCTGTCTGCGTGCGACGGGCAGCAGGCCACCATCGAACATCAGGAGGCCGAGCCGGGCCGTGCACTGTTGCGTTTGCAGCTTCCCACCCGGGCGGCCCCGCGGGCGTACCGGGACTGGACGTGGGTGTCCTGCCTCATCACACTGCCTCCGACGGTCCCGGTGGGCGCGGTGCTGCACCTACCCACCCTCCGCCCCCACCAGGGCCGTGTCCGCGCCGATCTCGCCTACAGCCACGCCGTCCCGAAGGCGGTCCGCAGTGGGCACACGGTCGCTTTGGGTGTGGACTGGGGGCTGAACACCCTGCTGTCCGCGGGCGCGGCCCGGCTGCACGGCGACGGGCGGATCACTGTCCTCAGGGCCGGGGCCGTGTTCCGGACGGCCGGGGTTCTCGCCAAGCAGCACCGGCTTCGGCGGCAGGGCGAGCACCTGCATGCCAAGGCCGGTCACTACCAGCGGCTCACCGCCGGAAACGAACAGCACCCGCTGGCGGCCAAGCACACCGTTCTGAGCGATGAGATCGCCTACGTTTCCGCGCGCCGGTCGAACCTGAACGACGCGCTGGCGTGGGCTGCCGCCAGGTGGGCAGTGGACCAGGCCATCGCCGCGGGGGCGAGCGTCATCTACCTCGAGGACCTCCGCTCGATGGAAGCCCGTGGCATGGGTCGCACCCACAACACCCGGCTCTCCCAGCAGGTGCGCGGTCAGATCGTGGAGCGGATACGGCATGTGGCCGCGGAGACGGGTATCGCCGTGGTCACCGTCCCGGCCCGCAACACCTCCAAGCACTGCCCCCGCTGCCTCACCCCACTGCGCCACCGGAAAGCCCCCGACCGGCCCACCACGCCCGGCTGGAAATGGGCCATCTGCCCCACCTGTTCCTGGCAGGGCGACCGCGACCAGGGTGCCTGGCAGCGCATCGCAGCACGCGGCCTGACCCACCAGGCCAAGACCGTGACCGACCGAAGCACCGGCACGATGGCCATCCGTACAGTCGTGGACACACCCGAAGCGGGCGCGGTCGTCACACCAACCGCGCCGATGACCAGCCGGGACCGTCCAAGACCGGACGCACCCGGCACAAGTCAACACGTCCGACGCCCAGGCGACGCCGGACACCCTCCCCTGCCAGGCCCTTCGGTCGGGTGGGAAAGCGTCCGGGGGGACACGCTCACACGGACCGGAGACGGCTGCCACGCGCAGCTCACCGGCGCCAGGGCGTGACGACGATCAGCGCACCCGCCACCAGCCGACACCGGGCACGAGGAGCAGCACTGGGCGCAGGATTCCACCTCCACGCCCACGCCACCCCTCCATGGTGGGAACAGATCCCCGAACCAGACGCCATGTCTGACACAGGATCACTAAAACTGATCAGAGACGCTACTGGCGGACGTGGGTGCGGACCCAGTCCACGATCGACGTCGTCGTCGCGCCCGGGGTGAAGATCTCGGCCACGCCCTTCTCCTTCAGGGGGGCGATGTCGTCCTCCGGGATGATGCCGCCGCCGAAGACCTTGATGTCCTCCGCGTCGCGCTCCTTCAGGAGTTCCAGCACGCGCACGAACAGCGTGTTGTGGGCGCCGGAGAGGATCGAGAGGCCGATCGCGTCGGCGTCCTCCTGGATCGCGGTGTCCACGATCTGCTCGGGGGTCTGGTGGAGGCCGGTGTAGATGACCTCCATGCCCGCGTCCCGCAGGGCTCGCGCGATCACCTTGGCGCCGCGGTCGTGGCCGTCGAGACCCGGCTTGGCCACCACCACACGGATCGGACCGGTCACACCCATCGCACTGCCTCCCGAGTGAACGAACGTTAAGTACAGCATCGCGCACGCCACCGTTTCACGGTCAACCAGGAGGGGGAAATCACACGTGGGACGGCATTGCGCCACCGTGCCGACAGCCGCACGGCACGGTGGCGCTACCGGCCGCAGTCCCAAAAGGCTCAGGGGAGGCCGTCGATGGGGCTGTCCATACCCTTGTCCGCGGCCGCTCTGCGGGCCGGGGCGCTCGAGGTGGTCGTGCTCGGCGGGCATCTCCTTCTGTATCCGACCGGCGTGTGCCAGGAGAAGGTCACCCACAAGGCCCCCGAGAAGGGTGCCGGGCCAGTCGTCGCCGATGCGCCCGCCGCGCGACCGCCCGCGTTGCTCCTCCACGGGTTCTCCGACAACCGTTCCGTCTTCGTGCTGCTGCGCCGCGCCCTCGGGGCGGACGGCCGCCGGCACGTGGAGGCGTACAACTACTCGCCCTTCACCCGCGACCTGCGCGTCACCGCCCGCCATCTCGCCCGGCGCGTCGAGGAGCTGTGCGCGCGGACCGGGCAGGAGCGGGTGGATCTGGTGGGGCACAGCCTGGGCGGGCTGGTCGGCCGGTACTACGTCCAGCGCCTCGGCGGCGACGCCCGCGTCCGGACGCTCGTCACGCTCGGCACCCCGCATTCCGGCACGCTGGTCGCCCCCTTCATGGACGCGCACCCGCTGGTGCGGCAGATGCGGCCCGACTCCGAGGTGCTGGCCGAGCTGGCCGCGCCCGCGCCCGGCTGCGCGACGCGATGCGTGGCGTTCTGGAGCGAGTTCGACGTCGTGATGGCCCCGGTCGGCACGGCCCGGATCGAGCATCCGGATCTACGCGTGGAGAACGTGCAGGTCACAGGGATCGGGCACCTCGCACTGCCCGCCCACCCCGCCGTGATCGCGGCGGTCCGGCGCGCCCTCGACGGGCCCGGTCTGGCCGCCGTGGAGCGCTCCGGAGCCGCTTCCGTCGCATAGACGCCAGGCCACCCGAAGTCGAACGAATTTCGAACTCAAGGCCAAGGGTGCGTCTTTCGGCGACCGAAAGGCGGCCGAATGCCCGGTTCCCACGATGTGGAAACCCTCGGAAGATTGTCGTTGTGAGTAACCGCCGGGTACAGTCACGCCACTGCTCTCCTCCGGGGAACCTCTCATTCCCCGGCCACCCAGGCCCCCACTGCCGAGGCGAAAGAGAAGTTGGTGAACGACCGCCCCTCGCCGGGCCAGTATCCGGATCCCGGGTATGACGGCCTTGCCACCACCACTTTCGCTGGTGACTCGACCTACGTTTCCTATGAAACGCAGGGCCAGGGGGTCAACTACGCGGCATACGGCTCCTATGAGACCGGCGCGTACGACACCACCGCGTGGACCTCGCAGGACACGTACCTCCCCACGATCCCGGCCCAGGCCAACGCCTGGAACACGCCGGACACGGACTACTCCGGCTACGCGCAGTACCAGCAGCCCTCCTTCGGCTACGACACCTCCGCCGAACAGACCGGGCACTGGGCCGTGCCGGGCTACCAGACCCTCACGGGCAGCGAGACCGGCGCCTACGACGCCACCGCCTGGAACACCGTCGCCGCCGAGGCCCCCGAAACCCCGGTGCAGCAGCCCGAGGCCGGATACGGGCACGAGTACGAGTACGGATACGCGTACCAGCAGCCCGTACCCGTGCCGGAGGAGCAGCAGCAGCCGCAGCAGCAGGAGTACGCGCAGGAGTACTCGTACGAGGCCTACGCCTACGAGGCCCCTGCCGCCGAGCCCGACGCCTACGTCGAGACGGCCGTCTTCGAGGAGATCGCCGAGGACGACACGCCCGAGGTGCACGACCTTCCCACCCAGGCGATGCCCGTGACCGCGACTCCGCGCGCCTCGCGCCGGACCGCCCCCAAGGGGAATGCCAAGAGCAGCGCGAAGGGCAACGCCAAGGCCGGCAACAGCCGTCGCCGCACCCCGGCGAAGCGTTCCGCCCTGCTGACCGTGGCCGTGCCCTCCGCCTGCGTGATGGGCGTCGCGGGTGTCGCCGCCGCCTCCGTCGGCGGACTCACCGGCCCGGAGAAGCCCGCCGAGGACACCACCACGATGGCCGCGCCCGACCCGGCCTCCGTGAAGCCGGTCGCGGCGAACACCAAGCTCGACACCCAACTGGCCGCGCTCAGCGCCGACGCGGGCGACTTCGCGGACCGCGCGAGCCGTACGCAGGAGCGCATCGACCTGCGCCAGCGCCAGGAGGAGGAGAAGAAGAAGAAGGCGGAGGAGGCCGCGGCCAAGGAGGCGGCCCGCCCCAAGTTCGCGATCCCCGTCGAACAGCACGGCCTCAGCGCCAGCTTCGGGCAGGCCGGCGGCATGTGGATGTCCGTGCACACCGGCATCGACTTCCCGGTCTCCTACGGAACCCCGGTCATGGCCGCCACCGACGGCACCGTGCGCACCCAGTACAACAGCGCCTACGGGAACATGGCCATAGTGACCTCGCCCGACGGCACCGAGACCTGGTACTGCCACCTCAGCAGCACCAAGATCCGGTCCGGCAAGGTCAAGGCCGGCGACGTCATCGCGTACTCGGGCAACTCCGGCAACTCCACCGGCCCGCACCTCCACTTCGAGGTCAGGCCCGGCGGCGGATCCGCGATCGATCCCCTGCCGTGGCTCCGCAGCCACGGCCTGGACCCGACCTAAAGCAGCCCGACGGCTCCCGCTACAGCTACAGCTCTCGCGGGAGCGCCGCTTCCGACGGCTCCCGCTACAGCTTCTGGACCGGCGCGTAGCGCAGGAGCAGCCGCTTCGGCTTGTCGTCCCCGAAGTCGACGGTGGCCTGCGCGTCGGCGCCCGCCCCCTTGACCTCCATGACGGTGCCGAGCCCGAACTGGTCGTGCGTGACCCGGTCCCCGACCGCCAGGGCGATCACCGGCTTGTCGGCGGCCCGGCGCGTCGCGAAGCCGGACGGGCCCGACTTCGTACGCGACGAGGACAGGAACGCCTCGGGCGAGGTGCCGAACGCGGTCTTGCCGCCGCCCGAGCCCGAAGACCCGTAGCCGGAGCTCCGCATCGGACCGGCCGGCTTCTGGGCCGCGCCCGTGCGCTTCCACTGCAGGTACTGGTCCGGGATCTCCTCCAGGAACCGCGACGGCGGGTTGTACGAGGGCGTGCCCCAGGCGCTGCGCATCGAGGAGCGGGTCAGGTAGAGCCGCTCGCGCGCACGCGTGATGCCGACGTAGGCGAGGCGGCGCTCCTCCTCGAGCTCCTTGGTCTGGCCCAGCGCCCGCATGTGCGGGAAGACCCCGTCCTCCATGCCGGTCAGGAAGACCACCGGGAACTCCAGGCCCTTGGCGGTGTGCAGGGTCATCAGCGTGATGACGCCGGTGCCCTCGGTGTCCTCGTCCGGGATCTGGTCCGAGTCGGCGACGAGGGCGACCTGCTCCAGGAACTCGGCGAGGGTGCCGGAGCCGGGAGCCGGGGCGCCCGTCTCGGCCGCCTCGACGGCCGCCGCCTCCCGGGCCTGCTCGAACTCCAGGGCCACGGCGGCGAGTTCCTGGAGGTTCTCGATGCGCGTCTCGTCCTGCGGATCGGTCGAGGCCTGGAGCTCGGCGAGGTAGCCGGTGCGCTCCAGCACGGCTTCCAGGACCACCGCCGGGCCCGCGCCCGATTCGACGATCGTGCGCAGCTCCTCCATCAGCACGTTGAACCGCTTCACCGCGTTCGTCGAGCGCGCGGCCATGCCGAAGGCCTCGTCCACGCGCCGCAGCGCCTGCGGGAAGGTGATCTTCTCGCGCATCGCGAGGGCGTCGATCATCGCCTCGGCGCGCTCGCCGATGCCGCGCTTGGGCGTGTTCAGGATCCGGCGGAGCGGGACGTTGTCCTCCGGGTTCGCGAGGACGCGCAGGTACGCGAGGACGTCGCGGACCTCCTTGCGCTCGTAGAAGCGGACGCCGCCGACGACCTTGTAGGGCAGTCCGACGCGGATGAAGATCTCCTCGAACACACGCGACTGGGCGTTGGTGCGGTAGAAGATCGCGACGTCGCCCGCCTTGGCGTCGCCCGCGTCCGTCAGCCGGTCGATCTCGTCGGCGACGAACTGCGCCTCGTCGTGCTCGGTGTCCGCGACGTAGCCGGTGATGACGGCGCCGGTGCCGGCCTCGGTCCACAGGTTCTTGGCACGGCGGTTCTCGTTGCGCTCGATGACCGCGTTGGCCGCGGACAGGATCGTCTGCGTGGAGCGGTAGTTCTGCTCCAGCAGGATCGTCGTCGCGTCCTTGTAGTCCTCCTCGAACTGGAGGATGTTGCGGATGGTCGCGCCGCGGAAGGCGTAGATCGACTGGTCGGCGTCACCGACCACGCACAGCTCGGCCGGGGGCAGGTCCGGGTAGCCGGTGCCGACCAGCTCGCGCACCAGCGTGTACTGGGCGTGGTTGGTGTCCTGGTACTCGTCCACCAGGACGTGCCGGAAGCGGCGCCGGTAGTGCTCGGCGACGTCCGGGAAGGCCTGGAGCAGGTGGACGGTGGTCATGATGATGTCGTCGAAGTCGAGCGCGTTGGCCTCGCGCAGCCGCCCCTGGTACATGGCGTACGCCTGCGCCAGGGTCTTCTCGAATCCGTCGGCGGCCTGGTCGGCGAAGGCTTCCTCGTCGATCAGCTCGTTCTTGAGGTTCGAGATCTTGGCGTTGAAGGCCTTGGGCGGGAACTTCTTCGGGTCCAGGTCCAGGTCGCGGCAGACGAGCGCCATCAGGCGCTTCGAGTCGGCGGCGTCGTAGATCGAGAACGAGGACGTGAAGCCGAGCCGCTTGGACTCGCGGCGCAGGATACGGACGCACGCGCTGTGGAAGGTGGAGACCCACATGGCGTTGGCGCGCGGGCCGACCAGGCTCTCGACGCGCTCCTTCATCTCGCCGGCGGCCTTGTTGGTGAAGGTGATCGCCAGGATCTGGCCGGGGTGGACGTTGCGCGCGGACAGCAGGTGTCCGATGCGGTGGGTCAGCACCCGGGTCTTGCCGGAGCCTGCGCCGGCCACGATGAGCAGCGGCGAGCCCGCGTGCACCACGGCCGCGCGCTGCTGCTCGTTCAGCCCGTCGAGGAGCGTCGCCGGGTCGATGACGGGCCGCGGGGCGCCGTCCCGGTAGTACGCGTCCCCGGACATGGGCACGTCGAACCGGCCGCCGAAGAGATCGTCCGCGCCCGGCTCCGGGGCGGCGTGATCCTCGGGCGGCGGAGGGACCTCGTCGGAGGGGGTGAGGTCCGTCAGGAAACTGTCGTCAAAGAGGCTGCTCATCGCATTCCGAGTCTAGGGGGCGGGACCGACAGCCGGTCCCTCCCCCGGAAAATCGGCGCAGACGGCCACCCGGGCCAAGCCTTGCTCCCGTCGCGCCGCGACGGGTGCGCCGTACGGGCGGAGCCCGAGGGCTGCCGTTGGTCCGGGGCGGGATCACGGGACCCTAGGCGTCGCCGAGCACCAGCTCCAGCAGGCCCGGGAAGCGCAGCTCCAGGTCGTCGCGGCGCAGGGCCAGGTAGAGCTTGCGGCCCTGGGGGCGCTGGCAGATCACTCCGCTCTCGCGCAGCGTCTTGAGGTGGTGCGTGACGCTCGACCTGGGCATCTCCGGCACCACCTCACCGCAGAACGCCTCCTCGCCGGAGGCCAGCTTGCGGACGATCTCCAGCCGGACGGGATGTCCGAGCGCCGCCAGGACCTCGACCAGTTCGAGGCGGTCGGCGGCGGGGTGGGTGAGCTCAGCAGCGGCAGCCATGGATCCAACTGTACGCAGATCTCGTACGGATCTTGCCAGACCGTACGAAGATCTCGTACAGTTCCGATCGACCGTACGAGATCTTCGTACGGTTGATCGGTCGCTTCCACGTGAGGACACCCCATGCCCGACACCCTGCTCGACGACGCCCCGCTGACCGCCCCGCTCGACGACGCCTCCCTGGCCGCCTCCCTCGAAGGCGGCTTCACCAGCCACCACGCCGAGGTCAACGGCACCCGCCTGCACTACGTGGAAGGGGGCAGCGGCGAGCCCCTCGTCCTCCTCGGCGGCTGGCCGCAGACCTGGTGGCAGTGGAACAAGGTCATGCCCGCCCTCGCCCGCCGCTACCGGGTGATCGCCGTGGACCTGCGCGGCATGGGCGGCTCCGCCAAGCCCGAGGGGGGCTACGACAAGAAGACGATGGCCGCCGACCTCCGGGCCCTGCTCACCCACCTCGGCCTGGAGCGCGCCCACATCGCGGGCCACGACATCGGCGCGATGGTCGCCTACTCCTTCGCCGCCAACCACCCCGAGGCCACCGGCCGCATCGCCCTCCTCGACGTCTCGCACCCCGAGGAGTCCTGGACCCGGATGCCGCTCATCCCGCAGCCCCCGATGCGCCACCTGTGGTGGTTCGCCTTCAACCAGGTGCACGGCCTCCCCGAGCAGCTGCTCGCCGGCCGCTACCACCTCCTGCTGGACTGGCTGTTCGGCGCGATGCTCGCCGACCCCGCCGCCATCGACGCCCACGCGCGCGCCGTGTACGCCCGCGCGTACGACTCCCCGGACGCGATCCGGGCCGGCAACGGCTGGTACCGCACCTTCACCCAGGACATCGCCGACCTCGCCGACTACGCGCCCGTGACGGTCCCGCTGCTCGCGCTCGGCGGGGACCGCAGCAACTACCAGCGCATGGTCGACGAGGTCCCGGCGCTCGGCACCGACACCCGGATCGTCCGCGTCGACGACAGCGGCCACTACCTCCCGGAGGAGCAGCCCGAGGTCGTCACGGCGGAACTGACGCGCTTCTTCGGCTGATTCCCCGACCGGGACGGGCTACGGCGGCAGCGTCGCCGTATTCGCCCGCCTGACCGAATTCCGCGGAGGGCCACCCCGTACGCTCGACGCCATGACCGTCCTCATCAACGCCTTCGTCGGCCTCCACATCATCGGCATCGCCTCGCTCCTCGGCGGCTTCCTGACCCAGATGAAGGCGATGAGCGCGGGCACCGCCCGCTTCGTGCCCGCCATGCTGCACGGCGCGCTCACCATGCTCGTGACCGGCGTGCTCCTCGTCGGCTTCCGCGAGATGGACGGCTCTCCCGTCAACAACATCAAGATCGGCGTGAAGCTCGCGATCCTCTTCGTGATCCTCGCCCTCGTCTACGTCAAGCGCGACGAGGAGCGGGTGGAGAAGGCCCTGTTCGGGGCGGTCGGCGGACTGACCGTGGTCAATATCTTCATCGCCGTCCTCTGGCACTGATCCGCTTCGGTCCCGGGCGGCCATCCCCGGTCGCATCAGGCCACTTACGATCATCCCGTCATCTGCCCGTTACCTCCGGGTCTAGCGTCCTCCTCCAAGCACCGAGAGAGGAAGGACGTGAGGCCCTCGTGGCCAGTCATCGAAAGCCCAGGCAGCGCCCGCTCGCAGGCGGCACCGTACGGACCGCCGCCACCACCCTCGCCCTCGCGGGCGCTGCCACCGCGACCGCCTTCGAAGGCACCTCCCAGGCCGACCCCCGCATGACTCCCTCGCAGGTCGAGTCGGAAGTGGACCGGCTCTACGAGGAGGCCGAGGCCGCGACCGAGCGGTACAACGGGGCGAAGCAGAAGGCCGACGAGGCCGAGCGGGCGCTGGCGGGCCTGCGCGACGAGACCGCCCGCAAGACCGACCAGCTCAACACCGCTCGCAAAGCCCTCGGTTCGCTGGCCGCCACCCAGTACCGCAGCGGCGGGAGCCTCGGCACCGCCGTCACCCTCGCGACCGCCACCGATCCGCAGGAGTACCTCTCCCAGGCCTCCTTCATCACCCGCGCCGGGGACCGCAACGCCGCGGGCATCAGCACCGTGCGGCGCCGGCTCGACGAGGTCGGGAAGCTGCGGGAGCAGGCTGCCGGACGGCTCGCCGACCTCCGCTCGCGGCGGGACGAACTGGCCGAGCGCAAGGCCGAGATCGAGGGCAAGCTCACCACCGCGAAGCGGCTGCTGGCCCGGCTCACCGCCGAGGAGCGTGCCGCGTACGAGGCCCGGTCGGCCGGAACCGGAACCGGAGCCGCCCCCGCCGCCCCGCAGTCCGCGCCGCAGCCCCCGGCGGACGGCTCCCGCGCCGCCCGCGCCGTGGCCTTCGCGCACAGCGCGATCGGGAAGCCGTACGTCTGGGGCGCCACGGGCCCGGGGTCCTTCGACTGCTCCGGCCTGACCCAGGCGGCCTGGCGCGCGGCCGGGGTCTCGCTCCCCCGCACCACCTACACCCAGATCAACGCCGGCCGGCGGGTCTCCCGCGACCAGCTGGCCCCCGGCGACCTGGTGTTCTTCTACTCCGGCGTCACCCACGTCGGGCTCTACGTCGGCGGCGGCCAGATGATCCACGCCCCGCGCCCGGGCTCGACGGTCCGCGTGGCCCCGGTGGACTCGATGCCCTGGGCCGGCGCCGCCCGCCCCGCGTAGTCACTCGCCGCGGAACTGCTGCACTGCAGGCCCCAGTGATCGCATTCCTGCGGATCCTTCCCGTTACCGCTACACGCGTGCGCCAGCCAGATGACCAGAAGTCCGATGATCACCAGGATCCCGGCGGAGATCAATCCGCGCCGGTGCCCCGGCGGGGAGGGTGCGCGCCCCGGCGAGGAAGGTCCGGTCGGGGTCGGCGCGTACTCGGGCCGCGGCGGAACGGGGCTTCGGGCGAGATCCGATCGCAGAGGGAACGCCCGCCCGGATTCGATCCTGAAGCCCTCCTCGTCGCCGAGGAACCGCCGGTAGACGGGGAGCGCCGTCTCGCGGCAGGCATTCAGATCCTCCGGATCCGGTGCGGTGACCTGGCCCTCGCAGACGAATCCGTACATCAAGTCGAGCGGGCGGCCGAACTCGTCCCGCGGCGCCTGGTCCACGGGGGCGTCTCCCGGCTCCGCGACGTCGGCCGCGGTGACCTGATGCGTCGTGTGCACGACCGTCAGAGGACGTCCGGCCCCCGTGACCACCGGCACGACCTTCACCTGCTCCGCCGCCATGCCCCGCGCCACGTGATCGTCGAGGACTCCGTAGTCGGCTTCGGCGACGAGGAAGTCGGGCGCGAGCAGCGTCCGGTAGCCGCGGTAGCGCCCGCGAGCGACGAGGAACGGCCAGCCCTGCAGGCCGCGTGAGGGGCCGTCCATGTCAGGACAACCTGGAGTGCGGCAACTGGTCTTCCAGAACAGCTACTTTCCGGCGCATGTCTTCGAGGACCCGGCGCCGCGCGTCGCAGAACTGTTGATGGTTCTGCTCGGCCTGGCTCAGGTTCTGGCCGAGACGCCCCTGCCACTCCGTGCGCTCGTCGCTCGTGGAGTCGAGGAACATGCTCAACACGGCGTTCCCCGTCAGTACGGCCATCGAAGGACCGAATGCGGCGAGCATGGCCTTGCCGGCCGTCTGGCCGGCGAAGATGACCAGGGAGGCGACCGCCTCCATCGGGGCGAGTTGGCTGCGTTTGCGTGCCTCGGCGTAGAAGGCCGCACGGGCGTCCTCGCCGAGTCGGCGCTCCACTTGGTCGAACAGGTCGGGAACGACGGCCGACAACGGAACGTCGACACGGGTGGGATGTATTTTCCCCTCGGGTATTTTGACGATCCTCCCGGTGGAGTCGACGGTCGCGAACCCAGGGCCCACCGCGCTGACGGGAATGAGGCGGACGGCCCGAGCAGTGCTGTGGATCTTCACCAACGATCGGAAGTGATCGTTCGAGGTCAGCAGGTCCTGCACGAGTTCCAGGCGGACCTTCTCATCGGGGTGCAGATCGGCGAGCAGGTCCCACTTGGTGATGACGAAGCTGATGGGACATTCCGCCTCGATCATGATCGGCACCAGGGCGTTCAGGGTCTGCTCGAGACGGACCTGCCCCTGGGGGGCACCGTCCAGGTGCTGCCGGACGTGGTTGCCGTCGATGATTCCGATCATCGCGTCGGCCTGCCGGATGTCGTCGTACAGCTCCGCCTGCACCGTGGATCCGGGCGCCTGGGGCTCCGTCAGGAGTTCCCCCGCGTATTCCAGGTACTTCAGATGGAGCATGGGCCGCGGCCGAACGCCGACGGCGACCTGGCTCTTCACCGTGAAGGTGAAGTTCCGCGTCTCCCCCTTGGCCGTTCCGGGTGGCCAGCCGGCTTCCGTCGCCGTATCCGCCATCTGGCTGTACCACTGATTGAGTTGCAGCACGTCGTCCGGCGGGGCCTTGAGGAAGTAGCTCTGACCCGCCGTCGACTTGAGCCGGTGGTACATGCTGGCCAGCAGCAGCGTCTTGCCCGAGCCCTGCAGCCCCAGGGCCACGACCTGGAAGGTCGGAGTTTCCTCCTCGATTTCCAGCCGGCCCGGGTCGGGCTTCTTGCGGGTGACCACTCTGTAAGCGATGAGGAGCAGGACCACAGCGACGATCACTATGACGATACCCATGGCTCTCCGTCCCGGCGGCCGGACACACGGCCACCGCGTCAACGGGAAGTGGGACCGCCGGGCGCACGTGAAGAGCCTGGGGTTGAGGAGGGGAGAGTGGCAGGGACAGCGCCCGAAGGCCTCGTGATCCCCATGCTTCACGTCCCCAAGGAGCACCGCTCTCCTCTTCCATCGTCCCCGCTCACCGCTGCCCCGGCCACTCGGACGGCCAGGACGGCCAGGGCGGGCACGGCATGCACGGCGGGCACGGCGGGCACGGCGGGCACGGCGGGCACGGCCGCTACGGCGCCTTGACCGTCTTGCTCAGCCAGTCGAAGGTCTGCGGCAGCTGCTTCGACCACGAGTCGAGGTTGTGGCCGCCGGTCACCTTCTCCGCGTGCACGGTGGTCGGGCTCTGCGCGATCGCCTTGAGGTCCATGCCGGACAGGTAGCCGTCCTGCTCCGCGCCCGACATCCACAGCGAGACCGCCGGCGGGGTGGGCGCGGCCTTGAGCACGGCCTTCAGGTTGTGGCTGACGCGCAACTGCGGGTCCTGCGCGACCAGCGACGAGGGCTCCTGGCCCGGGTCGTTGTAGCCGGACAGGGAGACGGCCGCGCTGTAGCGGTCGGGGTGGGAGATCGCCAGCTTGGCGGCGCAGTACGCGCCGGCCGAGTACCCGGCGACGCCCCAGGTGCGGGAGTCGTCCGACGCCCGGAAGTTGTCGGTGACCATCTTGCGGACGTCGACGCTGAACCAGCTGTCCGCGTTGACCTTGCCCGGGATGTTGGCGCAGCCGGTGTCGGCGTTGCCCAGCAGCATGGCGCGCGGCGAGACCAGGATGAACGGCTTCACCTTGCCGCTCTTCATCAGCGGCTCCAGCACCTCGTGCGCCTTGACCCCCTGGAACCAGGACTTGCCCGTTCCGGGTATGCCCGGGATCAGCTCGACCACCGGGAACTTCTTGTCCTTGAAGGCGGGGTCGTCGTACTGCGGCGGCAGCCACACCATGACGTCGCCCTTGACCCCGGAGATCTTCCCGTCGAGCTCGGTCTTCTGGACCCGGCCGCCGAGCCCTTCGACCGGCTGGAACGACTGCTTCACCTTCGGCTCGGACTTGACCTCCGAGGCCTTCTTCCCGCCGAGCCCGTCCGGGCCGAGGTCGGGGGCGGCGGTGACGTACTTGCCGGTGCCGAACAGGTCCCCCCACGAGGCGTAGAAGTTCATGTCCCGGTTGACCGCGACGAACACCAGCGCGATGGCGGTGACCTGCGCGAAGACCACCATCAGGCTGCGGGTCGCGACGCGCACGACGGCGGGGCCGCGCACCTTGCTCCACACGGCCAGCGGCAGGACGACGGCGACCGCGGCCAGCAGGGCCACGGTCGCGAAGAGGGGGGTCCCCGTCAGGCTCATCACGCCACCCAAGAGGGCGGCGCGACACCGTCCGGTTGCCCTTCCCCCCTGCGTCGTGGATCACACCCCTGCCTGCCGGGGGGTCACACCAGACGGCGCGCCGTGGCCCAGCGGGTCAGCTCGTGCCGGTTGGAGAGCTGGAGCTTCCTGAGGACCGCCGAGACGTGCGATTCGACGGTCTTCACCGAGATGAAGAGCTGCTTGGCGATCTCCTTGTACGCGTACCCGCGCGCGATCAGCCGCAGCACCTCGCGCTCGCGCTGCGTGAGGCGGTCCAGGTCCTCGTCGACCGGCGGCGCGTCCGTCGAGGCGAAGGCGTCGAGGACGAAGCCGGCCAGCCGCGGCGAGAAGACCGCGTCCCCGTCCTGCACCCGGAAGACCGAGTCCACCAGGTCGGTGCCGGTGATGGTCTTGGTGACGTAGCCGCGCGCGCCGCCCCGGATGACCCCGATGACGTCCTCGGCGGCGTCCGACACCGACAGGGCCAGGAACCGTACGGGGTTCTCGGCCGCCGCCATCAGCGGGGCGCAGCGGCGCAGCACCTCGACCCCGCCGCCGCCGGGCAGGTGCACGTCGAGCAGGACCACCTCGGGCCGGGTGGCGGTGATGACGGTGACGGCCTGGTCCACGTCGGCGGCCTCGCCGACGACCTCGACGCCGGTGCGCCCGGTGTCGCCGATCTCGGCCTGTACGCCGGTCCTGAACATCCGGTGGTCGTCGACGAGCACCACGCGGACGCGCCGGGCCTCGGTCGCGTTCTCGGTCGTACCGGCTTCCTCGGTCATGCTGCGTTCGCCGCCCTCTCCATCTCAAGTTCGACTACCGTGCCGCCGTCGGGCGCGGACCGCAGCTGTGCGGTCCCGCCGTTGCGCTGCATCCGGCCGATGATCGATTCTCGTACGCCCATGCGGTCGTCCGGTACCGCGTCGATGTCGAAGCCCGGTCCCCGGTCCCGTACGGACACGAACACCGTCTGCCCCTCCACCTCCGCGTAGACCTGCACGGGCCCGCCTTCGCCACCGTACTTGGCGGCGTTGACCATTGCCTCGCGCGCTGCCTGGATCTGGGCCGCCAGCCGGTCGTCGAGCGGGCAGTCGCCGACGAGGACGACCTCGATGGGGACGCCGTGGTGGTCCTCCACCTCGGCGGCGGTCTTCTTCACGGCCTCCGCGAGGGTGGCCGGCTCCTCGGCCTCGTCCTTGCCGGTGCCCTCGGGCTTGTACAGCCAGTTCCGCAGCTCCCGCTCCTGGGCCCGCGCGAGCCGGCGCACCTCTCCGACGTCCTCCGCGTTGCGCTGGATCAGGGTGAGGGTGTGCAGCACGGAGTCGTGGACGTGGGCGGCGACCTCGGCGCGCTCCTGGGCGCGGATGCGCATCAGGCGCTCCTCGGAGAGGTCCTGGGTCATGCGGATCAGCCAGGGTCCGGCGAGCAGGGCGATGCCGACGAGGACGGCGAGGGTGGCGGTCAGGACGTTGCCGAGCTGGGCGGCGGAGCCCCGTACGACGATGAAGACGGTGAGGCCGACGCCGACGAGGGCGACGCCGGCGAGGGCCCGGGCGGCCTGGAGGAGGCGTCCGTGCCGTCCGACGGCCTCGTTCCAGTGGGCGCGGCGGGCGTTGTCGGCCTGCCGCCACACGAGGACCACGCCGGCCCCGACCAGCAGCGTCGGCCACACGTACCGGCCGGAGGCGCCGCCGAGCTGGACCTTGGAGATGAAGATGCCGGCGCCGATGAGCAGCGCGATCAGTGCGGTGATCTGTCCCCGGTCGGGCTTGCGCAGGCGGCGGCTGCCGTCGGCGAGGGTTTCGAGGAAGGAGCGGTGCCCGGTGCGGCCGCCGACTCCCAGCGGTACGAAGACCCAGAACGCGGCGTAGAGCAGGATGCCGAGGCCGTCCCCCCACATGAACAGCAGGAGGAAGGCGATCCGGACCCAGACCACGGGCAGCCCGAGGTGCCCGGCGAGACCGCGCGCGACACCGCCGAGCATCCGGCCGTCGGCGCTGCGGTAGAGCTTGCGCTGCGGCGCTTCTTCGGGTTCCGGTGCGAGGGGGGTGCGGGGGGCGGCTACGGACGGCATGCCATTGATGGTCACACGCCGCCGGGTGGCCGGGCATCAGGGCATCCCCCCAGTTCTGTCGGGGGGATATCAGGGTTGCGCCAGGGTCGGGCCCGGTGCCGCGGGCCGCGGCGGCCCGTCACCATGGACCCATGACCGAAGTACACGAAGCCCCGCCGGGGGCCCCTTCCCCGCCGGACGCCCGTCCGCCCCTGCGCCGCAGCAAGCGCGACAAGCTCCTCGCGGGCGTGTGCGGGGGCCTGGGCCGGTACTTCGGCCTGGACCCGGTGGTCTTCCGGATCGTCCTCGGCGTCCTCGCGGTCACCGGCGGCGTCGGCCTGATCTTCTACGGCTTCGCGTGGCTGCTGCTGCCCCAGGAGGGCGAGGACGACAGCGAGGCGAAGAAGATGCTGACCGGCCGGATCGAGGGCGCCACCCTCGCGGCCGTGTTCGCCGCCCTGGTGGGCTGCGCGCTGTTCCTGTCGATGCTCGACAACGGCGGCCTCACGGTCTTCTCGGTCCTGGTCATCCTGGCGCTGGGCGGGGCCGCGCACTGGTCGCAGCGGCGCCGGCACACCCGCCCGCCCGAGGCGGAGGACCCGGCCGCGCACTCCCCCGCGCCGCCGGAGACGAAGGCTCCGCCCGCCCCCGGCGGCCCGTCCTGGTGGCGGGACCCGCTGGTCAAGGACGGCACCACAGGCCCGGTCGGCGCCACGGGCTACCTGTGGGGCCCGGACGACGACGCCGAGTCGGTGCAGGCTCCGGCCGAGGCCGCGCGGAAGCCCGCCGCCCCGGCCGGCCCGCGCGGCGGGATCGGCGGCCGGGTCTTCGTCCTGGCCCTGCTCGCCGGGGCCGGCTCCACCGCCGCCGTGTGGGAGGGCAGCACCCTCAGCCACGCGCTGCAGATCGGGTTCGCCTCGGCCCTGGCCGTGTTCGGCCTGGGCCTCGCGGTCAGCTCGGTGAAGGGCCGTACGGGCTTCGGCACCGTGCTGCTGGCGCTGGTGACCGCCGGCCTGCTGGCGGGGGCCTCGGTGCTGCCCCGGGAGATCGGCACGGACTGGCGGGAAGTGGAGTGGCGGCCGGCCGCGGTGGCCGACGTACGGCCCGTCTACGACGCGGGCACCGGGCTCGCCACCTTGGACCTGAGCCGCCTGGACGTACCGAAGGGCACGACCGTGTCGGTCCGCGCCTCCCTCGAGGCGGGGCGGCTGAAGGTGGTCGTGCCCCGCGAGGTGACGGCCGTGGCCGACGTCTCGGTCCGGCTGGGCGACATCCACCTGCCCGGGGAGACGGGACAGGACGTGCGGATCCGCACCGGCGGCGAGCACCAGGAGGCGACGCTGCCGCCCGCCGCCGGCACCGAGGCCGGCGGAACGATCGAGCTGCACCTCAACGCGGGTGTGGGACAGGTGGAGGTGGCCCGTGCGGCGTCATGAGTTCCAGCCGGGACGGCTCATCGCGGGGCTGGTCCTGATCACAGCGGGCGTGCTCTACCTGCTCGACGCGACCGGCCGGACCGATCTGCCGTGGTTCCTGGTCATCCCGCTGACCGTGGGCGGGCTCTGCCTCGCCGCCCTGACGGGGATGGTCACCTACGCCCTGCGGCGGGACCGGCGCGACCGGATCAGCGAGTCCAGGGACGGGTAGCCGGCCCCGGCCAGGATCAGCGGGGTCCACGCCATCAGGTAGATCAGGTCGTTGCCGTAGTAGTACGGGGTCACCGCCCAGGACACGGTGAGCCAGAGGCTGAGCGAGATCAGCGCTCCGCCGAGGGCCGCGACCCGGGTCAGCAGGCCGGCCAGGGCGCCGAGGCCGACCAGGATCTCCCCGATGGCCAGCATCACGGCGAAGCCGACGGGGGCCTTGAGCGCCAGGTCCACCAGGGCCGGGATCGCGGAGGTGTCGCGCACCCCGCGCATCAGGTCGCCGATGGAGCCCTCGCCGGCGGCGGAGAGGAACGCGGAGTCGGTCAGCTTGTCGAGACCCGCGTACACGAAGGTCACGCCGAGGAAGATCCGCAGCGGCAGCAGGGCGTAGCGGACCGCCTGCTCCTTGATCGAGGAGTCGCTCAACCGGGGGACGTCATGAACGTCGGTTCGAGTCACGCGTCATGTGTACCCCCATCACTCGGCCACGTCGATGGTGCAGCGGTTGGATTCCACTCCTGCGGCGGTCACCACCTGGATCTCGATGCGGCCCGGTTCCACTTCCGCCGGCACCGGCACCGTCAGCACCGTGTCCGAGGGGTTGGTGAACCCGCCGGCCACCGGCACCAGCGGCACGTGCACGTGCACCGCCCCGATCCGCACGACCAGCCGGGCCAGCATCTCCGGCGTCTGCGCCCCGGGCGGCACGAAGCCCACCCCCCGGATCTCGATGTCGTCCCCGGGGCGGACGGCCGCGTCCAGATCCCCTGGCTCCCGTCTGCGCACCACCGACAGCACGAGCGGGCGGGTGCCCTCCGCGTACTTGGCGGCCAGGTACACCGCGGCCGACAGCGCCACCAGCAGGGCCAGCGCCCACGGCAGCTGCGGGAGCCGCTCCGGGAAGCGGGCCAGCGACACCCCCGCGTAGGCCAGCACCACCGTGGAGACCAGCACGTACTGGGCGTCCGGGAAGCTCCCGCGCCCCGCGTCGTCCGTGAGCAGGTCCACCCCGCGCGGCCGGTCGGCCGGCAGCTTCTGCAGCCGCTGGCCCATGATCCGCACGGAGACCACCCGGCGCACCAGCACGGCCACCACCGAGGTCAGCCCGACCACCGCCAGCAGCGGCAGCGCCCGGTCCAGCGCGAGCCCCGCGTACAGCGCCTGCCGCTCCGGCCCGGGCGCCGAGGCCGCCAGCCGCAGCGCGGGCAGCAGCGCGGCGAAAGCCGTCAGCACCACCCAGGCGCTCGGCACCGCCTTCGAGGTGGACAGCCGGTTGTCCTCGCCGACCACCGGGGCCAGCAGCCCGCCGCGCACCGACTGGGCGCGGGCCGCGACCGTGAGCAGCCCGGCCAGCACCAGGGCCGCCAGCAGCCCTGCGGTCCGGGCCGTGGACCAGCCGGTGCCGAGCGCGGTGCCCACCTGGACGAGCAGCAGCACGCCGGCGGCGATCCACACGGCGAGGACGGCCCGCCGGGAGAACAGGTACAGCCAGGAGTTCCCGGCCTCCCGGCCCCGGTCGGCAACGGTACGGGCCGACAGGGTCAGTTCGTCGGACACCCACTGGCGGGACGCCCCCAGCGAGTGGGCCACGGCGGCCGGCACGCCCTGCCCCGAGGCGAACTCGTCGCGCTTCTCCAGGAACGCGACGACGGCGCGGCGGTGCCCCTCACGTGCGCACTCCTCGCAGGTGCAGGCGGCGGTATGGGTACTTCGGGAGATCTCTTGGACAGCCACGTACGTGCCGCCTCTCTGAACTACGGTGCAATGCCAGCGAATTGTGCACCACTGCGGCAGTGTTCCGGATTGCGCACGATGTCAGAGCAGGTGATTAACCGTTCATGATGTTGACGCCACCGGCTGCGTCACCCTGTTGGCGCAGGGGCTGGTAGCTCACCCAGGCCGCCAGATCGGACCCGAACCGCTCGCGGGTCGCGACCGCGCCGCGGTGGTCGATGGGCACCGGCTTCCCGGCCGCCCGCGCGATCAGCTGCACCTGGGCGGCACGCTCGGCCTCGATGAACCACCAGGCCGCCGCGTCCACGGAATCCCCGACCGTCAGCAGCCCGCGGTTGCGCAGGATCAGCGCCTTGTACGGGCCCAGCGCGCGGGCGATCCGCGCGGCGTCCTCGACCCCCGCGAACTCGTCCAGCAGCGCGTGGTCCTCGTAGAAGGCGCAGGCCTCCTGGGTGATCGGGGCCAGCAGCTCGCCCAGGCACGCGAGGGCGCGGCCGTACGGGCCCTGCGCGCGGACGACGGCCACCACCTCGGGGCGCGCCCGGTGGACCGCCGCGTGCACGGCGAAGGCCAGTTCGTTGACCCGGCGCTCCCCCTCGACCACCCGCCCGTCCCCGTCGACCAGCAGCAGGTCGTCGGGGCCGAGGCCGCCGAAAGCCCGCCCGAAGGGGTTCACCCAGTAGCAGTCCTCGAACTCGGGGTCCCGCGCGGTGACCTGCCCGCCCACCCCGTCCCCGTAGCCCAGCCGCCCCAGCAGCCGCAGCGCTTCGGCGAGCCGTGCCTTGCGGTGCTCGCGCGCCGCTTCGACGGTGTCGTGCACGGGCGGCATCTCGAAGCCGAGCCGCTCCACGGGGACGGGTACGGGCTGATCCGGCATGTGGGCCCTCCTTCTACGGCGCGGGTCGCGGCGCAAGGTACCCGCGCCCCTGCCAAGTGGCCAGAGAAACGGCGAAGCCGCCGCTCCGGCGGGAGCGGCGGCTTCGTCACGTACGGGTGGGGACTACTCCCACTCGATGGTGCCCGGGGGCTTGCTCGTGCAGTCCAGGACCACGCGGTTCACGTCCGGCACCTCGTTGGTGATGCGGGTGGAGATCCGCGCGAGCACCTCGTAGGGCATGCGCGTCCAGTCCGCGGTCATCGCGTCCTCGGAGGAGACGGGGCGCAGCACGATCGGGTGGCCGTAGGTGCGGCCGTCGCCCTGGACGCCGACGCTGCGGACGTCCGCGAGCAGCACGACCGGGCACTGCCAGATCTCGCGGTCCAGGCCGGCCGCGGTGAGCTCGTGGCGGGCGATGGCGTCGGCCTCGCGCAGCAGGTCCAGGCGCTCCTTGGTGACCTCGCCGACGATGCGGATGCCGAGGCCGGGGCCGGGGAAGGGCTGGCGCTGGACGATCTCGTCGGGCAGGCCGAGCTCCTGGCCGACCATCCGGACCTCGTCCTTGAACAGCTGGCGCAGCGGCTCGACGAGCTCGAACTCGATGTCGTCGGGGAGGCCGCCCACGTTGTGGTGGGACTTGATGTTGGCGGTGCCGGTGCCGCCGCCGGACTCGACGACGTCCGGGTAGAGGGTGCCCTGGACGAGGAAGGCGACCGCGGGGCCGTCCTCCTGCAGGATCTCCAGCTGGGCCTGCTCGAAGACGCGGATGAACTCGCGGCCGATGATCTTGCGCTTGGTCTCCGGGTCGGAGACGCCGGCCAGCGCGTTCAGGAAGCGCTCCTGGGCGTCGACGACCTTCAGCTGCACGCCGGTGGCGGCGACGAAGTCCTTCTCGACCTGCTCGGTCTCGCCCTTGCGCATCAGGCCGTGGTCGACGTACACGCAGGTCAGCTGCGAGCCGATGGCCTTCTGGACGAGGGCCGCGGCGACCGCGGAGTCCACGCCGCCGGAGAGGCCGCAGATGGCGCGCTTGTCGCCGACCTGCTCGCGGATGGCCGCGATCTGCTCCTCGACGATGTTGCCGGTGGTCCAGGTGGGGGCGAGGCCCGCGCCGCGGTAGAGGAAGTGCTCCATGATCTGCTGGCCGTGCGTGGAGTGCATCACCTCGGGGTGGTACTGCACGCCGTACAGCTTCTTCGCGTCGTTCTCGAAGGCCGCGACCGGGACGACGTTCGTCGACGCGGTGACGGCGAAGCCCTCGGGGGCGGCGGAGCAGGCGTCGCCGTGGGACATCCACACCGACTGGTGCTCGGGGGTGCCCTCGAAGAGGGTGGAGCCGGCCTTGGAGACGGCCAGCGGGGTGCGGCCGTACTCACGGGCGCCGGTGTTGTCGACCTGGCCGCCGAGGGTGGTCGCCATCAGCTGGAAGCCGTAGCACATGCCGAAGACGGGGACGCCGGCCTCGAAGAGGGCGCGGGCGTCGTCCAGGCGCGGGGCGCCCTCCTCGTACACGGAGGACGGGCCGCCGGAGAGGATGATCGCCTTGGGGTCCTTGGCCAGCATCTCGGCCACCGGCATCGTGCTGGGGACGATCTCGCTGTAGACCCGTGCCTCGCGGACGCGGCGGGCGATGAGCTGGGCGTACTGGGCGCCGAAGTCGACGACGAGAACCGTGTCCGGGGCGCTGTCGTGGGCGGCGGAGGGTGCTTCTGGCACGGGGCGGCCTTCCGGCGGAAGAGGTGGCTGTTTTGTCGATTCTAACGGGGGACCCACAGCGCTCTTCGTCTCACCATCCGAACCGGCTTGGCCCGAAGCGGGACGGAAGGCAATAATCCCCTTCATGCGCAAGCAGCTGAGCTTCCTCTTTACCTATGGCACCGGCCGGTCCGGTCGCCATGGGTCATCGTGATGCTCGCCTGAGCCACTGACTTCCCAGAGCGCCCCGGTCCGACAGGACCGGGGCGCTCTTGCGTTTCCGCTCCTGCCGGCACAGGTCGCACCCGCCCCGCCCAGCCACAGGAGAACCGACATGACCACGATCGCCACCACCCCCGAGCAGCTGATCGCCGACTCCCGCGACCGCATCGACGCCCTCGACGACCGGATCATCGGCCTGATCCAGGAGCGGATGGCCGTCTCGACCGTCATCCAGGAGGCCCGGATCTCCTCGGGCGGCCGCCGGGTGCACCTCTCGCGGGAGATGGAGGTGCTCTCCCACTGGAGCGACGCCCTCGGCAAGCCCGGAACCTCCCTGGCCATGACCCTGCTGGAGCTGTGCCGCGGCCGCGTCTGAGCCCCGTGAGCGGGTGTTCGTCACTCGTCCGGACCGTGACCGCCCCAGGTGCCCTTCGTTGGTGAGGGTGTCCGTGCCAGCCAGGTGCGGGACCGCAACACCACGCGTGGCTCCGCAGGAGCGATGAGACGTGCGCCCCGTGGAGCGTGCGTCGTGGGACCTCGCTCCTTCGTGTGACCGGACGGCAGGGGACAGCAGCCCGGTCACCCCATAAAGAACGGCCGGCCCAGGGGACGCCCCGGGCCGGCCGTTCGGCGTTCCCGGCCGCCGCTCCCCGCCGCCCTTCGCCGCCCCCACTCCCCGCCGCCGTTCACCGTGTGAGCGAGACCACAGAGCGGTCTCCGTGGTTCCGGTACAACCTTCCGCAGCGATCGCCTGTCACTCATGTACCGCGGTGGGTACCGCGCTCGGAGGGGGAGTGCGGTACCGACCCCGGCTCATCCAGCCGGATCCGGAGTCCTCGGCGGGATGTCCGGGACTGCCAGGAACGGCAGCCTCAGCGCGCCGAAGGCCTCCTTCGGGACGGCCGGACTGGCCGGTTCCACCGCCGCGAGGCGTGCGTAGGCCACGCCCTGCTCGGGCCGCGGGTCCTCTTCGCCGTGGTTCGGCCAGTACGACATCGCCCGCTCCGCCTGCGCCGTGATCGTCAGCGACGGGTTGACCCCGAGGTTCGCGGAGACGGCCGCGCCGTCCACCACCGAGATGCCCGGGTACCCGTAGAGCCGGTGGTACGGGTCCACCACGCCCTCCTCGGGCGAGGCGCCGATCGGGCAGCCGCCGAGGAAGTGCGCGGTCAGCGGGGTGCCCATCAGCTCGCCGATGTTGCTGCCCGGGAATCCGTTGATCTCCTCGGCCAGCAGGGTCGCGGCCTGCGTGGCCTCGGCGATCTGCACCGGGTTGGGAGCGCCGTGGCCCTGGCGGGCGGTGAGCAGGCCCTTCCCGATGCCGCCGGGCTTCCGGTAGGTGGTCAGGGAGTTGTCCAGGGACTGCATGACCAGGCCGATGATGGTCCGCTCCGACCAGCGCCGGTTGGAGAGGGACCGCGCCAGCTGGACCGGGTGCCGGGCGGTGCGGGCGAACCAGGCGCGGACCCGGTGCTTGGCGTAGGGCACCTGCAGGACGGTCATGAACCCCATGGCGTTGGAGCCCTTGCCGTAGCGGACGGGCTCGATGTGGGTGTCGGCGTTGGGGTGCACGGACGAGGTGATCGCCACGCCGCGGGTGAAATCGGCGCGCTGCTCCTTGCCGGGGCCTGCGCCGTGCCGCCTGCGGTAGCGGCGGTCGTCGGTCTGGGCGCCGACCAGGCCCTCCGAGTTGGTCCGGGTCAGATCGCCGAGCCGGTCGGAGATCCTCGGGAGCTCGCCGCGGTCCTTCATCGTGTGCAGCAGGGTCTGGGTGCCGTACGTGCCCGCCGCGACGACCACGTACCGGGCGCGCAGCACCTTGGCCTTGCCCCGGCGCCGGCCGTCGGTGGGGACGGTACGGACGCGGTAGCCGCCCTCGGGGTGCTCGGAGAGGGCCGTGACCGTGGTCATGGGGTGGATGACGGCGCCCGCGCGCTCGGCGAGGTGCAGGTAGTTCTCGTTCAGGGTGTTCTTCGCGCCGTGCCGGCAGCCGGTCATGCACTCGCCGCACTCGGTGCAGGCCTTGCGGGCGGGGCCGACGCCGCCGAAGTACGGGTCGGCGACCTCGTCCCCGGGCCGGACCTTCGCCCGGCCCTCGGCATCGTCGCCGTCCCCGAAGAAGACGCCGACCGGGGCCATGTGGAAGGAGTCCGCCACGCCCATCTTCTCGGCGGCCGCCTTGAGGTGGACGTCGGAGGGGGTCATCGTCGGGTTGAGGCGTACGCCGAGCATCCGCTTGGCCTGGTCGTAGTACGGGGCGAGTTCCTCGCGCCAGTCGGTGATGGACGCCCACTGCCGGTCCTCGAAGAAGGGGGTGGGCGGCACGTAGAGAGTGTTGGCGTAGTTGAGCGAGCCGCCGCCCACGCCGGCGCCCGCGAGCACCATCACGTTGCCGAGCAGGTGGATCCGCTGGATCCCGTACAGCCCGAGGGCCGGGGCCCACAGGTAGTTGCGCAGGTCCCAGCTGTTCTTCGGCAGGCTCTCGCGGGTGAAGCGGCGCCCTGCCTCCAGGACGCCGACCCGGTAGCCCTTCTCGGTCAGGCGCAGCGCCGAGACCGATCCCCCGAAGCCCGATCCGATGACGATGACGTCGTAGTCGTACGACTCAGACACGGTGTTGCCCCTTAGCGGAGTCGGAGGATCAACGGAGTCGCAGCGCCTTCATGACCTGGAGGCTGCGGGTCATGAACGCCGCGTACTTCTCGTCGTCCATGCCCAGCGAGGGCGCCATCGGGAGCAGTCGCTGGTGGGCGACGGTCTGGGCCTCGGTGTACTTGAGGATGCCCTCGGAGCCGTGGCGGCGGCCGAGGCCGGAGTCCTTCATGCCGCCCATGGGGGCCTGGGCGCTGCCGTAGGCGGGGGCGTAGCCCTCGTTGATGTTGACGGTGCCGGTGCGCAGGCGGGCGGCGACGGCGTGGCCGCGGCGGGAGTCCTTGGTCCAGACGCTGGAGTTCAGGCCGTAGGCGGTGGCGTTGGCCTCGGCGATGGCCTGGTCCTCGTCGGTGAAGCGGTAGATGGAGACGACCGGGCCGAAGGTCTCCTCGCCGCACACCGCCATGGGCGCCTCGACGCCGTCGAGGATGGTGGGCTCGTAGAAGAGCGGGCCGATGTCGGGGCGGGCGGTGCCGCCGGCGACGAGGGTGGCGCCCTTGGCGACGGCCTCGTCCACGTGCCGCTGTACGGTCTCCAGCTGGCGTTCGCCGACGAGGGAGCCCATGTCGGCGCCGTAGGCCAGCGAGCTGCCCAGGCGCATGGCCTTGGTGCGGGCGGCGAACCGCTCGACGAACGCGTCGGCGATCGAGGCGTGCACGTAGAGCCGCTCGATGGAGATGCACAGCTGGCCCGCGGAGGAGAAGCAGGCGCGGACGGCGCCCGCGGCGGCCTTCTCGATGTCGGCGTCGTGCAGGACGAGCATGGCGTTCTTGCCGCCGAGTTCGAGGGAGACGCCGACGAGGCGGTCGGCCGCGCCCCGGGCGACCTCGCGGCCGGTGCGGGTGGAGCCGGTGAAGGAGACGTAGTCGGCGTGCCGGACCACCTCGGGGCCGACGACGGGGCCTTCGCCGAGGACGATCTGGAAGACCTCGGCGGGCAGCCCGGCCTCGATCAGCAGGTCGCGGGCCCACAGGGCGGTCAGCGCGGTCTCGGTGTCGGGCTTCATGACCAGCGCGTTGCCGGACACGAAGGCGGGCAGGGCGTCGCCGACCGACAGTTCGAGCGGGTAGTTCCAGGGGGCTATCTGGCCGACGACCCCGCGCGGCTGGCGCAGTTCGGTGACCTTGGTGAGGGTGGGCATGGCGCCCGTGTGGCCCTTGGGGCGCAGGTACGAGGGGGCCTTCCTGCCGTAGTGGCGGGCGGCGACGGCGACCGCCTGGACCTCCTCGTGGGCGTGCAGGCGGGCCTTGCCGGTCTCCAGCTGGATGAGGTCGAGGACCTCGGCCTGCCGGGCGAGGACCAGGTCGTGGAAGCGCAGCAGCACCGCCGCCCGCTTGCGTACGGGGACGGCGGCCCAGGCGGGCTGCGCGGCGCGGGCCCGCTCGAAGGCCTCGGCGACGTCCTCGGGGGTGGCCTCGGGGAGCTCCGCCAGCCGGTCCCCGGTGAAGGGGGTGTGGTTGGCGGTGCGGCCGGAGCCGATCACTCCGCGGGTGAGGCGGGCGACGAGGTCGGGGGTCACCACGTCGGCGGCGGTGCGGGCACCGGCCGGGGCCGGGGCGACCGGGTTGGTGGGTTCCGGTGCGGTGCGGAGGGGGGCCGGGGCCTGCGAGTCCGTCATGGCGGTGAGCGTATTGCGCCCGCGGGCCTTTGGGTACCCGTGGGTAACCGGATTTTGCCATTTCCGCCAGCGATCGCTGGCAGGATGCGTGGAATCCGCCGTCCTACTGCTTCGCGGCGGGCGGCTCCCAGCCGCTGAGCACGATGTCGAACTGCCGGCGGGTCACCTCCCAGTCGGCGGCGGGACCCGACATGTAGATCGCGTACTCGGTGTTGCCCGGGGCGAAGTACATCTGCTCGATGGCCCGGCGCGGTCCGGGGTGGTTCTGCTTCTCGGTCCACGTGAATTCCCACAGCGCGGCCTGGGGTGTGTCGCGGAAGTTGTTCTGCTTCAGCAGCTGCCTCTTGTAGTCCGTCCGCTTCTGCACCTGCTTCTCCAGGTCGAGCACGTGCATGTACGGGTTCTCGAATGCCGGTGTGGGGTCGGCGGCGATCCGGATGAAGTGCTTTCCGTTGTCCGGCGTGTAGTCGATCTGGTCGCCGTCCATCTGGCGCTTCCAGCCGTCCGGGACGAACAGGGTGAAGCCGGTGGGGTCGGTGACCTCGGTCCACCCGGCGGGCGCGGCGAGCGTCTCGTCCTGGTCGCTGTCGCCCTCCTCGCCCGACTTCGCGTCGGGGGAGCTCGCGGACTTGTCGGAGCCGCCGCCCTTGTCCGCGTCGTCGGTGAACTTCAGGACGCCGAACACACCGCCGCCGCCGAGCAGCGCCGCCACCAGGGCGATCACCGCGGCGCGCTTGATCCAGCCGTTCGCCGGGGCGGGGGCGGGGGCGGGTACCGGCACAACGGTTTCCGGGGACTCCGGCAGCGCGGCCGTCCGCCCGGTCTCCGGCGTCGGGGCCGGCTCCTCGGGCTGCTCCTGCGCCGTGGAGAGCTCCTCCGAGGTCACCGCACGCGTGGGTACGTACGCCTGCGCCGCCTTCGGCTCCCGGCCCTCCATCGCCTCCAGCAGCATCCGCTCGGTCTCCGCGGCCGAGGGCCGCTCCTGCGGATCCTTGCGCAGCAGGGCGGTGATGACCGGCCCCAGCGCCCCGGACTGCTTGAGGGCCGGCGGCTCGTCGTTGACCACGGCCTGCAGGCTGGAGATGGGCGAGGTGCGGCGGAACGGCGAGCGGGCCTCGACCGCCGTGTAGAGGGTCGCGCCCAGCGACCAGAGGTCGGAGGCCGTGCCGGGGGTTCCGCCGGTGACCCGCTCGGGGGCCAGGTAGTCGATGGAGCCGACGATCTCACCGGTGCGCGTGATGGACGAGTCGCCCTCGATCGCGGCGATCCCGAAGTCCGTGAGCAGCACCCGGCCGTCCTTGGCGAGCAGCACGTTGCCCGGCTTCACGTCCCGGTGCAGCACGCCGACCGCGTGCGCGGCGCGCAGCGCGCCCAGCACGTGCAGTCCGATCCTGGCCGCCTCGCGGGGCTCGATCCGCCCGGCCGCCTTGGCCGCCTCCGCGAGGGAGGGGCCGTCGATGTACTCCATGACGATCCACGGCCGGTCGTCGTGCTCCAGCACGTCGTGGACGGTGACGACCGCCGGATGCTGGATCCGGGCCGCGGCCCGGGCCTCCTTCTGCGTCCGGGCGTGCATGACGTCCCGGTCGGCCTGGGCCACGTAGAGACCCGCCGTCAGTTCCTTGACGGCGACGGTCCTGTGGAGCAGCTCGTCATGCGCGCGCCACACCTTGCCCATGCCGCCGCGGCCGATCGGCTCGACGAGCCGGTACCGGCCCGCCAGCACGGCGCCCCCACCTGTCTGCTGTTCCACGAAACCCCGCCGCTCTCTGCACTTCAGGCCAGATTACGGAGCCCACGGGCGCTCCAGGAACCGCCCGGCCGCGTTAAGCCCGCACTGTGACGCAATCGCCGTACTGATCGCCCGTCAGGAGGGCTTCACCCGCCCGACTTGTAACTCGCCGTGGCCTTTTCGAAGACATCGGTGACCTTGCCCTGCTCGTCCTCGGGCCCGGTCACCATGACGACGTGGTAGCTGCCGCCCAGCGCGACGACGAAGTTGCGGGCGAAGACGTTGCGGCCGGTGCCGTCGATCCACGTGTACCGGCCCGTGGCCCGCAGCTGCTGGCCCACCTTGGTGGTCTTCACATCACCCACGGTCGACCAGGTGGACGTCCGGTACGGGGTCAGCTCCGGTTCCTTGTCCTTCTGGTACGCCGCCGGATCCGGATTGCCCTGGACCTTGTCACGTCCGGGGACGACCGTCAGCACGAACTGCCCGTCGGTGTAACGCACCTGACCGGACTCGTTGATTCCGCGGCGCTCCCAGCCCTCGGGGACGGCGATCTCGAAGTGCTCCGGGTCCTGCTGGGTGGTGTAGCCGGGCGGGGCGGTGGCGGCGGGTGCGGTCGTCTGCGGCGCCGGATTGGACTCGGGGGTTCCGGCGGGAGTCTGGGAGGGCGTCGGCTTCGGCGGCGACTGGGCGCTACCGCCAGGGGTCTTCTTCGGTTCCTCCGGGGCGGCGGAACGGGGCATGAACAGCAGGGCGTACGCCACCGCTCCGGCGAGGAGGACCAGGATGCCGACGAGCAGGGTCCGGCCGAGGGCGCGGGGCTTGCGGGGGGCCGCGGGATTGCGGTGCCGCCCGTGGAGGTCGCCGCGGCGGCGTACGACGGGCAGCCGCGCGGGGTCGGGCTCGGGCAGCGGCGCCGCCTCCGGCTCGGGGGCGGACCGTACGAGCGACCGCAGCCAGCCGCGGAGCTCCTCGAAGTCGGGCCGCTCGGTCGGATCCTGACGCAGCAGCGACTCCACAACGGGCCGCAGCGCGCCGCACTCCTCCGCGAAGGCGGGCGGCTCGGCACACACCATCTCAACGAGCTCGGCCACGGACTCCTCGGGGTACGGGGCGTGCCCCTGCACGGCGCGGTACAGCAGCGCGCCGAGCGCCCACAGATCGGTGGCGGGCCCGACGGGAGCCGTCAGCTGCCAGGGCCCGGATACGCTCCGGGCCTGCTCGGGAGCCCACCGCTCGGTGACGGCCCCGACCACGGCCATCCGCGTCTGCCGCGCCCGCTCGGCACCCAACGCACTGGCCTGCCTGGGCGCATAGGCCCCACTGCCCGACACCGGCAGCTCATCGGCTTGCCGATACCCCTGCGGCAACGCCAACTGCGCGGGCAGCGCGGGCCGGGGCTCCGCGTGCGGCTCGCGCTCCGCCGGGGCCGGGTGTGTGCCGGGGTGCCCCCGCAGGGCGCCGAACGCAACAAGGCTGTCACTCTCCGACCCCTGGCCACGTTCGGTGCCCGAGGAGGTACCCCGGCGCGCGCCCGGCCCCGGCCCCCCCGGGCCGCCCGCGGGCCTCGGCTCCAACTCGGGCCAAGAACCCGGCTGCGGCTGGGCCGGCTGTTCCGGGTCGGCATCCGACGCCGGAAGGGCCGGCCGGCGCGGGGTGGCGCCGTGCCAGGGGGCGGGGGTGTCGCTCTCCGGGTTGCCGTACGGATACGAGTACCCCTGCGGAAGCGTCGACCCCGCGGGCCTCGGCTCCGGCACCACGATGGGATCGGATCCGGACCTGCGCTGCTCGGTGACCTTGGCGGCCGCCGCCCGGGCCCCGGCCCGGTACGCGGCGATGGCCCCGGCCCGCGCGGCGGCGTCGGGATCGGGCCGTTCCGGGACGATGTGATCGTTGTACCGAGGCCCGGTGTCGTACCCCGGAGCCACCAGGGGCGCGTAGGAGGGCGCCCCCTCGGGCGACGCAAAGCCGCCCCACGACTCGGAGCCCGCCTCAGGCACAGGGCCCGAGCCGGAACCGCCCCACGACTCGGAGCCCACCTCAGGCACAGGAGCCGAGCCCAAACCGACCCGCGACTCGGAGCCCACCTCAGGCACAGAGCCCGAGCCCGATCCGCCCCACCCCGACTCCGCCGAGCCCGCCGCAGGCGAAGAGGCAGGCGCAGGACCCGGATCACCCCACCCCCCATCCCCGCCGGAGGCGTCCCTCCCCGGGATCGGGTCGTAGCCGCACAAGGCCTCCTCCGCCGCGCCGGCCGCGAGGCCCGTCAGCACGACGCGCCCGTCCTCGCACACCAGCACCGTCCGCACCGTGATGTTCCGGTGCGTCCACCCGTGCGCGTGCAGCACCCGCAGCGCGGTCAGCACGTCCGAGGCCACTTCCGCCGCCCGGTACGGGCTCAACGGCTCGTCGGCGATCAGCGCGGCCAGCGGCCTCGCCGGGACCAGTTCGCTCACTATCCACAGCGAACCGCCCTCGGCGAACACGTCGAAGACCTGGTCCAGCCGCGGATGGTCGGGGATGGCGGCCGCCGCCTGCGCCGCCTCGATGGCACGCCGTACGGCCGGCAGGTCCGCCGGGTCGCGGCGCCCCGCCGCCGGCAGGGCCCGCGGGCCGTCGACCAGCTCCGCGTCCACGACCTCCGGCAACGGCACCTGCCGTACCAGGACTTCCTGCCCGCTCCGCGTGTCGAAGGCGCGGGTCTCGATCAGCTCGTACTCGTCCGACGGCGGCAGCGGCAGGCGGTACCGGTGGGCCAGGATCCGGCCCGCGTACTCCTCCACATCGCCTCCCCCGAGTGCTGGGGGCACCCCCGTGGCCCCGCTGACACGATACGTCGCCAGGGCCGCCCGCGTCCCGAGGTCAGCCGAGCGGCTGGAACGTCTCGAAGGCGGTGGTACGCATCTGCGTGCACTCGGGGCCGTCCCACTGGTCGGCGGGGCAGCTGATCATGATGGCGTAGCCGTGCGTCGCGTCCATCTTGAAGCCGCGGTTGAGGACGCGGACCCGGACGCCGTTGTGGTCGCGCTCGAACTCCCAGTCGGCGACGGTCGGGTAGTTCCGGTAGCTCGCCAGGTCGATCCTGAGCAGCTTGTAGTTCGTGCTGCTCGACGCCGTACCGGGGGCCAGTTCGAGCCAGGCCTTGCGCGCGTCGTCGCCCGGGCTGCCGTTGTAGTCGACCTGGATCCGCGGGAAGCCGCCGTCGCGGCTGTATATCCCGCCCGATTTCTTGCCCGCTATGCCCGTCAGGTGGAAGCCCTCGGGCATCGCCATCGAGAAGTGGAAACCAGGGTCCGTCACCAGGGCGTATCCGGCCGGGAGTCCGCTGCCCGAGCCGCCGGGCGAAGCGCCCTGCCCCTGGCTCGCGGTGCCGCCGCCACTGGCGTTGGACGGCGTCTGCTGTCCCTGGCCGGCGCCCGGGTCGCCCGCCTTCGGCGAGGACTGCGGCGAGGACGGGGGGTTGCTCGGCTGGGTGCCGCCCGGGGACTGGCTCGCGGACACGCCCGGGGTGGGCTTGCCGCCGCCGTTCTTGCCCTCGTCCTTGCGTCCGCCGTTGTCGTCGCCACTGACCGCGTAGGCGATCAGCGAGCCGACCGCCGCCAGCACCACGACCACGGCGGCTATCGCGAGCGCGATGGTCCGGCGCGGCATGACGTCGGTCAGCGGAGCGGCCACCGGGGCGGCCTTGGGCTTGGCGGCCGGCGCGGCCGGCGCCTCCGCTGCCGAGGCGGCCTTCGTGGCCGCGGCGCCCGCCGCCGCCTTGCGGGCCGACTTCAGTGCGGCGCGGGCGCGTTCGCGCTGCTCGCGCTCCCGCCGCTCGCGTTCCTTCTTCGCCGCCTTCTCCGCGGCCTTCTCCGCGGCGGCCTTGTCCGCGGCCTCCTTGGCGTCCGCGAGCGAGATCTGCCGGGTCGCCTCGGCGGCCGGAGCCGGCTCGGGAGCCGGTACGGGCTCGGGCGCGTTGAGGACGGCGGTGAGCATCGCCCGCGCGCGGTCGTCGTCGAGGCGGTGGGCCGGGTCCTTGGCGAGGAGGCCGTAGATGACCTCGGTCAGCGGACCGGCGTTCTTGGGCGGGTCCACCGGCTCGGTCATCACAGCGGTGAGGGTGGCGAGCGCGGAGCCCTTGTCGTACGGGGGCACGCCCTCGACGGCGGCGTACAGCAGACCGCCGAGCGACCACATGTCCGCGGGCGGGCCGGGCTTGTAACCGCGGGCGCGCTCGGGGGAGATGTAGGAGGGGGCGCCGACGAGCATGCCGGTGGAGGTGACGGAGGGGTCGCCCTCGACCTGGGCGATGCCGAAGTCGGTGAGGACGACCCGGCCGCTGGCGGCGATGAGCACGTTGGACGGCTTGACGTCGCGGTGCAGGATGCCCTGGCCGTGCGCGGCGCGCAGGACGTCGAGCACCGCGAGGCCGACCTCGGCGGCGCGGTGGGGGGTGAGGGGGCCGTTCTCCCGTATGAAGTCGGCGAGCGAAGGCCCCTCGATGAGCTCCATGACGATCCACGGCCGGCCGTCCTCGTCAACGACGTCGTAGACGGTGACGGCACCTCCGCTCCGGATCCGGGCAATGGCCTTGGCCTCGCGGAGGGTACGGGTGATGAGCCGGCGCTTCTCGTCCTCGTCGACCCCGGTGCTGAACCGGAGCTCCTTGACGGCGACGGTCCGCCCCAGGGTCTCGTCCTCGGCCCGCCAGACGGTCCCCATCCCGCCCTTGCCGAGCACGGCCCCCAGCCGGTACCGCCCGGCCAGCAACCGCCCAAGATCCTTGGCCGCGGCCGGCTTCGCCTGCTCGGCCACAGCCGACTTCGCAGGCGCAGCCCCAGCCTTGGCCAGACCCGTCTTCCCAGCCGCAGCCTTCCCGTCCTCGCCCTTGGTCGGCTTCACAGGCGCAGCCTTGGCCTTGGCAAGGCCAGCCTCCGCAGCCGCGGGCGCCGACTTCACATCCTCGGCCTCAGCGGGCACAGCCCCAGGCTTCGCCGCAGCCGACACGGCAGGCTCGGACTTCGCATCCTCAGGCTCGACAGGCGCAACCCCCGGCTTCCCGGCCCCAGGCTTCGCCGCAGGCGACCGGGCAGGCTCGGGCTTCGCGTCCTCAGGCTCAGCAGGCACAGCCCCAGGCTTCGCCGCAGGCGACCCGGCAGGCGCAACCCCCGCCTCCGACCCAGGCTCCGCCGCAGGCGACCGGGCAGGCTCGGGCTTCGCGTCCTCAGGCTCAGCGGGCACAGCCCCAGGCTTCGCCGTAGGCGACCCGGCAGGCGCAGCCCCCGACTCCGACCCAGGCTTCGCCGCAGGCGACCCGGCAAGGTCAGGCTCCGCGGCCGCCGGCACTGGCTCCACACCGTCTGGCTGCGCCGCAGGCGTCTCCGGCTTCGACATGCGTCCCCTCTGCGATCGTGCCGCTGCTCCGCCTGCCCCAGCGGCCGAGCGACCCGGCGGCCGTACGACCCGGCGGCCGGGGTCCGCGGTAACCCGCCCCGGCAGAAACCTCATTGTTCCTCACTCCGCAACGGACGGGCGCCCCGGGTCCGCGGTTCCCCCTTCCGCATCCCGGAGTTACAACGGAACGATGTCGGGCGCCCCCAGCCGCGCCGCGTCCGCCGTCTGGTCATCCGGCTGGCGCTGCGATTCCCGCTCCGCCTGAACCCGCTTCTCGTAGTGCTCCACTTCCTTCTCGATCTGCTGCTTGTCCCACCCCAGCACCGGCGCCAGCAGCTCCGCGCATTCCCGCGCCGACCGCGTCCCCCGGTCGAAGGTCTCGATCGAGATCCGCGTCCGCCGCGTCAGCACGTCGTCCAGGTGCCGCGCCCCCTCGTGCGAGGCGGCGTACACGATCTCCGCCCGCAGGTAGTCCTCCGCCCCGGTCACCGGATCGGCCAGCCCCGGATCGGCGGCGATCAGGTCCAGCAGTTCCTCCGTCAGCGACCCGTACCGGTTCAACAGGTGCTCCACACGGACCACGTGAAGGCCCGTCCGGGCCGCGATCCTGGCCCGCCCGTTCCACAGCGCCCGGTACCCCTCCGCGCCCACCAGCGGCACGTCCTCGGTCACGCACTCCGCCACCCGCTGGTCCAGCCCGTGCACCGCCTCGTCGACCGCGTCCTTCGCCATGACCCGGTACGTCGTGTACTTGCCGCCCGCGACCACCACCAGCCCCGGCACCGGGTGCGCCACCGTGTGCTCGCGCGACAGCTTGCTCGTCGCGTCCGACTCCCCGGCCAGCAGCGGCCGCAGCCCCGCGTACACCCCCTGTACGTCATCGCGCGTCAGCGGCACCGCCAGCACCGAGTTCACGTGCTCCAGCAGGTAGTCGATGTCCGCGCTCGACGCCGCCGGGTGCGCCTTGTCCAGGTCCCAGTCGGTGTCCGTGGTCCCCACGATCCAGTGCCGCCCCCACGGGATGACGAACAGCACCGACTTCTCGGTCCGCAGGATCAGCCCGGTGCTCGAATGGATCCGGTCCTTCGGCACGACCAGGTGAATGCCCTTCGACGCCCGTACGTGGAACTGCCCGCGCTCCCCGATCAGCGCCTGCGTGTCGTCCGTCCACACCCCGGTCGCGTTCACGACCTGCTTCGCGCGGATCTCGTACTCCCCGCCGCCCTCGACGTCCTGCACCCGCGCGCCGACCACCCGTTCGCCCTCGCGCAGAAAACCGATCACCCTCGCCCGGTTGGCGCAATGCGCCCCGTACGCCGCGGCCGTCCGCACCAGGGTGGCCACGTACCGCGCGTCGTCCATCTGGGCGTCGTAGTACTGCAGGGCTCCGACCAGCGCGTCCTTGCGCAGGGCCGGCGCCACCCGCAGCGCGCGCTTGCGCGACAGGTGCCGGTGCACCGGCAGCCCCCGCCCGTGCCCGCTGGAGATCGACATCGCGTCGTACAGGGCGACGCCCGAGCCCGCGTACAGCCGCTCCCAGCCCTTGTGCTGCAAGGGGTAGAGGAAGGGCACCGGCTTCACCAGGTGCGGGGCGAGGCGCTCCAGCAGCAGCCCGCGCTCCTTCAGCGCCTCCCGTACGAGGGCGAAGTCGAGCATCTCCAGGTACCTGAGCCCGCCGTGGATGAGCTTGCTCGACCTGCTCGACGTGCCGGACGCCCAGTCGCGCGCCTCCACCAGCCCCGTCGACAGGCCTCTGGTCACCGCGTCGAGTGCGGTGCCCGCGCCGACCACGCCCGCGCCCACCACCAGCAGGTCCAATTCCCGCTCGGCCATCCGGGCGAGGGCCTCGGCGCGCTGTGCCGGCCCCAGTGTCGCTGTCCTCACGGCTGCCTCCCGTAGATGCGGGTGATCCCGCTCACATCCCCCGTTTTCATGATTCTGACCGCCCGCGCCCACATCAGCCACCGCCTGTGGACAACACAAGGGTGGCCACCACTCCAGAATGCGGCATATCTGTCATATATACGCCTAACCTGACATTGCGCCAGCTTCTCGGGGCTCCCCCTGTCCACAGGGCTTGCGCGCGCATCCCCCTCATGTCAGGGAAGGGACGGCACCCCCATGCCCGCAGACCTCGCCGTCATCGGACTCGGCCATCTCGGCCTCCCCCTCGCCCAGGCGGCCGTCGCCGCCGGGATCGAGACGGTCGGCTACGACAGCGGTCCGGTCACGGACTCCACCCTCACCGCCGCCGAGATCCGCCGCATGTCGGCGGCCGGCTTCCGGGTCACCACCAACCCCGCCGAGCTCGGCCGGGTCCGCACCGCCGTCATCTGCGCCCCCACCCAGCTCGGCGCCGATCGCGCACTCGACCTCTCCGCCGTCGGCGAGGCCGGCCGCGCGCTCGCGGCCCGCCTCCGCCCGCACACCACCGTGATCCTCGAATCCGCCGCCCACCCGGGCGTCACCGAGGACTACCTCCGCCCCATCCTCGAAGAGGGCTCGGGACTCCGGGCGGGCCGGGACTTCCACTTGGCCTACTCCCCCAGCCGCCTCGACCCCGGCAACCGCACCCACGGCATCTCCAACACCCCCAAGGTGATCGGCGGCCTCACCCCCGCCTGCACGGAGTCCGCGCACGCCTTCTACGCCCGCCTCACCGAGAAGGTGGTCCGCGCCCGCGGCCTGCGCGAGGCCGAGACCGTACAGCTGCTCGAAACGAACTACCGGCACGTCAACATCGCCCTCATGAACGAGATGGCGGTGCTCTGCCACGACCTCGGCGTGGACCTCTGGGACGTCATCCGCTGCGCCGAGACCAAGCCGTACGGCTTCCAGGCCTTCCGCCCCGGCCCGGGCGTCGGCGGCCACGGCGTCCCCCTCGACCCGAACTACCTCCCCCACACCACCCGCACGCCCGGCCACCCCCTGCGCATGGTGGGCCTGGCGCAGGAGATCAACGACCGGATGCCCCAGTACGTCATCCAGCGCTCCGCCACCCTGCTGAACGAGCACGGCAAATCCGCGCGCGGCGCCCGCGTCCTGCTCCTCGGCGTCACCTACAAGCCCGACCTCGCCGACCAGGAGGGCTCCCCGGCCCGCGAGATCGCCAGTCGCCTCCTCGACCTGGGCGCACTGATCAGCTACCACGACCCGTTCATCGCGGGCTGGCGGGTCAGGGACCAGCCGGTGCCCCGCGCCGAATCGTTGTACGAGGCCGCCGCCAACGCCGACCTGACGATCCTGCTCCAGCACCACCGCACCTACGACCTGCAAGGACTCGCCGTCAAAGCCCAGTTGCTCCTCGACACCCGCGGCGCCAGCCCGGTGGGCGCGGCCCACCGCCTCTGACCTCCCCCAGCCCCTCCGCCACCCAGCGAAAATTCCCCCTCACGGATGTCGTGGACGCCTGCTAGCCTGCGGCGTCACTTATCCCGCACTTACGTCCTACGGACATGCGTGCGCCCAAAATCCCTGGGGGGGATTTCCCATGAGCCAGAACTTCCAGCCGCCCGCGCCCGACTCCTTCACCGAGGCCCCGGCCGCCCCGGCTCCGGCCCGCACCGGCAACATCGGCCTCGGCATCGCCGCCGCCGTCGTCGCGGCCCTGGTCATCGGCGCCATCTACGGCGCGATCATCGGCGCGACCAACTACCAGATCGGCTACGCCGCGGTGGCCGTGGGCGCAGTGGTCGGCCTCGCCGCGGGCAAGCTCGGCGGCCGGAACCCCCTCCTGCCGGTCCTCAGCGCCCTCCTCTCCCTGGCGGCCGTCCTCGGCGGACAGATGTTCGGGCTGGCCATGCTCATCGCGGAGGAGTACAGCATCTCCACCACGGACGTACTGGACTCCGGCGTCGCCAAGCTGTTCGACGCTTGGAAGGAGACCTCCAGCCCGATGACGTTCCTCTTCCTCGCGATCGGGGCCTACGCCTCCTTCCAGACGGCCCGCAAGACCGCGGCCTGAGCCTGCCCCCCACGCCCGCAGGGGCTCTGAGCAGGCACGCTCATGATCAGAAGTCGACCGAAATCCCTTGTCGACGACAGGGACCCCGGTCATATGATCCGCGCGTGCCCGCTCACCCCCCGCTCGGTCGGCCCGTCTTCGAACCCGCCGACCGCATCCCCGACCTCGCCGCCCTGCGCGACTCCGTCCAGCGGCGCGACTGGGATGCCGTCGCCGCCTCCTTCGAGGCTCTCGCCGACGAGGACGACCGGGCCGTCGCCTGCCGGGTCGTCGCCGAGAAGCGCAGCTGCGAGGGGTTCCTGCAGCAGGTCGCGCAGGCCAGGCCCCGCGACCCGCTGGTCCGGAGCCTGCTCGCCGACCGGCTGATCCAGATCGGCTGGGGCATCCGTTCCGCCTACCGGGCCCAGCACGTGTCGCAGCAGCAGTTCCAGGACTTCCACGCCTACCTGCGCCGCGCCGAACTCCTGCTCATCGACGTCTGCGCCGAGTATCCCGCGTACGCGCTCGCCTGGTACCTGCGCACCATCACCTCGCGCGGCCTCGAACTCGGACTGGGCGAGACCCGCCGCCGTTACGACCGGCTCGCCGAGCACCACCCGCACCACTACTCCGGCCAGCAGCAGCTGCTCCAGCAGCTCTGCCCGAAGTGGGGCGGCACCTGGGAGGCCGCCCACGGCTTCGCCGAGGAGTGCGCGAAGGCCTCACCCCCCGGCAGCCCGAACGGGGCGCTGGTCGCCATCGCACAGGTGGAGCAGTACCTGGAGCTGGCGGAGAAGGGCGGCACCCGCCCCGCAGAGACGTATCTGCGCGAGCCGGAGAACCACGCCCGCCTCCGCGAGGCCGCCGAGCACTCCGTCTTCCACCCCGATTTCCGCGCCGACTCCTTCATGGCCGTCTCCGCGCACAGCGCGTTCGCCGCCGCGCATTGCGCCGCCGGCCGGCACGCCGAAGCGGCACCGCACTTCCGCGCGCTGGGCGACCGCGCCGACGCGTTCCTCTGGGGCTACATCGGCAGCGGCCGCCCCGAGACGGAATTCGTCCAGCACCGCAAGACCGCGCTGAGGAAGGGCTGAGACCCCATGGAATCCGTCACCGACACCACCCCGGACGCGGACGGCATCACCACCACCTCCGTCGACGGCATCCGCACCGTCCTCGCCCCGCGCTCCGGCCCGGTCACCGCGGGCCTGCTCTTCCGCGTGGGCCGCGCCGACGAAACCCTCGCCACCAGCGGTGTCACCCACCTCGTGGAACACCTCGCGCTGCATCAGCACGGCCTGAGCGACCTGCACTACAACGGCGCGACCGCCGCCACGTACACGCACTTCCACGTCACGGGCACTCCCGCCGACGTGGTCGAGTACCTCAACGGCGTCTGCGCCGCCCTCCGCGACCTGCCCATAGAACGGCTGGAGACCGAAAAGGAGATCCTGCGCACCGAAGCCGCGGGCAAGAGCCGCGGCCCGGGCCACGCCTCCACCATGTGGCGCTACGGCTCCCGCTCGTACGGTCTCCTCGGCTATGAAGAGGCAGGCCTGCACCACCTCACGGCCGACCAGGTCCGCGCGTGGGCGCAGACCCGGTTCACGGCCGAGAACGCCGTCCTGTGGATCACCGGCGATGCCGTCCCCAAGGGCCTCGACCTCGCGCTGCCGACCGGCGAGTGGCATCCGGCCCCGGCGGCCACCTCCGCGCTGCCCGTCACCCCCGCCTACTTCCAGGGCGACGAGGGCGGCGTCGTCCTGACCTCCGTCGTGCCTCGCTCCACCGAGGCACGCCTGTTCGCCGACGTCCTGGGCAAGGAGCTGTTCCGCGAGCTGCGCCAGAAGGGCGGCTACTCCTACACCGCGACCGCCGACTACTCCTTGCGGGACACAGACTCCGCGACCGTCACCGCGTTGGCCGACGCCCTCCCGCAGAGGCAGGACGCGCTCGTCGGGGCCTTCGTGGACGTCATCGCGAAGCTCCGGGCGGGCCGGATCGAGCAGGCCGACCTGGACGCCGTACGGACCTCCGCGCTGGCGCAGTTCGACACACCGGAGCTCGCCTCCCACATGCTCCCCGGGCACGCCATGAACCTGCTGCTGCGCCACCGCAACCTCACCGTCGCCGAGGCGAAGGCCGAGATCGAGGCGGTCACCGTCCCGGACCTGCACCGGGTCGCCAAAGCCGTGTGGGCCGACGCCCTGATGCAGGTGCCCGGCCGGGGCGTGGACTGGGCGGGGCTCACGGCCGCACCCGCCGACTCCCCGGACATCGTCAGCGGACGGCGCTATTCGTCCCTGGAGGACGGGAACGTCGCGCTGCTCGTCGCGAACGACGGCGTCAGCCTGGTCACCCCGGCAGGCCAGGTCACCGTCCGCTACGCCGAGTGCTCCCTCATGCGGGTCTACCCGGACGGCGGCCGCCACCTCGTCGGCAACGACGGCTTCACCCTCACCGTGGAACCGACCCTGCACGGCATCACCGCCGCCCAGCTCGCACCGATGGACGCTGCCGTCCCGCCCTCCTCCGTGATCCGTATGCCGCCGCGCGACCCGGCTCGGATCCCGCAACCGGACCGGGCGAAGGCCGTTCCGCGGGCGACCGGGCAGCAGCCGCGCAGCACCAACATCAGCGTTCTGCTCTGGCTCTTCGGCGCGCTCTCGTTCCTCATGACGGGGTTCACCGGCCTGGTCCTGCTGGCCGAGACCGACACGGAGCTCTCACCGGAAGGGCCCGACTGGACCGGGCTGGGCATCTTCTGCTTCTTCACCCTCGTGTGCCTGGGCCCGTTCCTCGGGCTGCTGCGCCACCGCCGGAGCGGCAAGGGCTGAGGCCTCCGCACACGCCGAAGGGCCGGCTCCCGGTCAGGGGGAGCCGGCCCTTCGGGCGACCGTGCGGTCTGGCGGGATCAGCGGCTGTGCTGCGAGTCCGCGATCGTGACCTCGACCCGCTGGAACTCCTTGAGCTCGCTGTAGCCGGTGGTGGCCATCGAGCGGCGCAGGGCGCCGAAGATGTTCATCGAGCCGTCCGGGCTGTGCGACGGGCCGGTGAGGATCTCCTCGGTGGTGCCGACCGTGCCGAGGTTGACCTTCTTGCCGCGCGGCACGTCCTCGTGGACGGCCTCCATGCCCCAGTGGTTGCCCTTGCCGGGCGCGTCGGTGGCGCGGGCCAGCGGGGAGCCCATCATCACGGCGTCGGCGCCGCAGGCGACGGCCTTCGGGATGTCGCCGGACCAGCCCACGCCGCCGTCGGCGATGACGTGCACGTAGCGGCCGCCGGACTCGTCCATGTAGTCGCGGCGGGCCGCGGCCACGTCCGCGACGGCGGTCGCCATCGGGACCTGGATGCCGAGCACGTTGCGCGTGGTGTGCGCGGCGCCGCCGCCGAAGCCGACGAGGACACCGGCCGCGCCGGTGCGCATCAGGTGCAGGGCCGCCGTGTAGGTGGCGCAGCCGCCCACGATGACCGGGACGTCGAGCTCGTAGATGAACTGCTTCAGGTTCAGCGGCTCGGCGGCGCCGGAGACGTGCTCCGCCGACACGGTGGTGCCGCGGATCACGAAGATGTCCACGCCCGCGTCCACGACGACCTTGGAGAACTCGGCGGTGCGCTGCGGGGAGAGCGCGGCGGCGGTGACGACGCCCGAGTCGCGCACCTCCTTGATCCGCTGACGGATCAGGTCCGCCTGGATCGGTGCGGAGTAGATCTCCTGGAGACGGCGGGTGGCGGACTCCTCGTCCAGCTCCGCGATCTCGTCGAGCAGCGGCTGCGGGTCCTCGTAGCGGGTCCACAGGCCTTCGAGGTTCAGCACGCCGAGGCCGCCGAGCTCGCCGATGCGGATCGCGGTCTGCGGGGAGACGACCGAGTCCATGGGAGCGGCCAGGAAGGGGAGCTCGAAGCGGTACGCGTCGATCTGCCAGGCGATCGAGACCTCCTTCGGGTCCCGGGTACGCCGGCTCGGGACGATGGCGATGTCGTCGAACGCGTACGCCCTGCGGCCGCGCTTGCCGCGCCCGATCTCGATCTCAGTCACGTGTGGTGGCCTTTCCTCTGGGTCTGCCCGTCCAGTATCCCCGAACGCCGGGCGCCCGCGTCCCGGTGACCGCTGTACGGACGCCACTACCCAGCCCCGCCACCTCCCAACGCCGCCACCACCCAGCCCCGCCTGGGGGTCCCCCCGGACGGAGTCTGGGGGAGTTTGAGGCGCGGGGGCTCGGGGGGGGGGCGGAGCCCCCGCAACGGCGAGGGGCGGGCCCGGTTGCTCCGGACCCGCCCCATGCGCTCGGCTCTGGCCGCTACCCCTTACGGGAGTAGTTCGGCGCCTCGACCGTCATCTGGATGTCGTGCGGGTGGCTCTCCTTGAGCCCCGCCGAGGTGATCCGGACGAACCGGCCCCGGTCCTGCAGCTCGGGCACCGTACGGCCGCCGACGTAGAACATCGACTGCCGCAGACCGCCGACGAGCTGGTGCACGACCGCCGAGAGCGGGCCGCGGTAGGGCACCTGGCCCTCGATGCCCTCGGGGATGAGCTTGTCGTCGCCGCCCACGCCCTCCTGGAAGTAGCGGTCCTTGGAGAAGGACTTCTGCTCGCCGCGGGACTGCATCGCACCGAGCGAACCCATGCCGCGGTACGACTTGAACTGCTTGCCGTTGATGAAGAGCAGCTCGCCCGGGGACTCCTCGCAGCCCGCGAGCAGCGAGCCGAGCATCACCGTGTCGGCGCCCGCGACCAGGGCCTTCGCGATGTCGCCGGAGTACTGCAGGCCGCCGTCGCCGATGACCGGGACGCCCGCGGCCTTGGCGGCCAGCGAGGCCTCGTAGATCGCGGTGACCTGCGGGACGCCGATGCCGGCGACGACGCGGGTGGTGCAGATGGAGCCGGGGCCGACGCCGACCTTGATGCCGTCGCAGCCGGCGTCGATCAGCGCCTGGGCGCCGTCGCGGGTGGCGACGTTGCCGCCGATGACGTCCACGCCGGAGTTCGACTTGATCTTCGCGACCATGTCGCCGACCAGGCGGGAGTGGCCGTGGGCGGTGTCGACGACGATGAAGTCGGCGCCCGCCTCGATCAGGGCCTGGGCGCGCTCGTACGCGTCACCGGCGACACCGACGGCCGCGCCGACGAGCAGCCGGCCGTCCTTGTCCTTGGCGGCGTTCGGGTACTTCTCGGCCTTGACGAAGTCCTTGACCGTGATGAGGCCCTTGAGGATGCCCGCCTCGTCGACCAGCGGAAGCTTCTCGATCTTGTGGCGGCGCAGCAGCTCCATGGCGTCCACGCCGGAGATGCCGACCTTGCCCGTGACCAGCGGCATCGGGGTCATGACCTCGCGCACCTGGCGGCTGCGGTCCGACTCGAAGGCCATGTCGCGGTTGGTGACGATGCCGAGCAGCTTGCCGGCCGGGTCGGTGACCGGGACGCCGGAGATGCGGAACTTCGCGCACAGCTCGTCGGCCTCGCGCAGCGTCGCGTCCGGGTGCACCGTGATCGGGTCGGTGACCATGCCGGACTCGGAGCGCTTGACCAGGTCGACCTGGTTGGCCTGGTCGACGATCGACAGGTTGCGGTGCAGAACGCCGACGCCGCCCTGGCGGGCCATCGCGATGGCCATGCGGGCCTCGGTGACCTTGTCCATGGCGGCGGAAAGCAGCGGAACGTTCACACGGACGTTGCGCGAGATGAGGGAAGAGGTGTCGATCGCATCGGGTGACATGTCCGACGCGCCCGGCAGCAGCAGCACGTCGTCGTAGGTCAGTCCGAGCGTGGCGAATTTGTCGGGCACTCCGTCGGCGGTCATGACACCTTCCCAATGGTCTTGCTCAGCGCGGATGTCCATGCTAACGGGATCCCGACGCGTCTCATTCCACGACCAAGGTCAAGGAGAAGTTTCGTAGTTTCCTACGGAGATTCTTACGGGGAATTCCTCCTGGAGGCCCTGCCCGCAATCCCGCACCACGCAATCCCGTACCCCTGCCGGGACGCCCTACTGCTCGGCGAGCGCCCGCAGCCGGCTGAGCGCGCGGTGCTGGGCCACCCGCACCGCTCCGGGGGACATCCCGAGCATCTGCCCGGTCTCCTCGGCGGTCAGCCCGACGGCCACCCGCAGGACGAGGAGCTCGCGCTGGTTCTCCGGAAGGTTGGCCAGCAGCTTCTTGGCCCAGGCGGCGTCGCTGCTCAGCAGCGCCCGCTCCTCCGGACCCAGCGAGTCGTCGGGCCGCTCCGGCATCTCGTCGGACGGCACGGCCGTACTGCCCGGGTGCCGCATGGCGGCCCGCTGCAGGTCGGCGACCTTGTGGGCGGCGATGGCGAAGACGAAGGCCTCGAAGGGCCGCCCGGTGTCCCGGTAGCGCGGCAGCGCCATCAGGACGGCGACGCAGACTTCCTGCGCCAGGTCCTCCACGAAGTGGCGGGCGTCACCCGGGAGCCGCGAGAGCCGGGTGCGGCAGTAGCGGATCGCGAGCGGGTGAACGAAGGCGAGCAGGTCGTGCGTGGCCTGCTCGTCGCCCTCCACCGCCCGGCGTACGAGCGCGCTGACGCCCGCGGCACTACCGCCTCTGGCGGCGCCGGTCGGGCCCGTGGCCGCGGGGGACCCCGGGGCTTCGTCGTCGCGCATCAATCCATGGTGCCTTGGCGCCGGAGGTTCCGCGGCACCGCGGCCGTTTTCGTGCATCGAAGCGTTATGAGCGGGTGCGCCTGAAGTCATCGCTCGCGCCCTCCCCTCCCGCTCGGCCGAATAGTCCCCGAGGACTCCCACACTCCAAGAATGCGGCACACCCTCAAGGATGCGGCATCGCGCACGAAGCGACACGTCCCCCGGATTGTGCCCCGCCAATCCCCGGGTGCGCACCGGGTACGGCGGGGCCGAGGGGTCAGCGGACCAGGCCCCAGCGGAAGCCGAGTGCCACGGCGTGCGCCCGGTCCGAGGCGCCGAGCTTCTTGAACAGCCTGCGGGCGTGCGTCTTGACCGTGTCCTCGGAGAGGAAGAGCTCGCGCCCGATCTCCGCGTTGGACCGGCCGTGGCTCATGCCCTCCAGGACCTGGATCTCGCGCGCGGTGAGCGTGGGCGCGGCGCCCATCTCGGCCGAGCGGAGCCGGCGCGGGGCCAGTCGCCAGGTCGGGTCCGCCAGGGCCTGGGTGACCGTGGCCCGCAGTTCGGCGCGCGAGGCGTCCTTGTGCAGATAGCCGCGGGCGCCGGCGGCGACCGCGAGGGCCACGCCGTCCAGGTCCTCGGCGACCGTCAGCATGATGATGCGGGCGCCCGGATCGGCCGAGAGCAGCCGACGGACCGTCTCCACACCGCCCAGCCCGGGCATCCGTACATCCATCAGAATCAGGTCGGAGCGGTCGGCACCCCAGCGGCGGAGGACTTCCTCGCCGTTGGCAGCCGTCGTCACACGCTCGACGCCGGGCACGGTGGCAACCGCGCGACGGAGCGCCTCTCGGGCAAGCGGGGAGTCGTCGCAGACGAGGACGGATGTCATGACCGCCCTCCGCAGCTGCTGATGCGCGTCACCTTGAGCCTCCAGGCTGGTACGTATCGTCACCTGTGCGGTCGATGTCCCCGGACACCTGTCCGAGAACTTCTTGGTTCAACCGCCTTCGCACTCTCAACGATGGTCACTCGAAAGAGTTACGGGTCGGACGGACACCTTCGGCACTCTACGTGAGGAAGCGAACACGGCGCAGGCGCCACAAGTCATCTGTCCTCCATCTGGAGCTATGCCCTATTTGGCGGCTTTCCTTCCGTTTGGCATGTGTCTGAGGCTAGATTCCCAATGAGTCATATTTACATCTACTCCGACAGTAGGTGTGGAGACCCTTGGAGACATGGACCGTATCCGCCTCAGTACCGGCACCAAGAGGACTACCAATGGCAGATTTCTCCCGCCTCCCCGGACCGAACGCCGACCTCTGGGACTGGCAGCTGCTCGCTGCCTGCCGCGGGGTCGACAGCTCCCTCTTCTTCCACCCGGAAGGCGAGCGGGGCGCGGCCAGGAGCGCGCGCGAGGCCTCGGCTAAAGAGGTCTGCATGCGATGCCCGGTGCGTTCGGAATGCGCCGCACACGCACTCGCCGTCCGCGAGCCCTACGGAGTGTGGGGCGGCCTCACGGAGGACGAACGCGAGGAGCTGATGGGTCGCGCACGCCATCGCCTGATCCCCGCGTCGAGTGCGATCGGGCCGGTCGCGCCGATCACGCCCATCACGCCGCACTGACCGGAACACGACGAAACGCCTGAAGGAACGTTTCTTCGAATTCGTCGGGCCTCCCGCACGTCCGGGCGTGTCGCCGTCATGCCCGGAACGTCACGCGTTCGGCCGTACGGAACGGCATCCGTGCGGTCAGCGCGCGGCCGCGCGCTCCAGCTCGGCCAGGGTCGCGGCCACGGCCGGGACCCTGGCCAGGTCGGGCAGGGTCAGCGCCACGACCTCCCGCTCGACGGCCGGCTCCACGATCAGCGTGCTCACGCCCTTGGCCCGTACGGACTCCACCGCGAGCTCCGGCAGCACCGCGACGCCCAGCCCGGCCCCCACCAGGCCGACCACGGCCGGGTAGTCGTCGGTCGCGAAGTCGATGCGCGGGGTGAAGCCCGCGACCTCGCACACCTCCACCAGGTGGCGGCGGCAGCGCGGGCAGCCCGCGATCCAGGGCTCGTCGGCCAGCTCCGCCATGCCCACCCGCTCGGCGCCGGCCAGCCGGTGCCCCTCGGGGACCAGCCCGACGAGCCGGTCGGTGAGCAGCGGCCGCACCACGAGGTCCTCCCACTCCGCGCTGGATCCGGAGGCCCCGCCGTAGCGGAAGGCCAGCGCGAGGTCGCAGTCGCCCTCGCGCAGCATCTCCACCGAGCGCGGCGGTTCGGCCTCGACCAGCGAGATACGGGTCCCCGGGTGCTCGGCGCGCATCGCCGCGAGGGCGGTGGGCACCAGGGTGGAGCTGCCGCTGGGGAAGGACACCAGCCGGACCCGTCCCGCACGCAGCCCGGCGATGGCCGCGACCTCCTCCTCCGCGGCGGTCAGCCCGGCCAGGATCCCCGCGGCGTGCCGGACCAGGGCCTCGCCGGCCTGGGTCAGCCGCATCTCCCGGCCGGTGCGGATGAGCAGCGGGGTGCCGGCCGACTGTTCGAGGGCCTTCATCTGCTGGGAGACGGCGGGCTGGGTGCAGCCGAGCTCGCGGGCGGCGGCGGAGAAGGAGCCGGTCCCGGCGACGGCGCGCAGAACCCGGAGATGACGTGCTTCGATCACCCTTTGAGCATAAGCCCTGCTTTGATCACAGCACGAATACTCCGATGACACTTTGGGATCGGTCGGGCTAGCGTGCTCCCATGGGCCCCATTCATGTGACCTCCGTGAACCTCGGCCGCGCCACGGCCGTCGACTACACCGACGCCGAGGACGGGATGACCGGCCACGGCAAGCGCCCCGTCCCCGGGCCGGTCCGCGTCTTCGCCCCCGGCCCCAAGGCCACCGGCCTCGGCAGCGGCCTGGAGGGCGACGCCGTCTGCGACCGCCGCCACCACGGCGGCGACCACCAAGCCGTCTACGCGTACGCCCGCGAGGACCTCGACTGGTGGGAGGGCGAGCTGCGCCGCGAACTGCCCGCCGGGATCTTCGGCGAGAACTTCACCACCTCCGGCATCGACCTGAACACCGCGCGCCTCGGCGACCGCTGGCGGGTCGGCGCCGACCTGGTCCTCGAAGTGGCCTCGGCCCGCATCCCCTGCCGGACCTTCCAGGGCGCCCTCGGCGAGAGCTCCTGGGTCAGGCGGTTCACCCGGGCCGCCCGGCCGGGCGCGTACCTGCGGGTGATCGAGGAGGGCCGGGTCTCCCCCGGCGACACCGTCGAGGTCGTCCACCGCGCGGACCACGACGTGACGGTGGAACTGTGGTTCCGCGCCTTCACCACCGAGCGCGCCCTGCTGCCGCGCACCCTGGCGGCGGGCGCGGCGATGGAGCCGGCGGCCCATGAGACCGTGCGCCACTACCTGGAGAAGTACGGGGCCGGGGCAGGGGCGTAGGAGGACCGCCACCCGGGGCGGCTAGGTTGCGCCTATGACGACTGCGTTGATTACGGGATCCACGGCGGGCATCGGCGCCGCCTTCGCGCGGCGGCTCGCCGCCCAGGGGCACAACCTGGTGCTGGTGGCACGCGACACCAAGCGGCTCGGGGAGCAGGCCACCGAACTCCACGACCGGCACGGCATCGAGGCCGACGTCCTGGTCGCCGACCTCTCCACCGAGGAGGGCATCGCGGCGGTCGAGCAGCGCCTCGGCGACCGTACGCACCCGGTGGACCTGCTGGTGAACAACGCGGGCTTCGGCAACAAGGGCCGCTACCTCGAAGTGTCGATGGCCGACGAGCTGACCATGCTGAAGGTGCACATCGAGGCGGTGCTGCGGCTCACCTCGGCGGCCGGCGAGTCGATGCGCTCGCGCGGCCGGGGCGGCGTGATCAACGTGGCCTCGGTGGCCGCCTTCGTACCGCGCGGCACCTACGGGGCCAGCAAGGCCTGGGTCGTGCAGTTCACCCAGGGCGCGGCGAGGGACCTGGCCGGATCCGGGGTGCGGCTGATGGCGCTGTGCCCCGGCTTCGTACGGACGGAGTTCCACCAGCGCGCCGGCATGGGCACCGACAACATCCCCGGCTGGATGTGGCTCGACGCCGACAAGCTGGTGGCGGCGGCCCTGGCCGACCTGGCGCGGGGCAAGACGGTGTCCATCCCAGACCCGCGGTACAAGGCGCTGATGGGCGTGGTGAAGCTGACGCCGCGCGGGCTGCTGGGCGGGATGTCCTCGCGTACGGGCCGCAAGTACGGGCCCCAGTAGCGCCGGCAACGCGCCGCTGAACCGGCCAATCGGGCGAAACCTCCCTAAACTGGACGTGCCCCATCGAGCCCGGGAGACCACCATGACATTCGTACAGATAATCGATTACAAGACCAGTCGGCAGGCTGACCTCGATCAGCTGCTCGACCGGTACGTCTCGCAGAGCCAGGGCAAGCGCACGGTCACCCACAGCATCGTGGGCAAGGACCGTGACGACGAGAACCACTTCGTGGACGTGGTCGAATTCCCCTCGTACGAAGAGGCCATGAAGAACTCTCACCTCCCGGAGACGGACAAGATGTTCCAGGAGATGGTGGCGCTCTGCGACGGGATGCCCAGCTTCACCAACCTGGACGTCGTGCGGGACGAGCACCTCAACACGATGCTGGTGAACCGGATGTTCGACGAGCTCGCGATGAAGGGCGACATGTCCGTCATCCCGGAGATCTTCGCGGAGGACTACCACGACCACGACATCAAGAACCCCGAGGACAAGATGGGCCACGCGGGGATGCGCGAGGACGTGGAGGAGTGGCGGAACGCCTTCGACTTCAGCTTCACGAAGGACGCCCAGGTGGCACAGGACGACTACGTCACCACCCTGTGGACCTGGACCGGCAAGCACAAGGGCGAGATCATGGGCATCGCCCCGACCGGCAAGACCTGCACGATGACCGGCACGACGGTCTTCCGATGTCAGGACGGAATGATCAAGGAAGGCTGGTGGCACTACGACACCATGGGCCTGATGCGCCAACTGGGCGCCATGTAGCCCCCGCGCACACGGGAAGGCCCCGCTCCGCAGATGCGGAACGGGGCCTTCCTTCAGCGTGGGACGCGATCAGTGGCTGTGGCCGTGACCGTGACCGTGACCCGCGTCGGCCTCTTCCTCCGCCGGCTTCTCGACGACCAGGGTCTCGGTCGTGAGCAGCAGGGAGGCGATGGAAGCGGCGTTCTCCAGCGCGGAGCGGGTGACCTTCACCGGGTCGATGACGCCGGCCTTGACCAGGTCGCCGTACTCGCCGGTGGCGGCGTTGAAGCCCTGGCCCTTGTCGAGCTCGGCGACCTTCGAGGTGATGACGTAACCCTCGAGACCGGCGTTCTCGGCGATCCAGCGCAGCGGCTCGACGGCGGCGCGGCGCACGACCGCGACACCGGTGGCCTCGTCGCCCGACAGGCCGAGGTTGCCCTCGAGGACCTTGACGGCGTGGACGAGCGCGGAGCCACCGCCGGAGACGATGCCCTCCTCGACCGCGGCGCGGGTCGCCGAGATGGCGTCCTCGAGGCGGTGCTTCTTCTCCTTGAGCTCCACCTCGGTGGCGGCGCCGACCTTGATGACGCAGACGCCGCCGGCGAGCTTCGCCAGGCGCTCCTGCAGCTTCTCGCGGTCCCAGTCCGAGTCGGTGGACTCGATCTCGGCCTTGATCTGGTTGACACGGCCGACGACGTCCTCGTGGCTGCCGCCACCGTCGACGATGGTCGTGTCGTCCTTGGAGATCGTGACGCGGCGGGCGGTGCCCAGCACGTCCAGACCGGCCTGGTCGAGCTTGAGGCCGACCTCCTCGGCGATGACGGTGGCACCGGTGAGGGTGGCCATGTCCTGCAGCATCGCCTTGCGGCGGTCACCGAAGCCGGGGGCCTTGACGGCGACCGCGTTGAAGGTGCCGCGGATCTTGTTGACGACGAGGGTGGAGAGCGCCTCGCCCTCGACGTCCTCGGCGATGATCAGCAGCGGCTTCGAGGCGCCGGCCTGGATGACCTTTTCCAGCAGCGGCAGGAGGTCCTGGATGGAGGAGATCTTGCCCTGGTTGATCAGGATGTACGGGTCGTCGAGGACGGCCTCCATACGCTCCTGGTCGGAGACCATGTACGGGGAGAGGTAGCCCTTGTCGAAGGCCATGCCCTCGGTGAACTCCAGCTCCAGGCCGAAGGCGTTGGACTCCTCGACGGTGATGACACCGTCCTTGCCGACCTTGTCCATCGCCTCGGCGATGAGCTCGCCGACCTGCGAGTCCTGCGCGGAGAGCGCGGCCACGGCGGCGATGTCGGACTTGTCCTCGATCGGACGGGCGGTCGCGAGGAGCTCCTCGGACACGGCCTTGACCGCGGCGTCGATGCCCTTCTTCAGGGCGGCCGGGGAAGCGCCCGCGGCGACGTTGCGCAGACCCTCGCGGACCAGCGCCTGCGCCAGCACGGTGGCGGTGGTGGTGCCGTCACCCGCGATGTCGTTGGTCTTGGTCGCCACCTCCTTCACGAGCTGGGCGCCCAGGTTCTCGTACGGGTCGTCCAGCTCGACCTCGCGGGCGATGGTGACACCGTCGTTGGTGATGGTGGGCGCACCGAACTTCTTGTCGATGACGACGTTGCGGCCCTTGGGGCCGATCGTCACCTTGACCGTGTCGGCAAGCTTGTTGACGCCGCGCTCGAGGGCGCGACGGGCGTCCTCGTCAAACTTAAGAATCTTCGGCATGGGAGCGGTTCAGCCCTCTCGTTGCGATCCCCGGCCGCTCACCGCGACCGCCTAGCTAGAACGAACTACGCCCCTCGCCGCCCGGCATCAGCAGGGGTGACCAGGGGCGTAGCTCAAAGCAAAACTTGAGAAGTGAATTACTTCTCGACGATCGCGAGCACGTCGCGAGCCGAGAGGACGAGGTACTCCTCGCCGTTGTACTTCACCTCGGTGCCGCCGTACTTGGAGTACAGGACGACGTCGCCGACGGTGACGTCCAGCGGGAGACGCTGGCCGTCCTCGAAGCGACCCGGGCCCACGGCGAGGACGACGCCCTCCTGGGGCTTCTCCTTCGCGGTGTCCGGGATGACCAGGCCAGAGGCCGTGGTCTGCTCGGCGTCGAGCGGCTGGACCACAATGCGGTCCTCGAGCGGCTTGATGGCAACCTTGGAGCTGGTGGTCGTCACGATCCGACCTCCCCCTTCGGAGATCCGGGGTTAACTGTCTGAGGTGGCGACCAGGTCGATCCGTCGTCGCGGGTGCCGGATCTGCCTGTCGCTGTGTTGGCACTCACCAGGGGCGAGTGCCAAGTGCGACACTATTCCGGCGATTAGCACTCGGTCAAGCGGAGTGCCAATTCTCCGCCACGGGCGTTGCGCGGACCGGCTCCCCGAACCGGCAAATCCCCGGCGCACGGGCGTTCGATCTCACTACTCTTCCCGTCATGACCAGGACAAACTCCGGTGTGCGGTGGCGACATGGCATCCCGATCGTGATCGGCCTCGCGGCCGGGATCTACATGCTGTGGGCCGCCGTGCCGCGGCTGGCGGCCCAGGTGGCCGGGGTGGAGGGTGCCTTCACCGCCACGCGGTGCGCGGAGGAGCGGGACTCGGACGGGGACCGGCACTGGATGTGCGAGGGCTCCTTCGCCGCCGGCGACGGATCGTTCACGATCCCCCGGGTCGAGGTCGACACTTCTTTCGACACCCGTCCGGTCGGGCCGGTGACCACCTTCGCCCTCGGGCCGTCCGCCGACACAGCCGTGCAGCCCGGCGTCCTCGTCTGGCTGGGGCCCGGGGCGGTGGGCGTGCTCTCCCTCGCCTTTCCCGTGTGGGCCGTCGGCTCGGCCTCCCGGAACGCCCTCGCCCGGCGCCGGAGCCTCGCCGGACAAGCCGGGTAGGTACGGGTAGGTACGGGTAGGTACGGGTAGGTACGGGTACCCGGGCGGGGCGCCACCGGGTCGGGACACCGGCCGGAGGGAGGCCCGAGACAGGGCGCATCACCCGATATGTGACGCTTGAGCGGTGCGCATCCTCGTGGTCGAAGACGAAGAAGGCCTCGCCGGGTCCCTGCGGCGCGGCCTGTCCGCCGACGGGCACCTGGTCGAGGTCGCGCACGACGGCCACCGCGGCCTGGACCTCGCCCTCGCCGGCGGCCCGTACGACGTGGTCCTCCTCGACCTGATGCTCCCCGGGCTGAGCGGCCACGAGATCTGCACCCGCATGCGCGCCCACGGCGACACCACCCCGGTGCTGATGCTCACCGCCCGCGACGGCGACGACGACGAAGCCGAGGGCCTGGACGCCGGCGCCGATGACTACCTCACCAAGCCCTTCTCCTTCGTGGTCCTCGCCGCCCGCATCCGGGCGCTCGCCCGCCGCGCCGGCGCCCCCGACCGCACCACCCTCCAGGCCGGCGACCTCCTCCTCGACCCACAGGGCCGCCGCTGCCGCCGCGGCGCCCACGACATCGAGCTCACCGCCCGCGAACTGGGCGTACTGGCCTGCCTGATGGAGCAGCCCGGCCGGGCCGTCGCCAAACAGGACATCCTCGACGAGGTCTGGGACACCCCGTACGGCATCGACCCGAACATCGTCGAGGTGTACGTCTCCTCGCTGCGCAAGAAGATCGACGCGCCGTTCGGCCGCCGCTCGATCCGCACCGTCCACGGCACCGGCTACCGGATGGCCCCCGACGGTGGCTAGTACGGTCCGCGCGCGTGCGGCGGTGGCCGCCGCCCTCGCGATGGCCGCAGTCCTGGCCACCGGCGGGCTGTGGCTCCACACCCTCCTGCGGGGCAACCTGCTGGACAACACCACGGGCCGCACCGAACTCGCCGCCCGCAAGGCCGCCGCCCAGACCGAAGGCCGGATCCCGCCGCCCGGCGGCCGGCTGCCCGCGCCCGAGGGCGGGGTGGACCTGGTCCTCGTACGGGACGCGCGGGGGCGGACCGTGGCCACCAGCGGGGAACCCGAGGCCGTCCCCGGGCCGGACCTCGCCGGTCTGCGCCCCGGGGCCGACGGCGACTCCCGCTCGGCCGTGCTGCCGCCCGCGCGCCCCGGCGCGCAACGGCGCGTGGTGGTCGCCGTCGAAGCGCCCGGCGCGCACACCGTGTACGCCATGACCGTGCTCGGCGACGTGGACGACGCGACCCGGGCGGTCGCCATCGGGCTGCTGGCCGGCGCGCCCCCGCTCATCGGCTTCGCCGCGGCCCTGGCCTGGTGGGTGACGGGCCACGCGCTGCGGCCGGTGACCGCGATCAGGACCGAGCTGGCGGCCGTCACCGCGAGCGAGCTGGACCGGCGGGTCCCGGACCCGGGCGGCGCGGACGAGATCGCGCAGCTGGCCCGGACCGTCAACGACACGCTGGACCGGCTGGAGCGTTCCGACGCCCGGCAGCGCCAGTTCACCGCGGACGCCTCGCACGAGCTGCGCAATCCGCTGGCCGCCGTCCGGTCCCGGCTGGAGGTGGCGCTGGCCATGGGCCGCCCCGACCGGGAGTCGGTCGAGGCCGCGCTGGCCGACACCGAGCGGCTCCAGCGGATCGCGGCGGACCTGCTCCTGCTGGCCCGGCTGGACGGCGGCCCGGGACCGCGGACCGAGCCGGTGGACCTGGCCCTGCTGGCCGCGGAGGACGTGGCCCGCCGGGGCGGCTCCCGGGTGGCGATACGGCTGGACGCGCGGGCACCCGTACCGGCGGCCGGGGACCCGGCGCGGCTGGAGCGGGCCCTGGCCAACCTCGTGGACAACGCCCTGCGGTACGCCCGCGAGGAGGTCGTGGTGCGGGCCGGCGCGGCGGACGGCTGGGCGCTGCTGGAGGTAGCGGACGACGGCGCGGGCATCCCGGAGGCGGACCGGGACCGGGTGTTCGAGCGGTTCGTACGGCTGGACGCGGCCCGGGGGCGGGCAGGCGGCGGGACGGGGCTTGGCCTGGCCATCACGCGGGAGATCGCGCGGGCGCACGGGGGCGACGTACGCGCGCTCCCGGCACCCGCCGGGGGCGCGCGGCTGGTGCTGCGCATCCCGTCACCGTGACCGGGGCGACTTCCTCCGCGGGATTTCCCCTCGGGCTTCCTCCTCGGGCTTCCCCTCAGAGTGCCTCCTCAGGATTCCTTCAGCGCCCCTCCCCCACCATCGACAGGCATGAGCGCGCACCGGAGGAAGACGACCGCCCCGGGCCACCGGCCCTCCCGCCGACGCCGGCTCGGCCGCACCCTGCTGATCACGGGCTGCGCGCTGGCGGTCATGGCGGGCGGCGGCGCCTGGTACCTGTACCGGGACCTGGCCGCCGGCATCGGCAGTTCCAAGGCGCTGGAGGGCGCCGAGAAGTCGAGGTTCGGCGATGTGAACATCCTGCTCATGGGGCTGGACAGCCGAAAGGACCAGAACGGCGAGGACCTGCCGGACGACATCCTGGAGAAGCTGCACGCCGGCAGCTCGGACATCGGCGGCTACAACGCGAACACCCTGATCCTGCTGCACGTGCCCGGCGACGGCGGCCAGGCGAAGGCCTTCTCGGTCCCGCGCGACGACTTCGTCGACATATCGGGCGGCCACGGCAAGGACAAGATCAAGAAGGCGTACGGGCTGGCCAAGGAGAAGGAGCAGGAGCGGCTCGTCGCCCAGGGGGTCAAGGACCGCCGGCAGCTGGAGCGGGAGGGCCGGGAGGCCGGGCGCAAGGCGCAGATCGCCACGGTGCGGAACTTCCTGGGGGTCCCGATCGATCACTTCGCCGAGCTGAACCTGGCCGGTTTCTACCACCTCGCCGACGCGCTGGGCGGCGTACCGGTGTGTCTGAACAAGGCGGTGAAGGACAAGTACTCCGGCGCCGACTTCCCGGCGGGACCGCAGACCCTCGACGGCCGGCAGTCGCTGGCCTTCGTGCGCCAGCGGCACGGCCTGGACATGGGGGACCTGGACCGGACGAAGCGGCAGCAGGCCTTCCTCGCGGGCGCGACGAAGAAGCTGAACTCGGCCGGGACCTTCACGGACCCGGTGAAGCTGATCAAGCTGATCGACGCCGCGAAGCAGGACGTGGTGACGGACGAGGGATGGGATCTGCTGTCGTTCGTGCGGCAGGCGAAGAACCTGTCCGGCGGCAAAGTGCAATTCACGACACTCCCCGTCGAGCGCTTCGGAAGGAACCATGGGGAGGACATCAACGTCGTAGATGATATGAAGATAAAGCGCCTCATTGCCGAGCAGATCGGGCCCAAGGCCACCGCGAGCCCGAGCGCACCGGGCGCCGCTTCCGCCTCACCCTCACCCTCACCTTCGCAGGGGGCGCCGTCGACGCCCGCCGCGTCACGCGAGGCGTCCCCCTCGCCCGCCCCCACGTCCACGGACGGCGGCGGCATCCCGTGCGTGGACTGAAACCCCTGACGGCGGCGGGCGCCCGCCGCCGCACCGAGGCGCTGCTCCTGGTCTTCGTCGTCACCATCGCCGTCTTCGGCCACACCTGCGCCGGCCTCGCCATGAACGGCGAGCTGCCGCCCAACCTCACCGGCTTCACGATCAGCATGTCGCTGCTCTCGCTGGTGGGACACCTGGGCATCCGCCGGTTCGCGGCGTATGCGGATCCGCTGATCTTCCCGCTCGCCATGCTGCTGACCGGGCTCGGACTGGTGCTGATCCACCGGCTCGACCAGGGGTACATCGAGCGGTACAACTCCGACGCCAACGCGCCCGGCCAGCTGATGTGGACGGTGGTCGGGGTCGCCGCCTGCATCCTGGTGGTGGCGCTGCTGCGCGACCACCGGCTGCTGCAACGCTTCATCTACATCACGATGGCCGTCGCGCTGGTGCTGCTGATCGCACCGGCGTTCTTCGGCGCGGACACGTACGGCGCGAAGCGCTGGATCATCCTCTTCGGCTTCTCGCTGCAGCCCGGCGAGTTCGTGAAGATCATGATCGCGATCTTCTTCGCGGGGTATCTGGTCATCCACCGGGATTCCCTGGCCCTGACGGGCCGGAAGTTCCTCGGCATGCGGCTGCCCCCGATGCGCCAGCTCGGTCCGATCATCACGGTGTGGATCGTCTCCATGCTGGTGCTGGTCTTCGAGCGCGACCTCGGGACCTCGCTGATCTTCTTCGGCGTCTTCGTGGTGATGCTCTACGTGGCCACCGAGCGCACCAGCTGGATCGTGTGCGGCCTGTTCATGGCGGCGGTGGGCGCCTTCGCGGTGGGCTCGACGGAACCGCACGTCAAGGCGCGCGTGGCGGCATGGCTGGAGCCGCTGTCCTATTACTGGGAGAACCGCCCGGCGGGGGTCACCTCGGACCAGTCGGCCCAGGCCCTGTTCAGCTTCGGCACGGGCGGCATGTCCGGGACGGGGCTGGGGATGGGCCACCCGGAGCTGATCAAGTTCGCGGGCCGCAGCGACTTCATCCTCACGACGGTCGGCGAGGAACTGGGCCTGGCCGGGGTCATGGCTGTCCTGATCCTCTACGCACTCCTCGTGCAGCGGGGCCTGCGCATGGCACTCGGCGCCCGCGACCCCTTCGGCAAACTCCTGGCGGTGGGCCTGGCCTCGGCCCTGGCCCTCCAGGTCTTCGTGGTCGCGGGCGGCGTCACGGGCCTGATCCCCCTGACGGGCAAGGCCCTGCCCTTCCTGGCCAAGGGCGGCTCGTCCCTCCTGGCCAACTGGATCATGATCGCCCTCCTCCTCCGCATCAGCGACAGCGCGGAACGCCAACGCGAGGCGGACGCGAGGGACCCGGCGGAAACAACGATCACGCCGGTGGGGGTGGGGGCGCGGGTGGGGTAGAGCCCGCAACTCGGCAATCCGGCGAGCGGGGTCGGCCTCACCGGCATTTCGCTCGGGCAGGTCGGGCGGTGGACGCGTCAGATCGCTACGCGGCTGAGGTGAGTGGGCGGCGATCAGCGCGGCATGGGGGAGGGGCGGAGACGCAAATGCCCGCGGTTGTCAGGGCACAACCGCGGGCAGTGGGCTATGCCGCTGGGCTGCGGCACCCCCTCCTCAACCCTTCAGGGCACCCACGAGCTGCGCACGCTCGCGGAGAGTGCGGACCGCTCTGACGTTGCCGTGCGGGCGGAGTCTCAGGTTCATCACCTCAAAGTGCTCGTCACCACGTGCGGAGCTGAGGCACTCGTATTCGTCGAGGAACCGTTGCCACGTCTCGCACGCGGCTTCCACATGGCCGATGGACAGCTGTCGCTGGGCGAGCAGGCCGTACGCGTGGAGGCGCCCCTGCCGCTCGTGTGCAGGCTGCATTCGGATCGACTCCCGCAGTGTCCTGGTGGAACCTGCGACGTCTTTCGTCTCGTTCTGCACGTGCGCAACGTGGAAGAGGTACCCGGCGCGGTCGTAGCCGCCCACGCTTTCTCGGCGGTCGTCCGCCCGCGAAAGCGCCTCCTCCGCCTCCCGTAGACGGGCGAAAGCCTGCCGTTTGTCACCGACCATCGCGGCCCCGTGGGCCTGCTGGCCTCGTAGGAACGCGATGAGTCGAGGCCCTGCCACGGGTGCGGAGCCGGGCAGGAACGTCCGCGCGAAAACCGGGCTCAATCGGTCGATCAGCGCCGAGGCATGGGGACGCACTGTCACCCTGCTCACGTACAAACTCGCCGACCGGGGCGGGCACCTGATCAAGGTCCCCGCCCCTCACACCTCGAAGCGGTGCCACGTCTGCGGCTTCATCACCGAAGGCAACCGTGAGAGCCAGGCCCGGTTCGTGTGCAAGAACTCGACGTGCGGTTGGTCCGGCAATGCCGATACCAATGGCGCATGCAACGTCGAGGCCGCCGCAAAACAGCAAGCGCCCCAGGACATTGTGGGTGTCAGGACGTGGAGCCTTAGCCAGTGGGCAGGCAGTGAAGCGTCAACCACCGGAGTCCCGCACCCACGGGACGAAGGATTCCCTCGCCCTTCGGCGAGGGGGGATGTCACAGGTAGTCCTCCAGCCGCCCGATCTTGTAGCCCTGCTCCTGTATCCGCTGGAGCATGCGCGTCGTCATCTGGGTTTCCGTCGAGCCCTTGAGCTCGGACGGGCCGCGGAAGTGGGCCAGGATGATGTCGCCCGGTTTGAGGGCGGAGCCCTCGGCGTACTGGAAGTTGTTGATCTGCATCGAGACCCGCCACAGCACCAGGGACGAGACTCCGCACTCCGAGGCGGCCCGGAGGGTGTCGTCGTTGTAGTTGCCGAAGGGCGGGCGGAAGAGGGGTGGGCGCTTGCCGAAGCGCTTCTCCAGGCGGTCCTGCTGGTCGCATATCTCCTTCTTCTGCGCCGCGAAGGGCAGAGTCCGGAGGTTCGGGTGCGTCAGCGTGTGGTTGTTTATCGTGCTCGCCGAGCCGTTGTCGCGAAGCTTCTCGAAGTGGCCGTAGTCCGACGAAGCCACGTTGTCCGTCAGGAACATGCTGATCGGCAGCTTCAGGTCGGCCGCCATCTTCAGGAACTCGGGGTCCTTCTCGGCTCCGTCGTCGAAGGTCAGGAAGACTATTTTCTCCCCGGCCGGGACGGGTATTCGGTCGATGACGGGGACCTTGCCCGGGCCCGCCTTCGGGATCTGCGGCTTCTGGGCGGGCTTCGGCGCGTACGCGAGAGGGGCCGTCAGGCCCCATTTCCTGTATGCCTCGTCCGACGCGTTCCCCGAGGCGTTCCCCGACGCGTTCCCCGCCGAGGGAGCGGGCGACGGAGTCGCCGAGCCCTCCGCCGTCCCGGCCCCCTGCGTCGTCTTGCGCCCCATCCGTTCGATGGGGTCCACGCTGTCCCCACACCCCGTCAGGGACAGCGCGAGCGCGCCGGCCGCCAGCGTTCCGGCTACCAACCGGCGCGCATGCTTCACAGATAGTCCTCCAAGCGAGCCACGGCGTACCCCTTGGCCGTGACGGTTTTCATGACCTGACGGATCATGTCAGGCATTGTGCCCTTCCAGTCCTCCTTGCCCCGGAAGTGCGTGAGGATGATGTCACCGGGGTGCAGGTCGCGGTCCCACTCCCGGTAGTCCATCCGGTTCGTGAACGCCTCCGCGTTCCACAGCGGTACCGCCTTGATCCCGCAGGACTTCGCCGCCTTCAGGGTGTCCTGGTTGTAGTTCCCGTACGGCGGCCGGAAGAGGGTCGGGCGCTTGCCGAACTGCTTCTGGATCGTGTCCTGCTGACCGCAGATCTCCTCGCGCTGCTTCTCGTACGAGAGCGCAGGCATGTAGCGGTGGTTGAGCGTGTGGTTGTTCAGGGTGACGCCCGCGGCCTGCATGTCCTTGAAGTACGGGTAGTTGTCCCGCACCAGGTAGTCGCTGAGGAAGGCCGTGTACGGGATCTGGAGCTCCTGCATCATCTTCAGGAACTGCGGGTCCTTCTCCGCGCCGTCGTCGATCGTCAGGAAGACGACCTTCTCCTCGGTCGGGACGGTGGTGAAGACCGGCGGGTACTCCTCCTGGTCCTCGACCTCGAAGCCGTCCCGGGTGGTGATCTCGGGCTTCTCCTTCGGCGCGGCCGGGGCGGTCAGCGGCACCTTGAGCAGGCCCCACTTCTTCGCCGCGGCGACGCGCGCCTGCTGGGCCGCCTTGGCCTTCTCGGCGGCGCTGAGCGCGCCCGCCGCGCCCGACTCCGCGCCCTTGGCCGCCTTCGCCTTCTCCGCCTTGTCCGGTGCTCCGGATCCCCCGGAGCAGGCCGTACCGAGTGCGGCTACCAGCAGGGCGGCCACGGCCACCCCGAACCGGCCGCGCGGACCCGCCGCGTACCGGTGACCCTGTTGCGTCTTATCTTCCTTTTGTCGGACTAGCTGCATAGCTGCGCATCCTGGCATCCGACACGCGGGCTCCCCGGAAGACACCGCGAGCGGAGTTCCACCTTCCTTCGACTGGCCCACACCGCTTGACGTGGCCGCCCGGAGCGGCGTCCCTCCCGCCCCGTCGCCGACAATGGGTCCGTGACCCCCGAAGACTTCGCCGCCCTCCTCACCCCCGAGGGGCGCGCCCTCCTCGACTCGCTCCGCGACTACGACCCCGCCCAGGAGCTGGCCGTCGCCACCCGGCTGCGCCGCGAGCACCCCGCCGGGCTGGTCTCCGCCGCGCTCGGCCAGGCCCGGCTGCGGCAGCGCGCGGTGGCGAAGTTCGGCGCCGAAGACGCGTTCCGGATGTACTTCACGCCGGGCGGCGGGGAGATGGCCACGCGGGCGTCCGTCGCCGCGTACCGGGCCGGGCGCCTCGCCGAGCTGGGCGTACGGTCGCTCGCCGACCTGTGCTGCGGCATCGGCGGGGACGCCCTCGCGCTGGCGCGGCTCGGCATCCGGGTGCTCGCGGTCGACCACGACCCGCTGACCGTCGCCGTCGCTCGGGCCAACGCCGAGGCGCTGGGGCTGGCGGACCTGATCGAGGTGCGGGAAGCGGACGTGACCGAGGTGGACACCTCCGGCTACGACGCCGTCTTCATCGACCCGGCCCGGCGCGGCGGGCGCGGCCGGATCTTCGATCCGGAGTCCTACTCGCCGCCGCTGTCGTGGGCCGTGGAGACGGCCCGTGCCGCGAAGTACGCCGCCATCAAGATCGCGCCCGGGATCCCGCACGAGGCGGTGCCGGAGGAGGCCGAGGCCGAGTGGATCTCCGACCAGGGGGACGTGAAGGAGGCGGTGCTCTGGTTCGGGACCTCGCCCGGGACCGTGCGCGCCACCCTGCTGCCGGGGCCGCGCGCGCTGCACACCGCCGATCCGCTGCCCGACCCGGAGGCCGGGCCGGTCGGCCGCTGGCTCTACGAGCCCGACGGGGCGGTGATCCGGGCCCACCTGGTCGCCGAGGTCGCCGAGCAGCTGGACGGGCGGCTCATCGACCCGACCATCGCCTACATCACCGCCGATGAGCTGCGCGAGACGCCGTACGCGACGGCGTACGAGATCACCGATGTGCTGCCGTTCGGCCTGAAGAAGCTGAAGGCGCTGCTGCGGGAGCGGGGGGTGGGGATCCTGACGGTGAAGAAGCGGGGGTCGGCGATCGAGCCGGAGGAGCTCCGCAGGAGGGTCAAGCCGTCGGGGCCGAACTCGGCGACGGTGTTCCTGACGCGGGTGGCGGGGGCGCCGTCGATGCTGATCGGCTCGCCGGCCGGGTCGCCTGCCGGGTCGCCTGCGGCGAAGCCCGTACGGTAGTCCGCTGGTCGGCGGCCCGGGGTGCCGGCCCTGCCGGGGCGTCGGGCGTTCGGGTGCGGCGCCGCTGCGCGGAGCGGCCCCGGGCTGCCGCCCGGGCTTCCCGGGGCTCCGCCCCGGACCCTCCCCCAGACTCCGTCCGGGGGGACCCCCACGCCTCAAACGCCGGCGGGGCTGACTTGGCTCCGCCCAGGCGGAGGCGAGGTTGGCCCGCGCCCGCGGAAGGCGCGCAGCAGCCGGCGACGGCGCGGCTGAAGTCAGGACCGGCGGAAGGCGCGTAGCGCCCAGTGGTAGTGGGCGGCGGCCTTGGCCGTGCCCAGGAGGGCGGTGATCCAGAGGATCATGCCGAGGCCCATGTAGTACGTGACCTCGCCGTACGTGTCCTCGCCCGCGCGGGCCGACAGCGCGGTGCCGAAGGTCAGCCACAGCCCCAGTGCGCCCAGGACGAAGGAGGACAGGAGCCAGGTCAGGCTCCGGCCGGGCGCTCGCAGGCGGGAGTCCGCCGCCGGGTCCCGGTCCGTCTCCGCCCACGCGGACAGCAGCCGCCGCACCTGGCGGTCGCGCCGGGCGCCCCAGGCGAACCAGAAGCCGGCCGGGATCAGCACCCCCGCGCCGAGGACGGCGAAGACCAGGCCGAAGACGGCGGAGAACGGGTCGGGCGCCTCGAAGGCCATCAGCGCCATGCCGACGAAGGACCAGCCGAGGGCGAAGACCGCCGAGACGGCCCAGAGCAGCAGCAGCCGCCCGAGGCCCAGGCTGTGGCGGCCCAGGTCGCTCAGGAAGCGCGCACGGTCGGCCCGTACGACGGTGTCGTCCATCCAGGCACGCAGGTGCGCGGGAGGCGGCGGAGGAGGCAGGTCGCGGGGCATGAACATGACCATATCCGCATCCCCGCCCCGGTCCGGCCCCGGGCGGAACCGGTCAGGCCCCGGTGACCTCGACCGACTCGAACCGCCAGCGGTGCACCGCCCGCGTGATCAAGTCGGCAGCGGGCTCCGGCAGTTCGGGGAGGTCCGCCGAGACCCCCTCGGCCGTCTCCCACCACGTGATCACGAGCACCCGGTCCTGCGGGGCCCGGAACACCTCGCGGCGCACCGGCTCCCGGGCGAGGATCTGGGCGCGGGCCCACTCCAGCAGCTCGTTGCCCCGGCCGGCGGCGGCCCGGGCCTCCCACATCAGCGCGACCAGTCCCGGCCCGGGTCCCACGGTGTTCACGAGTAGAGGTTGTCCTTGCTCAGTTCGTGCACGTGGTCGTGGGACTGGGCGTGGCCGTGGCCGTGTTCGTGGCCGTGTTCGTGGGCCGTACCCGGAACGTGCGGGTCCGTCACCGGCAGCGAGGAGTCCGCCGACAGGTCCCAGTCCGATGCCGCCCGGTTCCGCTTGACCATCTCCGCGCCCAGCGCCGCCACCATCGCGCCGTTGTCGGTGCACAGCTTCGGCCGCGGCACCCGCAGGATGATCCCCGCGTCGTCGCACCGCTCCTGCGCCAGCGAGCGGAGCCGGGAGTTGGCCGCCACGCCGCCGCCGATCATCAGGTGGTCGACGCCCTCGTCCTTGCACGCCCGGATCGCCTTGCGGGTGAGGACGTCCACCACCGCCTCCTGGAAGGAGGCCGCCACGTCGCGCACCGGAACCTCCTCGCCCGCCTTCCGCTTCGCCTCGATCCAGCGGGCGACCGCCGTCTTGAGCCCGGAGAAGGAGAAGTCGTACGCGGCGTCGCGCGGCCCCGTCAGGCCCCGCGGGAAGTGGATCGCCTTCGGGTCGCCCTCGCGCGCGAGCCGGTCGATGACCGGACCACCGGGGAAGCCCAGCTGCAGCACGCGCGCGATCTTGTCGAAGGCCTCGCCCGCCGCGTCGTCGATGGTCGCGCCCAGGGGGCGTACGTCGGACGTGATGTCCGGGGCCAGCAGCAGCGAGGAGTGCCCGCCGGAGACCAGCAGCGCCATGGTCGGCTCCGGCAGCGGCCCGTGCTCCAGCTGGTCCACGCAGATGTGCGAGGCCAGGTGGTTCACCCCGTACAGCGGCTTGCCGAGCGCGTACGCGTACGCCTTGGCCGCCGAGACGCCCACCAGCAGCGCCCCCGCCAGGCCGGGGCCGGCCGTGACCGCGATGCCGTCGAGGTCGCGGGCGCTGACGCCCGCCTCCTTCAGGGCGCGCTCGATGGTGGGGACCATGGCCTCCAGGTGGGCCCGCGAGGCGACCTCGGGCACGACCCCGCCGAAGCGCGCGTGCTCGTCGACGCTCGACGCGATCGCGTCCGCGAGGAGGGTGGTGCCGCGGACGACGCCGACGCCGGTCTCGTCGCAGGAGGTCTCGATGCCGAGGACGAGAGGTTCGTCAGCCATTGCTCTCACTGCTCTCAGTTCGTGCTTGTGCGGGGTCGGTCAGTCGCATGACGAGCGCGTCGACGTTGCCGGGCTGGTAGTAGCCCCGTCGGAAGCCGACGGGCTCGAAGCCGAAGCGTTCGTAGAGCCTCTGGGCGCGGGTGTTGTCCACCCGCACCTCCAGCAGCACCTCGGCGCACTCGAAGGCGGTGGCGGCGCGCAGCAGTTCGGTCAGGAGCCGGGCGCCGAGCCCGGTCCCCCACTGGTCGCGGGCGGCCGCGATGGTCTGTACGTCGGCCAGGTCCCCGGCGGCGGCGAGGCCGGCGTAGCCCACCAGCCGGCCGGTGGCGGGGTCTTCGGCGACGACGTACCTGCGCGTGGCGCGCGGGCCGCGGGCGTGGGCGAGCTCGGACCAGAACATCCCGGCGGACCAGGCGTCTTCGGGGAACAGCTCGTGCTCCAGTTCCAGCACGGGCGCGATATCCCACCAGCGCATCTCGCGCAGCACGGCATCGGGGACGGGCGTCACTGCGGGGTGACCACCTTGTAGTTCTTGGGCACCTGCGCGTCGGGGCGGCGCAGGTAGAGCGGGGTCGGAGGCAGGAACTCCAGGCCCGCCGCCAGCCGTTCCGCGGCCAGGGAGGCCAGGGCCGCGGCCGACTGGTGCTCGGGGTCCCGGGCGTCCGTGAAGACGTCCGGGTAGAGCAGCGCGCCCTGGCCCACCGCGGGGACTCCCGCGACCTGCTCGGCGATGTCGGCCGGGCGGTCCACGGCGGGCTCGCCGACGCGCGTGCGCGGGTCCTCGTAGCGCGCCCAGTAGACCTCCTTGCGCCGTGCGTCGGTGGCGACGGTGAAGGGGCCCTCGATCCCGGCGGCCCCGGCCGCGTAGGCGAGGCCGTCGAGGGTGCACAGGCCGTGCACGGGCACGCCCAGCACGGCGGCGAAGGTGGAGGCCGTGACGAGGCCGACGCGCAGCCCGGTGTAGGGGCCGGGGCCGACGCCGACGACGATGCCGGTGACGGCTTCGAGCTTCACCCCGGCCTCGGCGAGCACCTTGTCCACGGAGGGCAGGAGCAGCTCCCCGTGGCGGCGGGCGTCGACCTGGTTCGACTCGGCGAGGACGGACTCGCCGTCGTGCAGGGCGACGGTGACGGCGGGCGTGGCGGTATCTACAGCGAGCAAGAGCACGCGAACAGCCTACGACTCCTTGAACCCGAGCCCTTGCGCCCGGGCGTGGAGCGGGCCGGCTGCTACCTTTCGACCAGGAAATCCAGGTGGCGCGGAGAGGTGGAGCAAGGTGGCACGCAGCAGCTCGGGAATCGTGGCCGGGCTCACCGCCGCGGCACTCGCCGCCGTCGGCTTCCTCGGCTACCAGGCGTCCGCGACGGCTCCCGCGCACCCTCCGAAGGCGGCCGCGCAGGAGCCGGCCCCCGCCCCGAGCCAGTCCGCGGCGAAGCAGGACCCGGCGAAGCCGGTGCCCGTGCCGGAGGGCTCCGGCACCGGGGTGCGCGTCGTGTACTCGGTGGGCCAGAAGCGGGTCTGGCTGGTGGGCGACCCCGCGGCCGGCCAGCAGCCGAAGTCCTTCACGGTGATGCCGAGCACGGTGCACCCGAAGGCCGGGAGCTACGCGGTCGGCTCCCGCTCGGGCGCGGTCACGGGTTCCGACGGGGTGCCGATCGAGCACGTCGTACGGTTCGCCGGCACGGAGGGCGTGGCGATCGGCTTCAGCGCCCGCGCGGACGGCGCGACGCCGGAGCCCGACCCGAACAAGAAGACCGGCGGCATCCGCATGACGAAGGCCGACGGCGACGCGATGTGGGCCTTCGCGACGATCAACTCGAAGGTCGTCGTCGTTCCCTGACGGCGGGACTTTCACCCGTACGTGCGACTCAGGCCGCTTCGGACTCCGAAGCGGCCTCTTCGCTGTCTGCGACCGCGGCACCCTCCGCGCCGCCCTCCGGCTCGCTGTCCTGCGGCGCGTGTTCTCGGCCGGGCGGGGTCGAGACGGCGGTGGCGGCCACGCCCGCGGCGAGCAGCGCCCGCATGGACACGGCGGACGGACGTGGGTCGCGCGGTACTCCCGCTGGTGCCGACATGGTGCCTCCTGGGCCCCGGAACGCCGAACTTAGGCATACCTAAGAAACTCTCGGTACCATGTGACCACGCCCACCACCAAGGGCGCAATATCTTGCCGACGAGTTGTCGGTACGTTTACTCCGAGAGGGCGCCCGCGAGCGCGTCCAGCCCGGCCCCCTCGACCCAGCGCGCCCCGATCCCGCGCACGGAGACCTCCCGTACGTCGTCCAGGACCTCCTCGTGGCCGACCGCCCGGGCGATCACCACGTGCAGCCGGTCGTCGGAGAGCTCCTCCACCTTGCCGTCGCCCCACTCCACGACGACCACGGACTCGGGCAGCGAGACGTCGAGGTCCAGGTCCTCCATCTCGTCCAGCCCGCCGCCTAGCCGGTACGCGTCCACGTGCACCAGCGCCGGCCCGCCGGTCAGCGAGGGGTGTACGCGGGCGATCACGAAGGTCGGCGAGGTCACGGCCCCGCGCACGCCCAGACCCTCGCCGAGGCCGCGGGTCAGCGTGGTCTTGCCCGCGCCCAACTCGCCGGTGAGCAGCACCAGGTCGCCGGGGCGCAGCAGGCGGGCGAGCCTGCGGCCCAGCTCCTGCATGGCGTCCGGGGAGTCGACGGTGATCCGGGTCTCGACCGCGCCCTCAGGCGCCGGTCCCTGCGCTGCTGCCGGCGCTGCCGCCTGTGCTTCTGCCGGTGTCGGTGCCTGGCTGCGCTGTGCTTCCAGCGGTACTTCTTCCATGCCCGCCAACGTTAGTCGGTGCGGCGCCCGGGACCGCCCCGGTGCGCGCCAGCAGCTCGGTCAGCAGACCGGTCACGGTCTCCGGGCGCTCCAGCATCATCAGGTGCCCGGTGGACTCCAGGACCACCAGCTCGGCGCCGGGCAGCGCCTCCTTGATGGCCACGCTGTGCTGGGACGGGGTGATCATGTCCCTGTCCCCGGCGATGACGGTGACGGGGATGTCCGCGAACCGCTGCAGCGCGGCGGTCTTGTCGTGGGTCTGGAAGGCCGGGTAGAACTCGGCGACCACGTCGATCGGGGTGGCCTCGATCAGCCGCTCGGCGAAGCGCGCGACGGCCGGGTCCACGTCCCGGGAACCGAACGAATACATCTTGATCATGCCGGCGAAGAGGTCGGCGGTGGCCCTGCGGCCCTTCTCGACCAGCTCCACCTGCGATCCGAGCGCCTTCAGCACGCCCGGCAGCAGCTTGCGTACGGCTCCCACACCGACGGAGGGCAGCCCGTACGTCACCTCGTCGAGGCGGCCGCTGGAGGTGCCGACCAGGGCGACGCCGACGACGCGGTCGCGCACGAGGTCGGGAAACTGCTCGGCGAATCCCATGATGGTCATTCCGCCCATCGAGTGACCCACCAGGATCAGCGGGCCCTCGGGGGCGGCCGCGTCGATGACGGCCTTCAGGTCGCGGCCGAGCTGGTCGATGGTGACCGGCTCGCCGTCCGCCTGGGCCAGCCCGCGGGCGCTGCGGCCGTGGCTGCGCTGGTCCCAGTAGACGGCGCGGACCATGCCGCGCAGGGCGGCGCGCTGGAAGTGCCAGGAGTCCTGGCCGAGGCAGTAGCCGTGGCAGAAGACGACGGTGGCCGGGGGCGCGGGCTTGCGGCGCATGCGGCGCCGCTTGCCTTCTTCCGGCAGCTCGTCGACCTCGTAGTGGAGCAGGGTGCCGTCCTCGGCCCGGCAGGTCCCCTCGGCGCCGCGCAGGGACCCGTAGTCCCCGGCCGCGTCGAGGGCAAGGCGCGCCTTCATACGCATGCCCCGTCCGACGGTGATCCGTTCGACCGCGACACCGGCCGCCGCACCAGCGGCTATCACGCCGATGGCGGCGCCGGCCCAGCCGGCCTTGCGCCAATTCTCGCTCACGCCGCTCACACCGCCACCCCCGCTCGTGTCAGGCGCCCAGGTACACCCGGGGCACGCGCGCTCCGATACGGGTGACGATCTCATACGCGATCGTGTGTGCCGCTTGAGCCCAGTCCTCGGCGGTGGGCTCGCCGCGCTCCGCGTCCCCGAAGATGACGGCCTCGTCGCCGACGCGGGCCCGGTCACCGCCCAGGTCGACGACGAACTGGTCCATGGCCACGCGCCCGGCGACGTGCCGGACCTTGCCGCCGACGAGGACCGGCCCGCTGCCGGAGGCGTGCCGCGGGATGCCGTCGGCGTAGCCGGCCGGGACCAGCGCGAGGGTGGTCTCGTCGTCCGTGACGTAGTGGTGCCCGTAGCTCACGCCGTGCCCGGCCGGGACGGTCTTGACCAGCGCGAGGGAGGCCTTGAGGGCCATGGCGGGCTTCAGGCCCAGCTGGGCCGGGGTGCCGAGCTCGGGCGCGGGCGAGACCCCGTAGACGGCGAGGCCCGTGCGGACCAGGTCGAAGTGGGACTCGGGCAGGGTGAGGGTGGCGGCCGAGTTGGCCATGTGCCGGACCTCGGGCTCGACGCCCTCCTTCTGGGCGTAGGCGAGCATGTCGCGGAAGGCGGAGAGCTGGAGCTGGATGGACGGGTGGCCCGGCTCGTCGGCGCAGGCGAAGTGCGACCAGACGCCGGTGACGTTGACGGTCCCCTCGGCCTGCGCGGCGACCGCGGCCCCCACGAGCTCGGCCCAGTCGCCGGGCTGGCAGCCGTTGCGGCCGAGGCCGGTGTCGGCCTTGAGCTGGATGCGGGCGGTCCGCCCCGCCGCGCGCGCCGCTTCCCGGACCTCGTCCAGGGCCCAGATCCCGCTGACCGAGATGTCGACATCGGCCTCGACGGCCTCCCGCCAGGGCCCGCCGGGGGTCCACAGCCAGCACATGATCCGGCCTTCGACCCCGGCGGCGCGCAGCGCGAGGGCCTCGTCGGGCGTGGCGGTCCCGAGCCAGGTGGCGCCGGCCTCCTGGGCGGCCTTGGCGCAGGCCAGGGCCCCGTGCCCGTAGGCATCCGCCTTGACGACGGCCATCAGCCCGGCCCGGGGCGCCCGCTCGCGCAGCGCGCGCACGTTCCCCCGTACGGCGTCAAGATCGATCTCGGCGTACACGCGCGTCGGTGTCTCGTTCATCCCGCACAGTCTCTCAGACCCCGCTGGTCGGGCCGCTGCGGCGCCGTCGCCGGGCGCGGCTCAAGACCCGGGGCTCCGCCCCGCACCCCGCGCCTCAAACGCCGGCGGGGCTGAAATTGCCCTGCGGGCAATCCAGCCGCACCAGACGGGCGGCATGAGCCAAATCCAGCCCCGCCGGCGCTTGAGGCGCGGGGGGTTCGGGGGCAGAGCCCCCGACAGCGGCGCCGCACCGAGCACAACCAGCCCCGCCGGCGTTTGAGGCGTGGGGGTCCCCCCGGACGGAGTCTGGGGGAGGGTCTGGGCGGAGCCCCAGCGGCGGCGCCGCACCCGACCGGGTCACGGACGGCGGACGTCCCGCCAGGCGGACGGGAGGGCCTCGGCCACCTGTTGCGCCAGCAAGGGACCCCCCGCGAGCCTGGCCGCCAGGCCGTGAAGGTACGCCGCCACCGCCCCGGCGTCCGGGCCCGACAGGCCCGCGGCCAGGAGGGATCCGGCCAGGCCCGACAGGACGTCACCGCTTCCGGCCGTCGCAAGCCAGGGCGTCCCCGTCGGGTTCACCCGGACGGGCGAACCGCCGGAGGCGACCAGCGTCGTCGAGCCCTTCAGCAACACCGTCGACCCGTACAGCCCCGCCAGCTCCCGCACCGCGCCCAGCCGCCCCGCCTCCACCGACTCCCGCGGGACCCCCCGCAGCGCCGCCGCCTCCCCCGCGTGCGGGGTCAGCAGGGTCGCGGCCGTCCGGGCCCGCAGGACCCCCGCGTCCAGTCCCCGCAGCCCGTCCGCGTCGACCAGCACCGGGACGTCCTGCGCGAGCAGCTCCGCGACCTCCCCCGCGCGCCCCTCCCCCAGCCCCGGGCCGACCACCCACGCCTGTACCCGCCCCGGCCCGATCAGCGTCTCCGGGTACCGGGCCAGCACCGCGTCCGCCACCGGTCCGGGCCCCACGTACCGCACCGCGCCCGCCCCGCCCCGCAGCGCGCCGGCCACGGCCAGCACCGCCGCCCCCGGGTACTGCGCGGACCCGGCGACGATCCCGACCACGCCCCGCCGGTACTTGTCGCTCGACGCCGTCGGCGCCGGCAGCAGCCCCGCCACATCGGCGTGCTGGAGCGCCTCCACCTCCGGCGCCGGCAGTTCGAGCCCGATGTCCACGAGCCGCACCACGCCCGCCCGCGAGGCCCCGGGGTCGATCAGCAGGCCGGGCTTGTACGCCCCGAAGGTCACCGTCACATCGGCCCGTACCGCGGGCCCCGCCACTTCGCCGCTGTCCGCGTCCACCCCGCTCGGCAGGTCCACGGCGACGACCGGCACCCCCGGCGGGATCCGCTCCACCAGCGCCGCGGCCGCCGGCCGCAGCCCGCCCCGCCCGCCGATCCCGAGCAGTCCGTCCAGTACGAGGTCCGCCCGCTGCGGGACGGCCTGCGCGACCCGCCCCCCGGCGGCCCGCAGCGCGGCGAGCCCGCCCGCGTGCATCCGCTCCGGATCCAGCGGCACCGCCGTCACCCCGGCCCCGCGCCGCGCCAGCCGCGCGCCCGCGTACAGGGCGTCCCCGCCGTTGTCCCCGGGCCCCACGAGCAGCACGACGCGCGCCCCGTACACCCTCCTCAGCAGCCCCGCGCAGACGGCGGCCAGCCCGGCCGCCGCCCGCTGCATCAGGGCGCCCTCGGGCAGCCGCGCCGTCAACTCCCGCTCGGCGGCCCGTACGGTCTCCACGCTGTAAGCAGTACGCATGCCACCACCCTGCCCCACGGCAGGCGTCATCCCTCGGCGATCACCACGGCCGACGCGACACCGGCGTCGTGGCTCAGCGAGATGTGCCAGGACTTCACGCCCAGCTCCAGGGCCCGCGCCTGGATCGTCCCGGACACCCGCAGCCGCGGCTGCCCCGAGTCCTCGACGTACACCTCGGCATCGGTCCACAGCAGCCCGGCGGGCGCGCCCAGCGCCTTGGCCAGGGCCTCCTTCGCCGCGAACCGGGCGGCGAGCGAGGCGGTTCCGCGCCGCTCGCCGCTCGGCAGGATCAACTCGGAGTCGACGAACAGCCGCTGCGCCAGGTTCGGCGTGCGCTCCAGCGCGGCACCGAACCGCTCGATCTCCGCGACGTCGATCCCCACACCGATGATCACAACGACAACCCCAACTACTCCACGGTGACTACTGCGCCCAATGGTCGGCGAACTGCTCCGCTCGCTTCGCTCACTCCACAGTCACCGACTTGGCGAGGTTACGCGGCTGGTCCACCTCGTTCCCCCGCGCCGTCGCCAGCTCGCACGCGAACACCTGCAGCGGCACGGTCGCCACCAGCGGCTGGAGCAGCGTCGGCGTGGCCGGGATCCGGATCAGGTGGTCGGCGTACGGGACGACCGCCTCGTCGCCCTCCTCCGCGATGACGATCGTGCGCGCCCCGCGCGCCCTGATCTCCTGGATGTTCGACACGATCTTGTCGTGGAGCACCGAGCGGCCGCGCGGCGACGGGACGACCACCACCACCGGCAGGTCCTCCTCGATCAGCGCGATCGGCCCGTGCTTGAGCTCGCCCGCCGCGAAGCCCTCGGCGTGCATGTACGCCAGCTCCTTGAGCTTGAGCGCACCCTCCAGCGCCACCGGGTACCCGACGTGCCGCCCCAGGAACAGCACCGTGTTCTTGTCCGCCAGCGACCGCGCGAGCGCCCGTACCGGCTCCATCGTCTCCAGTACGGTGTCCACCGCCGCGGCGATGTCCGACAGCTCCCGGATCACCGACCGGATCTCGTCGCCCCACTTCGTGCCGCGCACCTGGCCGAGGTACAGCGCGACCAGGTAGCAGGCCACCAGCTGCGTGAGGAACGCCTTGGTCGAGGCGACGGCCACCTCCGGACCGGCGTGCGTGTACAGCACGGCATCCGATTCGCGCGGGATCGTCGACCCGTTCGTATTGCAGATGGCCAGCACCTTGGCGCCCTGCTCGCGCGCGTGCCGCAGCGCCATCAGGGTGTCCATGGTCTCGCCGGACTGCGAGATCGCGACCACCAGCGTCCGCTGGTCCAGGATCGGGTCGCGGTAACGGAACTCGCTCGCCAGCTCCGTCTCGCACGGGATGCGGGTCCAGTGCTCGATGGCCAGCTTCGCGATCATGCCCGCGTGGTACGCCGTACCGCACGCCACGATCACGACCTTGTCGACTTCCCTGAGCACCGAGTCGGGGATGCGCACCTCGTCCAGGGTCAGCGAGCCGCTCGCGTCGATCCTGCCCAGGAGGGTGTCGGCGACGGCCTTCGGCTGCTCCGCGATCTCCTTGAGCATGAAGTAGTCGTATCCCCCCTTCTCGGCCGCCGAGGCGTCCCAGTCCACGTGGTACGCCCGCACGGACGCGGGCGACCCGTCGAAGTTGGTCACCGTGACCCCGTCGCGGCGGAGCTCGACGACCTGGTCCTGCCCCAGCTCGATCGCGGCCCGGGTGTGGGCGATGAAGGCGGCCACGTCCGAGGCGAGGAAGTTCTCCCCCTCTCCAACGCCCACCACCAGGGGCGAGTTCCGGCGCGCGCCGACCACCACGTCCGGCTCGTCGGCGTGCACCGCGACCAGCGTGAAGGCGCCCTCCAGGCGCCGGCACACCAGCCGCATCGACGCCGCCAGGTCCGCGGTGGCCGAGAACTCCTCGGCGAGCAGGTGCGCCACGACCTCGGTGTCCGTCTCGGACTCCAGCCGGTGCCCGCGCTCGGCCAGTTCGGCGCGCAGCACGGCGAAGTTCTCGATGATCCCGTTGTGTACGACGGCCACCCGCCCGGAGTTGTCCAGGTGGGGATGGGCGTTGGCGTCGGTGGGCCCGCCGTGGGTGGCCCAGCGGGTGTGCCCGAGCCCGGTGGATCCGGCCGGCAGCGGGTTGCCGACCAGCTCCTTCTCCAGATTGACCAGCTTCCCGGCCTTCTTGACGGCGGCCAGCCCCCCGTCGGCGAGCACGGCGATCCCCGCCGAGTCGTAGCCGCGGTACTCCAGCCGCTTGAGTCCGGCGATGACCACATCGAGCGCCGACTGCGCTCCCACGTAACCCACAATTCCGCACATAGGCCGCAGCGTACGCCGAAGTTGGCCCTCTGCCCGGTACCTGAACCAGACGAAAACCCCGCCCCGGCGAATGCGCCGGAGCGGGGTTGACGTGTCACTGCCCCGGGGTTCAGCCGAGCTTCTTGACCTGCGCGTCCACGACGGCCTTCGGCTGCTCGGCGGTGCCGGTCAGGCTCACGGCGGAGAAGGTCGCGAGGGTGTTGCCCTTGCGCACGACCACGAGCTCCATGGTGAGCGGCTCGCCGTCCGCGTCGCCCACCACCGTGTAGGCGAGTGCGCCGTCGCCGGCGGTGACGGAAGCGCCCGGAGCCACCTTGGTGATCTTCAGCGAGTCGCCCGACTGGCTGCCCGTGTAGCCGCCGGCGCAGGCCGTGCCCGCGGTCTTGATGGCGGTGAAGGCCTCCTCGGCGCCCTTGCCCTCGTACGAGGCCAGGGTGACGGCGGTGGCGGTGGCGCCCAGGGCGCCCATCGCGGCCTTCGCCTTCTCCTCGGGGCTGGCGTTCTCCGCCGGCTGCGCGGGCTTGGCGACGGCCTTGGTGCGGGCGGTGCCGGCAGCGGTGCCGATCGCGGCCATGGACTGCGCCTTGACCAGCGGCAGGCACTCGGCCTTGTCGCTGGTGGCACCGGCCGCCGCAGCGGCCTCGGCCGGGGTGGCCGCCTTGACCACGTGCTCGGGGAGGTCGGCCTGGACCACGATCACGCCGGCGAGCTCGGCGTCCGTCTTCGCCTTCCCGGCGGGCGCGGCCGCGGAGCTCGAAGCGGCGCCCGCGGACGGCTTGGCGTCCGGCTTGGTGTCGGCCTTGTCGGCGCCGCAGGCGGTGCTCAGCAGGGCCAGGGACACCGCGGACGCGGTCAGGACGGTACGACGGACAAGAGCGGTACGCACGAAAGGACTCCCCCACGAACAATGAGAACAGGAACCGCAGGAGCGGCGCCCCCGCACAGCGGGGCGCATGCTGCATGACTGCGGTATCCGGCAATCTACTGCCGAAACGATCACCCCTCCGGCATTTTTCGGTGCCCGCGGCCAATCGTGACCGGCACGAGACCCCAGGAACCTCGAATCGGTACCGCCTCCGTGCAACCGCGCAGAGCGGGCCCTGCCCGGACCTGACGTACGTGACCGACCACACCACCCACGACGGCCCCCGAGCCCCGACAATGGCGGTGTGATCACTTCGCCGCCACGAAGCAGCACGCCGGACGACGCAACGGAGCGCGCCGGCCAGGAGGGGCACCCCACGCGCCCCGCCGCCCACCGCCGGGGCCCCGAGGCCTCGCCGTACGTCGACCTCACCCGCGCCGAGTGGAGCGCCCTGCGCGAGCGCACCCCGCTGCCGCTGACGGCCGACGAGGTCGAGCGGCTGCGCGGCCTCGGTGACGTCATCGACCTCGACGAGGTCCGCGACGTCTACCTCCCGCTCTCCCGCCTGCTCAACCTCTACGTCGGTGCCACCAGCAACCTCCGCGGCACCCTCAACACCTTCCTCGGCGACGCGGGCAACGGCCACGGCGCCCAGCAGGGCACCCCCTTCGTCATAGGGGTCGCCGGCTCCGTCGCCGTCGGCAAGTCCACCGTGGCCCGTCTGCTCCAGGCCCTCCTCGCGCGCTGGCCCGAGCACCCCCGCGTGGAGCTGGTCACCACCGACGGCTTCCTCTACCCGATGAAGGAGCTCCAGCGGCGCGGGCTCACCTCCCGCAAGGGCTTCCCCGAGTCCTACGACCGCCGCGCGCTCACCCGCTTCGTCGCCGACATCAAGGCCGGCAAGGACGAGGTCAGGGCCCCGGTCTACTCGCACCTGATCTACGACATCGTCCCGGGCGAGGAGCTCGTCGTACGCCGCCCGGACATCCTCATCGTCGAGGGCCTCAACGTGCTCCAGCCGGCCCTCCCCGGCAAGGACGGCCGCACCCGCGTCGGCCTCGCCGACTACTTCGACTTCAGCGTGTACGTGGACGCCCGCCCCGAGGACATCGAGCGCTGGTACCTCAACCGGTTCCGGAAGCTGCGCGAGACGGCGTTCCAGAATCCTTTCTCCTACTTCCGCAAGTACACCCAGGTCTCCGAGGAGGAGGCCCTGGCGTACGCGCAGACGATGTGGCGGACCATCAACAAGCCCAACCTGCTGGAGAACGTGGCCCCCACCCGCGGCCGGGCCACCCTGGTCGTCCGAAAGGGCCCGGACCACAAGGTGCAGAAGCTGAGCCTCCGCAAGCTCTAGGGCCCGCCTGGCTAGGGTGCGGGCATGATGCATCTGCGGATGATCACCCCGCACCACCTCACGGACCGGGTGGTCACGCTGATCGACCAGACGGTCGGCACCACCCACCTGGTGCTGCTGCCCGGCGCCGCCCGCAACCCCGAGGGCGACCTCGTCCTGTGCGACGTCGCCCGCGAGGCGGCCGACGAGCTGCTCGTGGAGATGCTGGCGCTCGGCATCGACAAGACCGGGTCGATCGCCGTGGAGCACATCGACCTGTCCATCTCCGAGCGGGCCGACAAGGCGGAGCAAGAGGCTCCGGGCGAGGCCGCCGACGCCGTGATCTGGGAGCAGCTGGCCGAGGCGACCCATGACGAGTCCACCCTCACGATCACCTACGCCGCATTCATGATCGTCGCGACGATGATCGCGGCCTGCGGTGTGGTCCTGGACAACGCGATCCTGATCGTGGGCGCCATGGCGGTCGGGCCCGAGTTCGGACCCCTCGCCGGCATCTGCACGGGCCTGGTGCAGCGCGCCCCGAAGCTCGCCGGGCGCTCGATGGTCGCCCTGCTGGTCGGCTTCGCCGCGGCGATCGTGGCGACCACGGTGTTCAGCCTGGTGATGGACGCGCTCGACCTGTTCCACCCGGGCATGCTGGACCGGCCCCGCCCGAACACCAGCTTCATCTGGCAGCCCGACCCGTTCTCGTTCGTCGTGGCCCTGCTCGCCGGCGTGGCGGGGGTGCTGTCGCTGACCTCGGCGAAGGCCGGGGCGCTGGTCGGGGTCGCCATCTCGGTCACCACGGTCCCCGCCGCCGCCAATGCCGCCGTGGCACTCAGCTACGGCGAGTTCGGCCAGATGTGGGGCTCGGCCGTGCAGCTGCTGCTCAATCTGGCGGGCATCGTCCTCGCGGGCACGCTCACCCTGGTGTTCTGGAAACTGCTGTGGCGCACCCAGCACGACCGGATGATCCGGCCACCGGGTGCGCCACGCACCTGAACGAACTGCCTACGGACTAGCCGAGCGCCGACTTCACGACGTCCGCCAGCCGGCCCGCGACCGCGCGGGCCTGCTCGATGTCGGCGGCCTCCACCATCACCCGTACGAGCGGCTCGGTACCGGACGGACGGAGCAGCACGCGCCCGGTGGTGCCCAGCTCGCGCTCGGCGTCGGCCACGGCCGCGGCCAGCTCGGCGGAGGTGGTGACCCGGGACTTGTCCACGTCGGGAACGTTGACCAGCACCTGCGGCAGCCGCTGCATGACGCCGGCCAGCTCGGCCAGGGACTTGCCGGTGGCCGCGACCCGCGCCGCCAGCAGCAGGCCGGTCAGCGTGCCGTCGCCGGTCGTCGCGTGGTCGAGGATGATCACGTGGCCGGACTGCTCGCCGCCCAGCGCGTAGCCGTGCTCCTTCATCGACTCCAGCACGTACCGGTCGCCGACGCCGGTCTGCACGACCTGGATGCCCTCGGCCTCCATCGCCAGCTTGAACCCCAGGTTCGACATGACGGTGCCGACGACGGTGTTCTCGCGCAGCTGCCCGGCCTCGCGCATGGCCAGTGCCAGCACCGCGAGGATCTGGTCGCCGTCGACCTCCGCGCCGGTGCCGTCCACGGCCAGGCAGCGGTCGGCGTCGCCGTCGTGCGCGATGCCGAAGTCGGCGCCGTGCTCGACGACGGCCGCCTTGAGCAGGCCGAGGTGGGTGGAGCCGCAGCCGTCGTTGATGTTCAGGCCGTCCGGCTCGGCGCCGATCGTGATGATCTCCGCGCCGGCCCGCGCGAAGGCCTCGGGCGAGACGTACGCGGCGGCGCCGTGGGCCTCGTCGAGGACGACCTTCAGGCCGTCGAGGCGGTTGGGGAGGACCCCGATGAGGTGGGCGACGTACTTGTCGAAGCCCTCGGTGTAGTCGGAGACGCGGCCCACGCCGGAGCCGGTGGGCCGGTCCCAGGGAGCGCCGGTGCGGTGCTCGTCGTAGACGGACTCGATGCGGTCCTCCAGCTCGTCGGCGAGCTTGTGGCCGCCGCGGGCGAAGAACTTGATGCCGTTGTCCGGCATGGCGTTGTGGCTGGCGGAGAGCATCACGCCGAGGTCGGCACCCAGCGCACCGGTGAGATACGCCACCGCCGGGGTGGGCAGCACACCGACGCGCAGGACGTCCACGCCCGCGCTCGCGAGGCCGGCCACGACCGCCGCCTCGAGGAATTCGCCGGAGGCCCGGGGGTCCCGGCCGACCACGGCCGTGGCCCGGTGGCCCGCGAAGGTGCCTGCCTCCGCCAGTACGTGGGCTGCCGCCACGGAGAGGCCGAGCGCGAGCTCCGCCGTCAGATCCGCGTTGGCAACGCCGCGTACACCGTCCGTCCCGAAGAGTCGTCCCACTGTTGTCCTCCCGAGTTTCCGCTTCGTCTGTGACCGCTTGTGACAGGTATTTGCCGCTTGTGGCGGTAAACGAACCGCCCCGACAGCACGGAGAGTGCTGCCGGGGCGGTTTCGTTGCTGAACAGCAGGCGCAGATTAACGCTTGCTGTACTGCGGAGCCTTACGGGCCTTCTTGAGACCGGCCTTCTTGCGCTCGACCGCACGGTCGTCGCGGGAGAGGAAGCCGGCCTTCTTCAGCGCCGGGCGGTTGTTGTCCACGTCCGCCTCGTTCAGCGCACGGGCCACACCGAGGCGCAGGGCGCCGGCCTGGCCGGAGACGCCGCCACCCGAGATGCGGGCGATGATGTCGTAGCGGTTGTCGAGCTCGAGCAGCTTGAACGGCTCGTTGACTTCCTGCTGGTGCACCTTGTTGGGGAAGTAGTCCTCAAGGGTGCGACCGTTGATCTTCCACTTGCCGGTGCCCGGAACGATCCGGACGCGGGCGATGGCGTTCTTGCGACGGCCCAGGCCGGCGGCCGGCTGGGGGTCGCCGAAGCGACCGGCAAGGGACTCGGAGGTGTAGTCGCCCTCGACGACGACCTCAGACTCGCTGGTGTACTCCTCGACGTTGCCCTCGAACTCGTCGACGGGGGTCGTCTCGGCGGTGGTCTCGGCCACGATGCTCCTCAGAATTTTCTACGTCTTAGGGGGTGGCCGGAACTACTGCGCGACCTGGGTGATCTCGAACGGCACCGGCTGCTGGGCAGCGTGGGGGTGCTGGTCGCCCGAGTAGACCTTCAGCTTCGAGAGCATCTGACGGCCCAGGGTGTTCTTGGGGAGCATGCCCTTGATGGCCTTCTCGACGGCCTTCTCCGGGTTGTTCGCCAGGAGGTCGTCGTAGCGCACCGAGCGGAGACCACCCGGGTAGCCGGAGTGGCGGTACGCCATCTTCTGCGACGCCTTGTTGCCGGACAGGTGAACCTTGTCGGCGTTGACGATGATGACGAAGTCGCCCATGTCCATGTGGGGGGCGTAGGTCGGCTTGTGCTTACCCCGCAGGAGGGCAGCGGCCTGGGTCGCCAGACGGCCGAGGACAACGTCCTGGGCGTCGATGACGAGCCACTGGCGCGAGATGTCGCCGGGCTTGGGGCTGAACGTACGCACGCGTATGCCTTCGCTTCTTCAGTGGTGGTATCCCAAGGGCGCAAGCCCCACGGGAAGGTCCTGACAGGGTCACCACGGACGATCACGACAGCCCTCGTTCACAACGGGGACGCAACCCGGTGAACTGTGCGAACTGCTGGTCATCGGTCCGGTGGACCGGCGCAAGGCCCTTTCACGTGAGAATGAGAAAGCCAATACGCATAACAAACCAGCAGGGTACCCAAGCAGACCCGTACGGGTCAAAACGCGGTCCGCGATGCCGATTCTGCTGGCGTCGCGGCGCACTCCGGTTCGGTCCTGGGTGGGGACCCCGCAGTTGTTACGGGCTCCAGAGTAACCCGTCCGGAGCGCAGTGCACGACGCGCCAGCAGAACGGCGAGCCCGCACAGGGTGGCGCAGTCCTTGAACGCACGCCGCTTGTGGGCCAGCTCCGAGGGCCACGGGACCAGGACCACCTGGGGCGTCAGGGCCAGCCAGAACCAGGGCGAGCGGGGCATCGAGCCGGGCCGCACCCCCGAGGCCAGCAGCAGCGGAAGCACCACCAGGAGGTAGTGGTCGAAGGAGGGGCGCGAGACCAGGAATGCGGCGAGCATCACCATGCAGGCCGTCTCCACGAGCCGCAGCTGCCCCTGGTCGGACTCGTCCGGCCGCCGCCACCGCGTCCAGGCGCCCCACAGCCCGGCCCCGGCCCCCGCGAACGCGACCAGCATCGCCAGCGGCTCCGGCACCCCCAGCCGCGGCAGCACCGCGATCGGCGAGGCGTCCCACGGCAGCGCGTAGGAGTCCTGCCCCTGGAACAGGAACGGCAGGGTCTTGGTGAAGAACAGCGACGGGCTCGGCATCATCAGCGCGCCGGCCAGCGAGATCCCCAGCGGCACCAGCACGGCCGCGGCCAGCCCCCGCCACTGCCTGGCCAGCAGGAACAGCAGCCCGATCGGCACCAGCATCGGCTTGCAGGCGATCGCCAGCCCGACCACCAGCCCGGCCGCCCCCCACGCCCTGCGGTGCGCGAGCAGCAGCGCCACCGGCAGCGCGGCCGCCGAGATGGCCGTCCAGTTGCCGATCAGCACGAGGTTCACGTACGGCTTGTAGGCGATGGCCAGGACCGCGAACCCGCCGACCGCCAGGCGCGAGCGCAGCGGCACGGAGAACAGCCGCAGAGCGGCCACCCAGCCGGCGCCCAGCAGCCCGGACATCCCGACCGGCAGCACCCACCTCAGGAGCGTCTGCGGCAGCATCGCCTCGGGGACCGCCATGAGCACCGCGCTCGGCAGGTACAGGAAGCGCTTGTCCTCGTACGGGGAGCCGCCCGCCAGCAGCGTCTGCGCGGCCTTGACGACGAAGGCGTTGTCCGAGCCCCAGTTCTCCCGCAGGCTCGTGGAGACGCAGATCCCCAGGACCACCGCGAGGGAGACGAGCTGCAGGGGGCGCGAGGACGGCCGCAGCAGCCGGTCGACCAGGCGGTTCCCGGCGTCGGGGCCGTCCCACTTCATGAGCCAGATGCTAGGCCGCAGGCCCACAACGCCTCCCCCTCGCTCCTACCGCTTACCGCTGCCGTTCGACTCTACGTTCGTCCCAGACGGGCTCCGTAGTCTCCCGCACCACACCGTCCGAACCGAAGACCAGGTAACGGTCGAAAGTGCGCGCGAACCAGCGGTCGTGCGTGACGCACAGCACAGTGCCGTCGTAGGCCTCCAGGCCGTCCTGGAGCGCCTCCGCGGACTCCAGGTCCAGGTTGTCCGTCGGCTCGTCCAGCAGCAGCGCCGTGGTCCCGGCCAGCTCCAGCAGCAGGATCTGGAACCGCGCCTGCTGGCCGCCCGAGAGCTTCTCGAACGGCTGGTCGCCCTGCCGCTCCAGCTCGTAGCGGCGCAGCACGGACATCGCCGCGCCCCGGTCCTTGGCGCTCTCCGTCCACAGGATGTCGACGAGCGTGCGGCCGAACAGCTCGGGGTGCGCGTGCGTCTGCGCGAAGTGGCCGGGGACCACGCGGGCGCCCAGCTTCCAGGTGCCGGTGTGCTCGACGTCCTCGCCCGCCAGCAGCCGCAGGAAGTGCGACTTCCCGGAGCCGTTCGAGCCGAGCACCGCGACCCGCTCCCCGTAGAAGACCTCCAGGGAGAAGGGCTTCATCAGGCCCGTGAGCTCCAGGTTCTCCACGGTCAGCGCGCGCACGCCGGTGCGGCCGCCCTTGAGCCGCATGGTGATCTCCTGCTCGCGCGGCGGCTCGGGCGGCGGGCCGGCCTCCTCGAACTTCTTCAGCCGGGTCTGCGCGGCCGCGTACCGGGAGGACAGCTCGTGGCTGATCGACGCCGCCTGGCGCAGGCTGAGCACCAGCTTCTTCAGCTGGGCGTGCTTCTCCTCCCAGCGGCGCTTGAGCTCCTCGAAGCGCGCGAAGCGCTCCCGGCGCGCCGCGTGGAAGGTGTCGAAGCCCGCTCCGTGCATCCACACGTCGGAGCCGTCCAGGCCCGGCTCGACGCTGACGATCTTCTGGGCGGACCGGGCCAGCAGCTCGCGGTCGTGGCTGATGAACAGCACCGTCTTGCGGGTCGCGCGCAGCTGCTCCTCCAGCCACCGCTTGCCGGGGACGTCGAGGTAGTTGTCCGGCTCGTCGAGCAGCAGCACCTCGTCGGGCCCGCGCAGCAGGGCCTCCAGCACCAGCCGCTTCTGCTCGCCGCCCGACAGGGTGCGCACCTCGCGGAACTGCGCGGAGTCGTACGGCATGCCCATGGCGGCCATGGTGCAGACGTCCCAGAGGGTCTCCGCCTCGTAGCCCTGGACGTCGGCCCAGTCGCTGAGCGCCTGCGCGTAGGCCATCTGGGCCTTCTCGTCATCCACCGTCAGGATCAGCTCCTCGGCCCGGTCCACGGCCTTCGCGGCCTCCCGGATGCGGGGCTGGGACACCGAGACGAGCAGGTCCCGGACGGTGCTCTCGTCCCGTACGGAGCCCACGAACTGCGACATCACGCCGAGGCCGCCGCTCACGGTGGTCCCGCCGCCGTGCGGCTGGAGCTCACCGGAGATCAGCTTGAGGAGGGTGGTCTTGCCGGCGCCGTTCGCCCCCACCAAGGCGACCACGGACCCCTCCCCCACCCGGAAGGAGGCGTCCGACAGGAGGACCCGCCCGTCGGGAAGGTAGTACTCCAGGTGGCTGGCTTCGAGATGTCCCATGCGGGGCATTGTCCAGGTCCGGCCGCGATCCGCCCAAACGGATTAGCCCCCGGCAGGTCAGCAGCAGCCGGCCCCCGGCAGGGTGCGCATGTTCCGCGCCTCCTTGCTGCGCGCGGCCAGCAGCTCGTCCGCCGGGTAGCCGACCTCCTCCAGGGTCAGCCCGTGCGGCTTGACCACGTGCACCGAGGAGTCCCGTACGGCGGCCCGCAGCACCTTGCCGGGCCAGTCGGTCGGCCGGTGGCCGTCCCCGACGTGCAGCAGGGCGCCCACGAGCGAGCGGACCATGTTGTGGCAGAAGGCGTCGGCGCGGACGGTCGCGGTGATGATCCCGTCCGCTCCGCGCTCCCAGCTGAGCTGCTGGAGCGTACGGATGGTCGTGGCGCCCTCGCGCTTCTTGCAGTACGCGGCGAAGTCGTGCTCGCCGAGCAGCGGGGCCGCGGCCTCGTTCATGGCGTCCACGTCCAGGGGCCACTGGTGCCACAGCACGTGTCCGCGGCGCAGCGGGTCGACCCCGCCCTGGTGGTCGCCGACGCGGTAGGCGTAGCGGCGCCAGATGGCGGAGAACCGGGCGTTGAAGCCCTCGGGGGCCTCGGCGACCTTCCACACCCGTACGTCGTGCGGCAGCCGGCCCGCGAGGCGGCGCAGCAGCTTGTCGTGGTGTTCGGCCCACACCTCTTCGGCCAGGTCGAACTGCGCGACCTGCCCGCGGGCGTGCACGCCCGCGTCGGTACGCCCGGCCACGGTCAGCTCGACCGGCTCGGACAGCCGCATGACGGTCTGCAGGGCCGACTCCAGCTCGCCCTGGACGGTGCGCAGCACGCGCTGCTTCGCCCAGCCGGAGAAGTCCTTGCCGTCGTAGCTCAGGTCCAGCCGCACCCGGACGTGCCCGGGCTCCACCTCGTCACTCACGTGACAGATCCTCTCAGAGTCACCGAAATGCAGAACGGGCCCGCCCCGGGAAGGGGCGGGCCCGTTCAGAGCCGATCAAGCAAGCTCGATCCCGAAGCGGGATCAGGCCTCCTTGGTCTCCTCGGCGGGGGTCTCGACAGCCTCCGCCTCCTTGACCGCGCGCTTGGTGGCGGCCTCGGCCTCACCAGTGGCCTGCTGGGCGACCGTAAGGGCCTCGACCAGCTCGATCACGGCCATCGGGGCGTTGTCGCCACGACGGTTGCCGATCTTGGTGATGCGCGTGTAACCACCGGGGCGGTTCTCGTAGCGCGGGGCGATCTCGGTGAACAGCGTGTGCACGATGCTCTTGTCCGTGATCGTCTGCAGCACCAGGCGACGGTTGTGGATGTCGCCCTTCTTGGCCTTGGTGACCAGACGCTCGGCGTAGGGACGCAGGCGGCGGGCCTTGGCCTCGGTGGTGGTGATGCGGCCGTGCTCGAAGAGCGCCTTCGCGAGGTTCGCGAGGAGGTGCTTCTCGTGCGCGGCGGAGCCGCCCAGGCGGGCACCCTTTGCGGGACGCGGCATTGTTACTCCTTCAAATCTGCACCGGCCGTGTCAGGTACCGGAGTCAGTTCCCTCAGGCGGTCGCGAGAGGGGGTGTGGGGGGCGCGAGCCCCCCACAAGCTTTTCTAGTACTGCTCGGTCTCGACGAAACCGGCGTCCGCGTCGTCGTCGGCGCCGAAGGCGTCGGCGGCGGCGGTCGGGTCGAATCCGGGCGGGCTGTCCTTGAGGGCCAGGCCCATGCCGGCCAGCTTCGCCTTGACCTCGTCGATCGACTTCGCACCGAAGTTGCGGATGTCGAGCAGGTCGGCCTCGGAGCGGGCGACGAGCTCACCCACGGAGTGGATGCCCTCGCGCTTGAGGCAGTTGTACGACCGAACGGTGAGCTCCAGCTCCTCGATCGGCAGCGCCAGGTCGGCGGCCAGGGCCGCGTCCGTCGGCGAGGGGCCCATGTCGATGCCCTCGGCGTCGATGTTGAGCTCGCGGGCCAGACCGAACAGCTCGACCAGGGTCTTACCGGCGGACGCCATGGCGTCACGCGGGCGCATGGCCTGCTTGGTCTCGACGTCGACGATCAGCTTGTCGAAGTCGGTGCGCTGCTCGACTCGGGTCGCCTCGACCTTGTAGGTGACCTTGAGGACCGGGCTGTAGATGGAGTCGATCGGGATGCGACCGATCTCCTGGCCCAGCTGCTTGTTCTGGACGGCGGAGACGTAGCCGCGACCGCGCTCGACGGTCAGCTCCATCTCCAGCTTGCCCTTGCCGTTGAGCGTGGCGAGGACCAGGTCCGGGTTGTGCACCTCGACACCGGCCGGGGGCGCGATGTCAGCGGCGGTGACCAGGCCGGGACCCTGCTTGCGCAGGTACATCACGACCGGCTCGTCGTGCTCCGAGGAGACGACCAGCTGCTTGATGTTGAGGATGATGTCGGTGACGTCTTCCTTGACACCCGGCACGGTGGTGAACTCGTGCAGGACGCCGTCCACGCGGATGCTGGTGACAGCGGCACCCGGGATCGAGGACAGCAGGGTGCGGCGGAGCGAGTTGCCGAGCGTGTAGCCGAAGCCCGGCTCCAGCGGCTCGATCACGAACCGCGAGCGGTACTCGTCGACGACCTCTTCGGTCAGCGAAGGACGCTGAGCGATAAGCATGTCTGTGTTCCTTCATTCGTGGACGCCCACTATTTGACGCCCGACGGATGCCGTACCGGAGTACGGCTACTGCAAGGGTACGGGCGGCACGGCCCCCGAAGGGGTCGTACCGCCCGGACACTCAAGAACGCACAGGTGCGTCCGCTGCGTCAGACGCGGCGGCGCTTCGGCGGGCGGCAGCCGTTGTGCGGGGTGGGGGTGACGTCCTGGATCGAGCCGACCTCGAGGCCGGTGGCCTGGAGGGAGCGGATCGCGGTCTCACGGCCGGAGCCGGGACCCTTGACGAAGACGTCGACCTTGCGCATGCCGTGCTCCTGCGCGCGGCGGGCGGCCGACTCGGCGGCCATCTGCGCGGCGAAGGGGGTGGACTTGCGCGAGCCCTTGAAGCCGACGTGGCCGGCGGAGGCCCAGGAGATCACGTTGCCCGAGGGGTCGGTGATCGAAACGATGGTGTTGTTGAACGTGCTCTTGATGTGGGCGTGCCCGTGAGCGACGTTCTTCTTTTCCTTGCGGCGCACCTTCTTGGCAGCGCCCTGACGACCCTTGGGGGGCATCTAAATCTCCTACGGGAGGTGGTCGGTCCTACAGCGCAAGACCGCTGAACAGGACTACTTCTTGCCCGGCTTCTTCTTACCGGCGATCGCGCGACGCGGGCCCTTGCGGGTACGCGCGTTCGTGCTGGTGCGCTGACCGTGCACCGGGAGGCCACGACGGTGGCGAATACCCTGGTAGCACTGGATCTCGATCTTGCGGCGAATGTCGCCCTGGATCTCGCGGCGGAGGTCACCCTCGGTACGGAGGTTGGCGTCCACGTACTCGCGGATCTTGACGAGGTCCTCTTCGGCCAGGTCACGAACGCGGGTGTTCGGGTTCACGCCGGTGGAGGCGAGGATCTCCTTGGACCGGGTGCGCCCGATACCGAAGACGTAGGTGAGTGCGATCTCCACACGCTTTTCGCGCGGGATGTCAACACCGGAAACGCGTGCCATTCAATGGCTCCTGTGTGTTCGGGGGTCTTCCACAGAACCGACCCCGACCGCCGACCAACCCGAAGTGGGTGGTGGTACGCCCGGGTCCCCGGCCCCCGCCGGAGGTGCCGCCGGCCCTGATACGGGCTGGGCGGGTTCTGCGTATGTACGTTTTCTTACGTCGCGCGAAGAACTGCGTTAAGGCAGGTCGGTCGGCGTGCGTCAGCCCTGGCGCTGCTTGTGGCGCAGGTTGTCGCAGATGACCATGACCCGACCGTGACGGCGGATCACCTTGCACTTGTCGCAGATCTTCTTGACGCTCGGCTTGACCTTCATGTTGGTGAGGTTCTCCGGGTCAGTGCCACCACCCGCACCGGGACGGACGCCCAGGCAGGAGTGAGGACAAGATCTACTTGTATCGGTAGACGATCCGGCCACGCGTCAGGTCGTACGGAGACAGCTCCACGACGACCCGGTCATCAGGGAGGATGCGGATGTAGTGCATGCGCATCTTGCCGCTGATGTGCGCGAGGACCTTGTGACCGTTCTGGAGTTCCACCTTGAACATCGCGTTCGGGAGGGACTCGATCACGGTGCCCTCGATTTCGATGGCACCTTGCTTCTTGGCCACGCTTCGCCTTTCGAATCGGCTACCTTGATCGGCTTCGTGCGCCATGCAGGCATGGAAGTGCACGAGAGCCGACGAGTCAGTCTACGTCAGGGCACCCAGAAAGACGAATCCGGAAAGTTTGCCCCAGAGTGTAGATCATTAACCGGCCAGGTCGAGGGGGTCGGGGGCCGTGGTGACCCCGTACTCCGCCAGCTTGGCCTTACCGCAGTCCGGGGAGGTCAGGACGATGGGCCCCGCCTCCGTCAGCGCGATGGAGTGCTCCCAGTGCGAGGACCAGGTGCCGTCCGTCGTGATGACCGTCCAGTCGTCCGCCAGGACCTCCGTCTGGGCCGTGCCCAGGGAGACCATCGGCTCGATCGCCAGGCAGACGCCGGGGACGAGCTTGATCCCCTTGCCCCGCTTGCGCGAGACGTAGTTCAGCAGGTGGGGGTCCATGTGCATCTCGGACCCGATGCCGTGGCCGCCGTAGTCCTCGATGATCCCGAACTTGCCGAGGCTGTGCTCACCGGTGGTGGGGCGGGGCTGGCGCTTGATGTACGTCTCGATCGCCTTCGAGATGTCCACGAGGCGGTTGCCGAGCTTCATGGCGGCGATGCCGGCCCACATGGACTCCTCGGTCACCCGGGAGAGCTCCAGGAGCTCAGGGGAGTGCCCAGTGCCCACGAAGGCGGTGTAGGCGGCGTCGCCGTGCCAGCCGTCGACGATCGCGCCGGCGTCGATCGAGATGATGTCGCCGTCCTTGAGGACCGTCTTGTCGTCCGGGATGCCGTGGACGACGACCTCGTTCACCGAGGTGCAGATGGTCGCGGGGAACCCGCCGTAGCCGAGGAAGTTCGACTTGGCCCCGGCGTCCGCGATCACCTTGCGGGCCACCATGTCCAGATCCCGCGTCGTGGCGCCCGGAACGGCCGCCTCACGGGTCGCCGCGTGGATCGCCGCGACGACCAGCCCCGCCTCGCGCATCTTCGCGATCTGCTCGGGGGTCTTGATCTGGACCATGAAAAACGCCTTCCCCTCTTTGCGGCTAAACCGCCGCCGCTCTCGCGGAGGTGGTTGCTCTCCGCTGTGGTGCCTCAATTATTGGCTGATGTCGTCCCGCCCGCTTCATGCAGACGGCCGCGGCGCCCCGAGGGACACCGCGGCCGGAACCTGCACAGCAGGGGTACTACTACTTCTTCAGGGCGTCCATCGCACGCTTGGTGACGTCCGCGACCTCACCGAGGGCCGGGATGGTCACCAGCAGGCCCTGGGCCTTGTAGTAGTCGATGATCGGCTCGGTCTGCGTGTGGTAGACCTCCAGCCGGTTGCGCACCGTCGCCTCGGAGTCGTCGCCGCGCTGGTACAGCTCGCCGCCGCAGGTGTCGCAGACACCGTCGGCCTTCGGCGGGGCGTACGTCACGTGGAAGACGTGCGAGGAGTCGTTGCGGCAGATCCGGCGGCCGGCGATGCGCTTGACGACCTCGTCCTCCTCGACCTCCAGGTCGAGGACGGCGTCGAGCTTCATGCCCTCGGCCTTGAGCATCACGTCGAGCGCCTCGGCCTGCGAGACGTTGCGCGGGAAGCCGTCCAGCAGGAAGCCGTTCGCGGCGTCCGGCTGCTCCATCCGGTCCTTGGCCATACCGATGGTGACCGAGTCGGGGACCAGGTCGCCGGCGTCCATGTACGCCTTGGCCTGCTTGCCGAGATCGGTGCCCTGGCTGATGTTGGCCCGGAACAGGTCGCCCGTGGAGATGTGCGGGATCGACAGGTTCTTGGCAAGGAACGCGGCCTGCGTTCCCTTGCCCGCACCGGGCGGTCCGACGAGGACGATTCGCATCAGCGGAGGAACCCTTCGTAATTGCGCTGCTGGAGCTGGCTCTCGATCTGCTTCACGGTTTCCAGACCGACACCCACGATGATGAGGATGCTCGTCCCGCCGAACGGGAAGTTCTGGTTCGCTCCGAAGCCCGCCAACGCCATCGTCGGCACAAGAGCGATGAGACCCAGGTACAGCGACCCCGGCCAGGTGATCCGGTTGAGTACGTAGCTCAGGTACTCGGCGGTGGGTCGACCGGCACGAATACCCGGGATGAACCCACCATACTTCTTCATGTTGTCTGCAACTTCCTCGGGGTTGAAGGAAATCGCCACGTAGAAGAACGCGAAGAAGACGATCAAGAGGAAGTACGCCGCGATGTAGTACGGGTGGTCGCCCTTGACGAAGTGCTTCTGGATCCAGGTGGCCCAGCCTGCCTGGGACCCGCTGAACTGAACGATCAGCGCCGGGATGTACAGCAGCGACGAGGCGAAGATGACCGGAATCACACCAGCCTGGTTCACCTTGAGCGGGATGTAGGTCGAGGTGCCGCCGTACGCGCGGCGACCGATCATGCGCTTCGCGTACTGGACCGGGATCCGGCGCTGCGCCTGCTCGACGAAGACCACCAGGGCGACCATCGCGAGGCCGACGAGGATGACCACACCGAACTCGACCCAGCCGTCGGCGATCTTGCCCTGGAGCTTGATCTGCCAGAGGGCGCCGATGAAGCCGGCGGCGATCGAGATGAACATGAGGATCGACATGCCGTTGCCGATGCCGCGGTCGGTGACGAGCTCACCGAGCCACATGACGACACAGGTGCCGGCGGTCATGGTGACCACCATGACGATCGTGGTGAAGATGGACCGGTCCGGGACGATCTGGCTGGCGACCTGGCAGCCCTGGAACAGGGCACCAGTGCGGGCGGTGGCGACGAGGCCGGTGCCCTGCAGGATCGCGAGTGCGACCGTCAGATAGCGCGTGTACTGAGTGATCTTCGCCGTGCCGGACTGTCCCTCTTTTTTGAGGTTCTCCAGCTTCGGGATGACCACGGTCAGCAGCTGCAGGATGATGCTCGCCGTGATGTACGGCATGATGCCGAGCGCGAAGATCGTGATCTGCAGCAGCGCACCGCCGCTGAACATGTTGACCAGACCGAACAGCCCGTTGCTGCTGCCTGCCTGGTCGACACAGATCTGAACGTTCTTGTAGCTCACGCCGGGTACCGGGATGTGGGACCCGAGCCGGAACAGCACGATGATGCCGAGCGTGAAGAGCAGCTTCTTGCGCAGGTCGGGCGTCTTGAACGCCCGGGCGAACGCGGTGAGCACGGTGCCTCCTGCGACCCCCGCGCTACTGCGTCAGAGGTGACGGTCTGAGGGATCGACGTATACGACAAAGCAAAGGTGCACGCCACCTTACCGGCGAGTGTGCCTTCCGTGGAACGACCAACCGGGGATGCCCCATATGTGAGGCATCCCCGGTCGGGTTTCGAGCTATTTAGCCACTGAATTCGTCTTAGACGAGCTCGGTGACAGTGCCGCCGGCAGCGGCAATCTTCTCCTTGGCGGAGGCGGAGACGGCGTCAACCGAAACCTGCAGCGCCACGGAGAGCTCGCCCTGGCCCAGGACCTTGACGAGGCTGTTCTTGCGAACCGCGCCCTTGGCGACCAGGTCGGCCACCGTGACCTCTCCACCCTCGGGGTAGAGAGCGCCGAGCTTGTCCAGGTTGACAACCTGGAACTCGGTGCGGAACGGGTTCTTGAAGCCCTTGAGCTTCGGCAGACGCATGTGGAGGGGCATCTGCCCACCCTCGAAGCGCTGCGGGATCTGGTAACGGGCCTTCTGGCCCTTCGTACCACGACCGGCCGTCTTACCCTTCGACGCCTCACCACGACCGACACGGGTCTTCGCGGTCTTGGCACCGGGGGCGGGACGGAGGTTGTGGGCCTTCAGCGGGCTGTTCTCAGCCATGTTAGTCAACCTCCTCAACCGTCACGAGGTGGCGGACGGTCTGCACCATTCCGCGGAACTCGGGGCGGTCCTCCTTGACGACCACGTCGTTCAGGCGCTTGAGCCCGAGCGAACGCAGCGTGTCGCGGTGGTTCTGCTTGCTACCGATGTACGACTTCGTCTGCGTGATCTTGAGGCGGGCCATTACGCAGCACCCGCCCCGGCACGCGCACGGAGCAGAGCCGCGGGGGCGACGTCCTCGAGGGGCAGACCACGGCGAGCCGCGATCTCCTCGGGACGCTGCAGGCCCTTGAGCGCTGCCACGGTCGCGTGCACGATGTTGATCGCGTTCGACGAGCCGAGCGACTTCGACAGGATGTCGTGAACGCCGGCGCACTCCAGAACGGCGCGCACCGGGCCACCGGCGATAACACCGGTACCGGGGGCGGCCGGCTTCAGCAGCACGACGCCCGCGGCACGCTCGCCCGTGATCGGGTGAGGGATGGTGCCCTGGATGCGCGGAACCTTGAAGAAGTTCTTCTTGGCTTCCTCGACACCCTTGGCGATGGCCGCGGGAACTTCCTTGGCCTTGCCGTAACCGACACCTACAGTGCCGTCACCGTCGCCCACCACGACCAGCGCGGTGAAGCTGAAGCGGCGACCACCCTTGACAACCTTGGCGACGCGGTTGATCGCGACAACGCGCTCAACGTAAGCGGTCTTCTCGGCGGCAGGGCCACCGTCGCGACCCTTCCGGTCCCGCCGCTCGCCGCCACCGGCACCGCTTCCGCGGCGCTGGGGTCCAGCCATTGGATTACCTCTCTCTGTTACGTCCGTGAGTCCCGGAACCGGGGCTTAGAACTTCAGCCCGGCTTCGCGGGCGGCGTCAGCCAGAGCGGCAATGCGCCCGGCGTATCGGTTGCCACCGCGGTCGAACACGACGGTCTCGACACCCGCAGCCTTGGCACGCTCGGCGACGAGCGCGCCGACAGCCTGGGCCTGGGCGCTCTTGTCGCCTTCGCCACCGCGGATCGAAGCGTCCAGGGTCGACGCCGACGCCAGGGTGTGACCCTGGAGGTCGTCGATGACCTGAGCAACGATGTTGCGGTTGGAACGCGTCACGACGAGGCGCGGACGCTCCGCCGTACCCGAGACGTTCTTGCGGATGCGGATGTGGCGGCGAGCCTTGGCAGCGCGCTTGTACGCGTCGCCCTTGGCGATCTTCACACCGTATGCCATGGCTACTTACCAGCCTTTCCGACCTTGCGGCGGATGACTTCGCCGGCGTACTTGACACCCTTGGCCTTGTACGGGTCGGGCTTCCGCAGCTTGCGGATGTTGGCGGCGACCTCGCCGACCTTCTGCTTGTCGATGCCCTCGACCGAGAACTTGGTCGGCGACTCGACCTTGAAGGAGATGCCCTCGGGCGCCTCCACCAGGATCGGGTGGCTGTAGCCGAGCTGGAACTCCAGGTTGGAGCCCTTCGCGGCCACGCGGTAACCGACACCGCTGATCTCGAGAGCCTTGACGTATCCCGTGGTCACACCGGTGATCATGTTCGCCACCAGCGTGCGGGACAGGCCGTGCAGGGCCTTGTTCTGACGCTCGTCGTTCGGGCGGGTGACGTTAAGAACGCCGTCCTCACCCTTGACGACTGCGATGGGCGCCTTAACGGTGTGCGTGAGGGAACCCTTGGGGCCCTTCACGGCAACCGTGCTGCCATCGATGGTGACGTCCACACCGGCGGGAACCTGGATGGGGAGCTTGCCGATTCGCGACATTGCTTTTCCTCCGTTCCCGACTACCAGACGTAGGCGAGGACTTCCCCACCTACGCCCTTCTTGCCTGCCTGCTGGCCGGTCAGGAGACCGTGGGACGTGGAGATGATCGCCACGCCCAGGCCGCCGAGGACCTTCGGCAGGTTGGTGGACTTTGCGTACACGCGCAGACCGGGCTTCGAGATCCGCTTGATGCCCGCGATGGAGCGCTCACGGTTCGGCCCGAACTTCAGCTCGAGGACGAGGTTCTTGCCGACCTCGGCGTCCTCGACCTTCCAGCCGGTGATGAAACCCTCCTGCTTGAGGATCTCCGCGATGTGCGACTTGATCTTGCTGTGCGGCATCACGACGGTGTCGTGGTACGCCGAGTTAGCGTTACGCAGACGGGTCAGCATGTCTGCGATCGGGTCAGTCATGGTCATGAAGTGGCCTTCGGCCTCTCTCGCCGGGGTTTCCTGTATGCGCCATCCCTCTCCCCACTCAGTGGCGGGACGGGTGCGGTGCGGGGACCTACGGCGTAGTAAGTCGTTATGGGCGGCGGACGCCCAACCACACAAGCCTAAGGCATGCGCGGCCGGGCACCCACCGTCCAGATGCTTACCGAGAGTGCCTGGTACCGCTCAAGTCCTTACGGACGAGAGGGAATTACCAGGAGCTCTTGGTCACGCCCGGCAGCTCGCCACGGTGAGCCATCTCACGAAGGCAGACGCGGCACAGGCCGAACTTGCGGTACACGGAGTGGGGGCGACCGCAGCGCTGGCAGCGGGTGTACGCACGCACACCGAACTTGGGCTTGCGGGCAGCCTTCGCGATGAGAGCCTTCTTCGCCATCTCGCTTACGCCTCCTTGAAGGGGAAGCCGAGGTGACGAAGGAGCGCGCGGCCCTCAGCGTCGTTGGTCGCCGTGGTGACCACGGTGATGTCCATACCCCGGGTACGGTCGATCTTGTCCTGGTCGATCTCGTGGAACATGACCTGCTCCGTGAGACCGAAGGTGTAGTTGCCACGGCCGTCGAACTGCTTCGGCGACAGACCACGGAAGTCACGGATACGCGGCAGCGCGAGCGACAGCGTACGGTCCAGGAACTCCCACATGCGGTCACCACGGAGGGTGACGTGGCAGCCGATCGGCTGACCCTCGCGCAGCTTGAACTGCGCGATGGACTTGCGGGCCTTCGTGACGGCCGGCTTCTGACCGGTGATCGTCGTCAGGTCGCGGATGGCGCCGTCGATCAGCTTGGAGTCGCGGGCGGCGTCGCCCACACCCATGTTGACCACGATCTTCACGAGGCCGGGAATCTGCATGACGTTCTCGTAGGAGAACTCCTCACGCAGCTTGCCCGCGATGTCCTCGCGGTACTTCGTCTTGAGACGCGGAGTGGTAGCCATCAGATGTCCTCACCCGTCCGCTTGGCAACGCGGATCTTGTTGCCCTCGTCGTCGAAGCGGTAGCCGACGCGGGTGACGACCTTCTTGCCGTCCTTCTCCACAACCAGCTGAACGTTGCTGACGTGGACCGGGGCCTCGGTGATCACGATGCCACCGGCCTGGTTCTGCGCAGCCTTGGTGTGCTTCTTGACCCGGTTGACACCCTCGACGAGGACGCGGTTGTCGGCGGGGAAGGCGACGATGACCTTGCCCTGCTTGCCCTTGTCCTTACCGGTGATGACCTGAACCAGGTCGCCCTTCTTGATCTTCATGCTTACAGCACCTCCGGCGCGAGCGAGATGATCTTCATGAACTTCTTCTCGCGCAGCTCACGGCCCACCGGGCCGAAGATACGGGTGCCGCGAGGGTCGCCGTCGTTCTTCAGAATGACGGCGGCGTTCTCGTCAAAGCGGATGTACGAGCCGTCCTGGCGGCGACGCTCCTTGACGGTGCGAACGATGACCGCCTTGACGACGTCACCCTTCTTCACGTTGCCACCGGGGATCGCGTCCTTGACGGTGGCGACGATGACGTCACCGATGCCCGCGTAGCGGCGACCGGAACCACCGAGAACACGGATGCAAAGGATTTCCTTGGCACCAGTGTTGTCGGCGATACGCAGTCGCGACTCCTGCTGGATCACGTGTATCTCCTGTTTGTCTGCCGGTTCCCGGCGGGGGCCTCACTCCGAAGAGCTACCGCCCCCACCGAGCCTGGCGGAACGAACCTAAGGGAAACCCCTCAGGTGCTTACTTGGCCTTCTCGAGGATCTCGACGATGCGCCAGCGCTTGCTCGCCGACAGCGGACGCGTCTCCATGATGAGGACGCGGTCGCCGACGCCGGCAGCGTTCTGCTCGTCGTGCGCCTTGAGCTTGTTCGTACGGCGGATGACCTTGCCGTACAGGGCGTGCTTCACGCGGTCCTCGACAGCGACGACGACGGTCTTGTCCATCTTGTCGCTGACGACGAGACCCTCACGGGTCTTGCGGAAACCGCGCTCGTTCGTCTCAGTCACGTTCTTCTCGCTCATCAGGCGCTCTCCACCGTCTCGATACCGAGCTCACGCTCGTGCATCAGGGTGTAGATGCGAGCGATGTCCTTACGGACCGACCTGAGCCGACCGTTGTTCTCCAGCTGGCCGGTGGCCGCCTGGAAACGGAGCTTGAACAGCTCTTCCTTGGCCTCGCGCAGCTTGGCGACGAGCGCCTCGCCGTCGAGCTCGCGCAGCTCAGACGCCTTCGTTCCGGTCGCCATCACGACTCACCTGCCTCGCGCCGAACAATCCGGCACTTCATCGGAAGCTTGTGAGCAGCGCGGGTGAGCGCCTCACGAGCAATCTTCTCGTTCGGGTAGGACAGCTCGAACATGACCCGACCCGGGTGCACGTTGGCAATCCACCACTCGGGAGAACCCTTACCGGAACCCATGCGGGTCTCGGCAGGCTTCTTCGTGAGCGGGCGGTCCGGGTAGATGTTGATCCAGACCTTGCCGCCACGCTTGATGTGGCGGGTCATCGCGATACGAGCCGCCTCGATCTGGCGGTTCGTCACGTACGCCGGGGTCAGCGCCTGGATGCCGTACTCGCCGAACGAGACCTCAGTACCGCCCTTGGCCATACCGCGGCGCTTCGGGTGGTGCTGCTTGCGGTGCTTGACCCTACGAGGGATCAGCATGTCGGTCAGGCCTCCGTTCCGGTGCTCTCGGCCGGAGCGGCGGCGGGAGCGTCGGCCTTGGGGGCCTCGACACCAGCAGCCTGCTGCGGCTTGCGGCCACCACGGCCGCCGCGCTCGCCACCACGGCCACCACGGCCGGCGGGACGGTCGCCAGCGCCCTGAGCACCACGGGCCGGGCGGTTACCCGCACGGGCCGCAGCGTTCTCGGCGCGAACCTCGGCGATGTTCTTGACGTCGCCCTTGTAGATCCAGACCTTCACACCGATACGGCCGAAGGTGGTCTTGGCCTCGAAGAAGCCGTAGTCCACGTTCGCGCGCAGCGTGTGCAGCGGCACACGACCCTCGCGGTAGAACTCGGAGCGGGACATCTCGGCGCCGCCGAGGCGACCGCCACACTGGATCTTGATGCCCTTGGCGCCGGCCTTCATCGTGCCCTGCATGCTCTTACGCATGGCGCGACGGAAGGAGACGCGGGAGGAGAGCTGCTCGGCAACGGCCTGGGCAACCAGCTGAGCGTCAAGCTCGGGGTTCTTGACCTCGAGGATGTTCAGCTGGACCTGCTTGCCCGTGAGCTTCTCGAGGTCACCGCGGATGCGGTCGGCCTCGGCGCCACGGCGGCCGATGACGATGCCCGGACGAGCGGTGTGGATGTCCACACGCACGCGGTCACGGGTGCGCTCGATCTCAACCTTCGAGATGCCGGCGCGCTCCATGCCGGACGTCATCATCCGACGGATGGCGACGTCTTCCTTGACGTAGTCCTTGTACAGCTTGTCGGCGTACCAACGCGACTTGAAGTCGGTGGTGATGCCGAGCCGGAACCCGTGCGGGTTTACCTTCTGGCCCATTACCGGGAACCTTCCTTGCTGCTGACGACCACGGTGATGTGGCTGGTCCGCTTGCGGATCCGGTAGGCACGGCCCTGCGCACGCGGACGGAACCGCTTCAGGGTCGGGCCCTCGTCCACGAACGCCTCGCTGATGACCAGCGTGGAGGCGTCCGGGTGGTTGTAGTTGTGTGCGGCATTGGCAATGGCGCTGTCCAGCACCTTGCCAACCGGCACGCTCGCGGCCTGCGGGGCGAAACGCAGGACCGCCTGAGCCTCCGTGGCATCCATGCCACGGATAAGGTCCACCACTCGGCGGGCCTTCATGGGCGTGACGCGGATGTACCGCGCCTGGGCCCTGGCTTCCATGGTTGTCCCTTCGGTGTAAGTCATAGTCGTAACCACCCCGCCTTTAGCGGCGCTTCGACTTCCGGTCGTCCTTGACGTGGCCGCGGAAGGTGCGAGTCGGCGAGAACTCGCCGAGCTTGTGGCCGACCATCGACTCGGTGACGAACACCGGGACGTGGGTCTTGCCGTTGTGCACCGCGATGGTGTGACCCAGCATGCTGGGGATGATCATCGAGCGACGGGACCAGGTCTTGATGACGTTCTTGGTGCCGGCTTCGTTCTGGACGTCCACCTTCTTTACGAGGTGGTCGTCGACGAAGGGCCCCTTCTTGAGACTGCGCGGCATCTAAACCCGCTCCTAGCGCTTCTTGTTCGTCTTGCGGCGGCGGACGATGTACTTGCTCGAAGCCTTCTTCGGCGAGCGAGTACGACCCTCCTTCTGACCCCACGGGGAGACCGGGTGGCGACCACCACTGGTCTTGCCCTCACCACCACCGTGCGGGTGGTCAACCGGGTTCATCGCGACACCGCGGACGGACGGGCGAACGCCCTTCCAGCGCATGCGGCCGGCCTTGCCCCAGTTGATGTTCGACTGCTCGGCGTTGCCGACCTCGCCGACGGTGGCGCGGCAGCGCGCGTCGACGAGACGGATCTCACCGGACGGCATACGAAGGTGGGCCATGGTGCCCTCCTTCGCCAGCAGCTGCACGGAGGCACCGGCGGAGCGGGCGAACTTGGCGCCGCCACCGGGACGGAGCTCGATCGCGTGGATCGTGGTACCGACCGGGATGTTGCGGAGCGCCAGGTTGTTACCGGGCTTGATGTCGGCCGTGGGGCCGTTCTCAATCCGGTCGCCCTGCTTCAGAGCCTTCGGCGCGATGATGTAGCGCTTCTCGCCGTCCGCGTAGTGCAGGAGCGCGATGCGCGCAGTGCGGTTGGGGTCGTACTCGATGTGCGCGACCTTGGCCGGCACGCCGTCCTTGTCGTGACGACGGAAGTCGATCACACGGTAGGCGCGCTTGTGGCCGCCACCCTGGTGTCGAACCGTGATCCGACCGGTGTTGTTACGGCCGCCCTTGCTGTGCAGGGGGCGGACCAGCGACTTCTCCGGCGTGGACCGCGTGATCTCGACAAAGTCGGCGACGCTGGAGCCACGACGGCCCGGGGTCGTCGGCTTGTACTTGCGGATACCCATTTCTCAGTCCTCGTCCGATTCCGGACGACTAGACCTCCGTTAGGAGGCCTGGCCGCCGAAGATGTCGATTCGGTCGCCCTCAGCGAGGGTCACGATGGCGCGCTTGGTGTCAGCGCGCTTGCCGAAACCGGTCTTGGTGCGCTTGCGCTTACCCTGACGGTTGATCGTGTTGACCCCGGTGACCTTGACCCCGAAGACCGCCTCGACGGCCTGCTTGATCTGGGTCTTGTTGGAGCCAGGCGCGACGATGAACGTGTACTTGTTCTCGTCCAGCAGCGCGTAGCTCTTCTCCGAGACAACCGGCTTGATCAGCAGGTCGCGCGGGTCGGTGAAGGTCTTGCTGGTAACGGTCGCCTCAGACATCAGGCGTCGCTCCCTTCGGTCTCATCGGCCTTGGGGCCAGACACGAAGGACTCGAAAGCGGCCTGAGTGAAGACCACGTCGTCAGAGACGATCACGTCGTACGTGTTCAGCTGGCCCGGCTCCAGGATGTGAACCTGGGGCAGGTTGCGGGCGGACAGCCACGCGGCCTCTTCGGCGCGGTCGACGACCAGGAGCAGGTTCTTGCGCTCCGAGATCTTGCCGAACAGCGTCTTGGCGGCCTTCGTGGAGGCGGCACCCTCGACCACGCCGGTGACGACGTGGATGCGGGAGTGACGCGCACGGTCCGAGAGGGCACCGCGGAGGGCGGCAACCTTCATCTTCTTCGGGGTCCGCTGGGAGTAGTCACGCGGCTGCGGGCCGTGGACGACGCCACCGCCGACGAACTGCGGAGCGCGGGTGGAACCCTGGCGAGCGCGGCCGGTGCCCTTCTGGCGGTACGGCTTGCGGCCACCACCACGGACTTCGCCACGACGCTTGGTCTTGTGCGTGCCCTGACGGGCAGCTGCCAGCTGGGCGACAACGACCTGGTGGATCAGCGGAACGCTGGTCTTCGCGTCGAAGATCTCCGCGGGGAGCTCGACGGTACCGGCCTTGTCGCCTGCCGGCGAAAGGATGTCAATGGTGCTCATTACCTCAAGCCCCCTTGGCCGCGGTACGGACCAGGACGAGGCCGCCGTTCGGACCGGGGACCGCGCCCTTGATGAGGAGCAGACCCTTCTCCGCGTCAACCGCGTGGATGGTCAGGTTCTGGGTGGTGACGCGCTCGTTGCCCATACGACCGGCCATGCGCATGCCCTTGAAGACACGCCCAGGGGTGGCGCAGCCACCGATCGAACCGGGGGAGCGGTGCTTGCGCTGCACACCGTGACCGGCGCCGAGGCCCCGGAAGTTGTGCCGCTTCATGACACCGGCGAAGCCCTTGCCCTTGCTGTTGCCCGTGACGTCAACCTTGACGCCGGACTCGAACACCTCAGCAGTGATCTCCTGGCCGAGCGTGTACTCGCTGGCGTCGGAGGTGCGGAGCTCCACCAGGTGGCGGCGGGGGGTCACGTCGGCCTTGGCGAAGTGGCCCTTGAGGGGCTTGTTCACCTTGCGCGGGTCGATCTCGCCGAAGGCGATCTGGACCGACTCGTAGCCGTCGATGTCGTTCGTACGGACCTGGGTAACGACGCAGGGTCCGGCCTTGACCACGGTCACCGGGACGACACGGTTGTTCTCGTCCCAGACCTGGGTCATGCCGAGCTTCTCGCCCAGGACGCCCTTGATCTGCTTTGCCATCTTCTCGACGCCTCTCAGAGCTTGATCTCGATGTCAACGCCGGCCGGAAGGTCCAGGCGCATCAGCGAGTCAACGGTCTTGGGGGTCGGGTCGAGGATGTCGATCAGGCGCTTGTGCGTGCGCATCTCGAAGTGCTCGCGCGAGTCCTTGTACTTGTGCGGCGACTTGATGACGCAGTACACGTTCTTCTCAGTGGGCAGCGGCACCGGGCCCGCGACCGACGCACCAGTGCGCGTCACCGTCTCGACGATCTTCTTCGCCGAGGAATCGATGACCTCGTGGTCGTAGGCCTTGAGCCGGATGCGGATCTTCTGTCCCGCCATGGCTACTCCGTAGTCCTGTCTGTATGTGGAAACGCTCTGGCTCTCGGTCGGCTGCGGGACGGATCCCACGGCTTCTCTCCGACCCACGCGGTCGGGCGTGTCGCACTCCCTCTACAGAAAATTCCCATACGGAAATTCCCTCATCCAAGGGGGTGCGGTCCCTGTGACCGCGTTTCGGGGGAGAAACACCCACCGAGCGCCTGGTGGGCACCGTGCTGACACTTCCCAGAAGATTCCCGTACGTCCGCCCCCATTGCTGCCCCGAAAGGCAGATTAAGGACGACGAGTACTGTGGGACTCGCTTCCGGTCCTCCCGGCGGGAGGCGCGCAGCATCGGCACTCAGCCGAGCAACTTGAGTAGTCTGCCATACGAGGCACGTACCTGGCCAATCGGGCGGAAGAGAATACCCCGCCACGGTGAGTGGTCAAACTGCACCACGCGCGTCACCCCGGCGGAGTCTCCCCCGGTCAGGTGCGGGACACGACTCCGCAGCCGTCCTGGCCGGCCTGATCGATGGTCTTGCTCCGGTCGTACGGGTCCACGGGCGTCCCGGAGGGCGTCGGTCCGCTCGGCGCGTCATCGCGGAAGGACGGGTGGACGTAGCCGTCGTACCGGTCGCACGCACTGTTGGCGATGTCCCTCTGGTACGTGACGAGCCACAGGGCGCCGGGGGTCGAGTCCCACTTCCGCGGATCGGCGACGGAGAAGGTGGCCTCGCGGCGCACGATGGTCCGCGACACCTCCTGGGAGCCCCCCTTGACCTTCGTGAACGGGTAGACGAAGGAGTAGTCCACCTTCACGTTGGCCCGCCCGGCGCTCTCGCCCGGCTCCACCCACATCCGGCCCCGCACCTTGACCGCGTCGCCCACGAGCTTCAGGTCGGCCGGGTCGTACCGGGTGAACAGGCTCAGCGGGTCCAGTTCGAAGGTGGGCCGCTCGAAAGAGGTGGCTATGTCCTTCGGGGTCTTGTCGTCCTTGGGGTCCAGCAGGGCCAGGGCCGCCGCCGGGCGCTCGCCGCGCAGGGTCGCGGGGTCCAGATTGGCCGCGATCAGGAACTGCTTCGTCTTCTCCAGCGCGTCCGCGACCTGCGCCTTGGTCATCCCGCCGACGGCGGTGGCCTCGGGCAGCTCGATGCCGGCCGCGCCGTCGGCCCACTGGAGCGCCGGGGAGCCGCGGAAGGGCTCAGCAAGGGTCGGCTGGTCCGGGTGGGCCGCCGAGGGCGGTGCGGTCGGGCGTATCGATTCTGCGGGCAGCGGAGCGGCGTTCTTGGCGTCCTGGCGGGCCTCCGCCTTGCCCGTGATGCGGTCGATCACCAGTTCCGGCCGTACGGCCACCAGCGCGAGCCCCGCGACGAGGAGGACGGCCAGGGCGGCCTTGAGCCGCCGGTTCCTGCCGCGGCCCCGCATCTCCTGCCACGCGGGCCCGGTCCGCCACCCGGGAGGCTCCTGGCCCTGTTCCCGCCGCAACCGCTCGGCCACCATCCGCGCCCGCGCGGACGGCTCCTTCGGCGCGTCCCCCGCCTCCGCGGCGGCCTGCTCCATGAAGCGGGCCCACTCCTCGTCGGAGTGTCCCGCTCTACCGCTGTCGCCGCTGTTCCCGGCCATGTCCCCCACCCCTGACGCCCCCATGCCGAAAGGCCCCGCACCTTGCGGTGCGGAGCCTTTCACGTGCGACGAACACCAGCCAGGCCGCTGACTGAAATGACTGTGATGTCTGCTATGCGATTAGTTGCGGCGCCAGATCACGTAGTCGTCCTCGGGGACGTGCCGGTCGACGTGCCAGCCGGCCGGGGCCCTGCGCCAGCTGTCGGTGGGCGGGGCCGCGTCGTCGAAGAGGGCGAACACGGCGACGTTGGCCTCGTCCGGCGGCGTCTCGTCCTCGATCAGGGCACGGGTCCAGGTGCGGCCGTCGAGCAGCTCGTAGCCCAGGGTCACCCGGGTCTCCCAGCGGAAGGCCCGGTCCATCACCAGCCGGTCGCCGGGCCGCAGGCCGGCCTTGTCGAGGAATCCCGTGCCGTCGCGGTAGCGCCAGCTGGTGTTGGGCACGGTGATGTTGTCGGTGATGGCAACGGTCGCCGTGCCGGCGAAGACCGCCAGCCCCACCCCGACGGCGCCGGTGGCCAGCGCGATCCGGCGGCTGCCGCCGAGCAGGCGCAGGGCCAGCAGGACGGCGAGCACGATCAGGGCGACCGCGGTGGTGCGCAGCGCGTGGAAGCGTTGCCAGTCCCCCGTCCCCAGGCTGGAGAGGAAGGTCGAGTCGGGCAGGCCCCACACGATGAAGTGGGACTTGCTCCACTGGTGCTGGGCCATGTGGAGCAGCACCGCCGTGAACGCCAGCGTCACGCCCACGGTGGCGGCGGCGAGCGCGGTGATCTTCTTCCAGCCGCGGATGTGGTACAGCACGGCCGCCGCGACCACCACGTACACCGCGACCAGCGGGGACAGGTAGCGGGCGTAGGTGATGGTGTCGATCCGGTGGTCGTTGGGCAGGCCGGCGGCCGCCGCGAGGGCGATGCCGCCCAGCAGCGCGACCATCACGAAGGCCACCACGCGGTTGGCCCGGGTGAAGCGCGCGCTGAACACGGCGCACACGCAGACCACCAGGGCCAGCGCGCCCATGCCCCAGGTGCTGGTCAGGAAGTACCAGATGTGCCCGATCGTGCGCATGATCGTGCGCCGCATCAGGCGGGTGTTCTCCAGGGTCTCGAAGACGACGTTGCCGACCTCGCTCGGCTTGGCGCCGTCTATCCGGGCCATCAGCCAGGAGGTCATCAGCTGCTTGGCGAAGAACATGACGGCCAGCACGGCGAGCCCCAGCGCGGAGGCGATCCGCGGTGCCCACTTGAAGACGAGCGTGACCAGCAGCACCAGCCCGGTGAGCGCGATGATCACGCCGCCGCGGTCATGGGTGAGCAGGCAGTAGCCGGCCGCGAAGGAGCCCAGCAGGCCGAAGAGGATCCGGCGGCGCCGGCTGCCCTCGGAGAGCAGGCCGTGCAGGCCGATCAGCCAGGCCAGCACCAGGGCCGGCAGCGGGGTGTCGGCCATCGCGAACTGCGAGTAGAAGACCACCGGCGGCAGCAGCACCGTGGCGCAGCCGACGACGAAGGCGACCGGCCGGGAGACGTCCAGCCGGCGCAGCGCCCAGTAGGCCAGCGGCAGCACCAGGCAGCTGAGCAGGGCGTTGATGCCCATGACCAGGTGGTACGCGAACACCGGGTCCTGGGTGATCCGCATGGCGGGCGAGATGAACAGCGAATAGCCGGCCGGGATGACCTGTTCGTTGGGGATCTCGGTGGTCGGCCGACCCGCCAGGATCCTGGCCATCACCAGGTACATCGACTCGTCAGGGCTGACCGTCGGGTAGTCCTGCTTGGTGACCAGCGACAGCCGGAACAGCACGTTGAGCACGTAGCCGACGGCCAGCGCCAAGGGCACCACCCACCGGGCGTGCCACCACGCTGCCGGGGTACGGCTGTCCGCCGGAGTCCCGGCGGTCCCCTCCGTCTCCGGGTCGACGGGGGGCATGGGGGCCAATCGGGTCATGAGGTCAGGCTTCCTCGAGGTGTCCATGGGGTACCGGTGCGGCGGTACGGGAGCGAAGCGGCACGCTCAGCGCGTGGCGTGGCGGAGCATGGCGCCGACGCCGGGCCGGCCGCCGTACTTGGCCGCGCCGGGCAGCAGGGTCAGCGCGTGCAGCCGGGAGGAGAGGTGCAGTCGGGAGACCTTCGCGGCGCGCGGCCAGCCGTGCCGGTCCAGTCGGTCTGCGGTCTCCAGGAAGAAGCGCTTGGCCTCCGCGAAGCGGTGGCCGGTGTAGCTCTTGGCCGAGGACACGCTCTCGGCGTGCCGGCGGTAGCTGAAGCAGACCTCCGGCGTGGTGGCCAGGGTCTCCCCCGCCACCAGCAGGTCCACGACCAGGGCGAGGTCCTGGATCACGCCCAGGTCGGCGCGGAAGCCGATGCGCTTGACCGGCTCGGTGCGCCAGCAGATCGACGGGAAGTACAGCCAGTTGCCGCGCAGCAGCCCCGCGGCCAGCTCCTCGCCGCCGAGCAGGGCCCGGCCCTGGCCCCTGGGCGCGTACAGCCTGCGCTTGGTCCGGTCGACGAGGGTGTCGAACGGCAGGCCGTCGGTGCCGATCACCTGGACGCCGGGCTGGATCATCGCGGCGGCCGGCTCGCGGTCGGCCGTGGCCCGCACCACCTGGAGGTAGTTCGGGTGCATGAGGTCGTCGCAGCCCATGAGCACCAGGTACTCGTACTCGGCGAGCTCGACGCAGCGGTTGAAGTTGCCGGTGACCCCGAGGTTGCGCTCGTTGCGCAGGTAGCGGACCCGGGGGTCGGCCAGCTGCTCGAACCACTCGGGGACTCCCGGCTCGCGGCCGTCGTCGACCACGGTGAGCCGCCAGTCGTCGCCGTCCTGGGCGAGGATGCTGCGGACCGCGTCCTGCATCAGCGCGACGTCGCCGTAGTACGGCAACAGGATCTCGAAACGCGGCATGCTCTCCGCCTAGGCCTTGGTCAGCTCACGGCCGACCAGCTCGGCGTTGCGCTGCTGGAAGGCGGTGTACGCCGGGGAGCCGGGCGTGAACATCTTGAGCTCCTGGGGCATCCGGCGGATCATCGCGAGGAGCAGCACCAGGCCGGCCCGGGTGAGGTAGACCATCGCCTTGAGCGGCGAGGCGCTCGGACGGCCGGTGGTCCGTTCCCGCATGGCCACGGGGATCTGGCGGACGGTGAAGCCGGAGCGGGCGGCGCCCACCATGGACTCGATGGTGTCGCCGAGGTACTCCACCGGGTACCAGCGGGCGAAGAACTCGATGAGCGGCCGGTTGCAGGCGCGGAAGCCCGAGGTGGTGTCGGTGAGCTTGGTCCGGGTGATGCGCGACAGCACTACGGACAGCAGCGTCATCGCCCACTTGCGCGGGCCGCGCACCTGGTAGTCGCCGTCGCCGGCGAAGCGGGCGCCTATCACCAGGTCGGCGTCGCCGACGGCGAGCCGTTCGAGCAGCGCCGGCACGTAGGACGGGTCGTGCTGGCCGTCGGCGTCCACCTGGATCGCCACGTCGTAGCCGTGCTGCTGCGCGTAGCGGTAGCCGAGGCGCATCGCGCCGCCGACGCCGAGGTTGAACGGCAGCTGGGCGACGGCCGATCCGGCCGCGCGGGCCACCTCGGCGGTGTCGTCGGACGAGCCGTCATCGACGACGAGGGTGTCGACGTAGGGCAGTTGCTTCTGGATCTCGCGCAGGACGGAGGGCAGGCCCTCTTCCTCGTTCCACGCCGGAAGAATGATCAGAACGCGACGACCGTCGTTCACGATTTCACCTGTGCCTCGATGGCGCCGGAGTCCTCCGTGCGCGGCGAAGTGCTGGGGTATCCGCCCTGCTGGACGAGGTGCGCGCGGATCAGCGCGACGTCCTCCGCGAGGGTGCGGGTCTCCGCCTCCAGCCGGCTGGTCTCCCAGCTGAGGTGCAGGCTGACCAGCAGGACCAGCACGAAGCCGACGAACAGCACCAGGCTCACGCCGGATGCCACGCCGAGGCTTCTGGCGACCGGGTCCAGCAGATCGGGCACGAAGCCGAGCGGGGCGACCAGCAGACCGATCGCGAGCCATATCGCCGCGTACTTCTCCCGCAGTTGCTGGCGGCGCAGCAGCTCGAGGATGTACCCCAGCACCAGCAGACCGGTGATGGAAGTCAGGACGGAGAGTTGCACAGCGGACGGCGCCTTTCGCGCGAAGGGGCCAGCGTCTTTTATGGAGGAAGCATATGGCACGGCTGATGACGCCAACGGGGCCCGGAAGGTTTCATCTCGGAACCCTCCGACAACGTTCGCGTGAAGGCGATCAGCCCTGCCCGCTCAACCCTTCGAGGGGAGTCTGAGCAGGTCAGCGAAGGCCGGGCGGTTGATCGCCTCGGCGAGCTGGACCCGCCAGTCGGACAGCGGCTCCATCCCGGCCGCCGACCAGCGGTCGTGACCAAGGACACTGTAGGCCGGGCGGACCGCGGGGCGGACGAAAGCCTCCGAGGTCGTCGGCCGGATCCGCTCGGGGTCCAGGCCGCTCAGCCGGTAGGCCTCGCGGGCCAGCCCGAACCAGGTGGTCCGGCCGCTCGCGGTGCCGTGGTAGATCCCCGCGGGGGCGCGGCCGGCCAGTGCGGCCCGGCCGAGCTCGACGAGCCGGCCGGCGAGGGCGTAGGACCAGGTGGGCTGGCCGATCTGGTCGTCGACGACTTCCAGGGTGTCCCGCTGGGCGGCCAGCTTGAGCATGGTGGCGACGAAGTTCGTGCCGTGCTCTCCGTACAGCCAGGCGGTGCGCACCACGTAGCCGTCCCGCGGCAGCAGTTCGGCCACGGCCCGCTCGCCGACCAGCTTGCTGCGCCCGTAGGCGTTGACCGGGCCGGTCTCGGCGTCCTCGCGGTACGGCTCGGAGGCGTCCCCGGGCAGCACGTAGTCGGTGGACAGGTGCAGCAGGCGCGCGCCGGCGGCGGCGCAGGCCCCGGCGAGGACGCGTACGCCGGTGCCGTTGACGGCGGTGGCGGCCTCCTCTGCCGTCTCCGCGCCGTCCACGTCGGTCCAGGCGGCGCAGTTGACGACGATGTCCATGCCCTCGACGGCGGCCCGGACCGCGGCCGGGTCGGTGAGGTCGAGGTCGGCGCGGCCGAGGCCCACGGTCTCGATGCCCGCGTCCTTCAGGACGGCCAGGACGTCCTGGCCGAGCATCCCGGCGGCGCCGGTGACGAGCCACCGGGCGGCCACGGCGTCCGCGGTCACTTCTGCAGCGCTGCCTTGGCCTTGAGCGGCTCCCACCAGGCGCGGTTCTCGCGGTACCAGTCGATGGTGGCCTTGATGCCGTCCTCGAAGGTGACCTGCGGGGCGTAGCCGAGCTCGGTGCCGATCTTGCTGATGTCGATGGAGTAGCGGAGGTCGTGTCCCTTGCGGTCCTCGACCTGCTCGACCATCTCCCAGCCCAGGCCCGCGGCCTCCAGCAGGACGCCGGTGAGCTCCTTGTTGGTGAGCTCGGTGCCGCCGCCGATGTTGTAGACCTCGCCGGCGCGGCCCTTGCGCATGGCCAGGTCGATGCCGCGGCAATGGTCGGAGACGTGCAGCCAGTCGCGGACGTTGCCGCCGTTGCCGTAGAGCGGGACCTTCTTGCCGTCCATCAGGTTCGAGACGAACAGCGGGATGACCTTCTCCGGGAACTGGTAGTGCCCGTAGTTGTTGGAGCAGCGGGTGACCACCACGTCCATGCCGTGGGTGCGCGCGTACGCCAGCGCCAGCAGGTCGGAGGAGGCCTTCGAGGCGGAGTACGGGGAGTTCGGCACCAGCGGCCACTCCTCCGTCCAGGAGCCCTCGGCGATCGATCCGTAGACCTCGTCGGTGGAGATGTGGACGAAGCGGCCGACCCCGTGCTTGCGGGCGGCGTCCAGGAGGATCTGGGTGCCCACGACGTTGGTCATCACGAAGGGGCCGGCGCCCGCGATCGAGCGGTCCACGTGGGACTCCGCGGCGAAGTGCACGACGACGTCGTGGCCGGCCATGACCTGGTCGACGGCCTCCGCGTCGCAGATGTCGCCCTTGACGAAGCGGTAGCCCGGGTGGTCCGCGACCGGCGCGAGGTTCGCTTCGACGCCGGAGTAGGTCAGCTTGTCGAAGACCGTGATCTGCGCCGTCGCATCTGCACCGAGCTGCCGGCGCACGAATTCTGAACCGATGAAGCCGGCGCCGCCGGTCACGAGGATGCGCATAGTGCGAGGAGTCTAGCTCCCCGCCGAACGTCACAGGCCCTGAACTCGGATCGCCCTTCTCCTCTCGCATAGGGTGCTTCCCATGCGTGGAATCCTCTTGGCCGGTGGCACCGGATCACGACTCTGGCCGCTGACCCGGGCAGTCTCGAAGCAGCTGCTGCCCGTCTTCGACAAGCCGATGATCTACTACCCCCTCTCCACCCTGGTGATGGCGGGTATCAGCGAGATCCTGGTCATCACCACCCCGGAAGACCGCGACCAGTTCGAGCGGCTGCTGGGCGACGGTTCCCAGTTCGGCCTGCGCCTGGAGTACGCCGTCCAGGAGCGCCCCGAGGGCATCGCCCAGGCCTTCGTGCTCGGCGCCGACTTCATCGGTGACGAGTCCGTCGCGCTGATCCTCGGCGACAACATCTTCCACGGCAGCGGCCTCGGTACCCGCCTCGCCCAGCACACCGACTCCAAGGGTGGCCGGGTCTTCGCTTACCCGGTGGCCGACCCGACCGCGTACGGCGTGGTCGAGTTCGACGAGAACGGCCAGGCCATCTCCATCGAGGAGAAGCCGGTCAAGCCCAAGTCGCGCTACGCGGTGCCGGGCCTGTACTTCTACGACAACCGGGTCGTCGAGATCGCCCGCGGCCTGAAGCCGAGCGCCCGCGGCGAGCTGGAGATCACCGCCGTCAACGACGCGTACCTCCAGGCCGGCGAGCTCAACGTCACCATCCTCGACCGCGGTACCGCGTGGCTGGACACCGGCACCTTCGTCTCGATGGTGCAGGCCTCCGAGTTCGTCCGCGTGATCGAGGAGCGCCAGGGCTTCAAGATCGGCTGCATCGAGGAGGCGGCCTGGCGGGCCGGCCTGATCGACTCCGCGCAGCTGCGCGCGCTCGCCGAGCCCCTCACCAAGAGCGGCTACGGCAACTACCTGCTGACCCTGCTCGACGAGGAAGACGCCCGATGAAGTTCCGCGAGCTCTCCATAGAGGGCGCCTTCGAGATCACCCCGCAGCTGCACGGGGACCCGCGCGGCCTGTTCACCGAGTGGTACCGCTTCGACCGGCTCGCCGAGGTGGTCGGCCACCCGCTGAACCTGGCGCAGGCGAACCTCTCGGTCTCCTCCACCGGCGTGGTCCGCGGCATCCACTTCGCCGACGTGCCGCGCGGCCAGGCCAAGTACGTGACCTGCGTGCGCGGCGCCGTGCTCGACGTCATCGTCGACCTGCGGGTCGGCTCCCCCACCTTCGGCCAGTGGGAGGGCGTCCGCCTGGACGACGTGGACCGCCGTGCGGTCTACATCCCCGAGGGCCTGGGCCACGGCTTCTGCGCGCTGAGCGACGACGCCACGCTGTCGTACCTCTGCTCGGAGACGTACAACCCGACGGGCGAGCACTCGGTCCACCCGCTCGACGCCGACCTGGGCATCGAGTGGCCGGCCGACGTCCCGCTGCTGTCCGCCCGCGACGAGGCCGCCCCGTCGCTGGCCGACGCCATCGCGTCCGGTCTGCTGCCGGACTACGCCGTCTGCAAGGAGTTCACCGAGTCGCTCCGCACGAGCTGACCGGCCTCCGCCGCCGTACGAGTAAGGGCCGCACCCCGTCGGGGTGCGGCCCTTACTCGTACCCGGGGCAGCCGGGGGAACCCGGTAACGCCGAAGGGCCCCGTCCCTCCGCCGGAGCGGTGGGACGGGGCCCTTCAGTGGAACTTGGTGCTCGCGTCAGCGAGCCACCAGGTCAGAGCACGAAATTACTTCGTGATCTTGGTGACCTGGCCGGCGCCCACGGTACGACCACCCTCACGGATGGCGAACTTCAGGCCCTCCTCCATGGCGACCGGCTGGATCAGCGCGACCGTCATCTCGGTGTTGTCGCCCGGCATGACCATCTCCGTGCCGGCCGGCAGGGTGACGACACCCGTGACGTCCGTGGTACGGAAGTAGAACTGCGGACGGTAGTTGTTGAAGAACGGGGTGTGACGGCCACCCTCGTCCTTCGACAGGATGTAGGCCTGGGCCTCGAACTCGGTGTGCGGCGTGACCGAACCCGGCTTGATGATGACCTGGCCGCGCTCGACGTCCTCGCGCTTGATGCCACGGAGGAGCAGACCGACGTTCTCACCGGCCTGGCCCTCGTCGAGCAGCTTGCGGAACATCTCGATACCGGTGACCGTGGTGGTGGTCTTCTCTTCCTTGATACCGATGATGTCGACGGTCTCGTTGACCTTCAGGACACCACGCTCGATACGGCCGGTGACGACCGTACCGCGACCGGTGATCGTGAAGACGTCCTCGACGGGCATGAGGAACGGCATCTCGGTGTCACGCGGCGGGGTCGGGATGGCCTCGTCGACGGCGTCCATGAGGCCGATGAGCTTGTCGCCCCACTCCTTGTCGCCCTCGAGCGCCTTCAGCGCGGAGACGCGGACGACCGGCAGGTCGTCGCCCGGGAAGTCGTACTCGGAGAGCAGCTCGCGGACCTCGAGCTCGACGAGCTCCAGGATCTCCTCGTCGTCCACCATGTCGGCCTTGTTCAGGGCGACGACGATGTACGGAACGCCGACCTGGCGGGCCAGGAGCACGTGCTCCTTGGTCTGCGGCATCGGGCCGTCGGTGGCGGCGACCACGAGGATCGCGCCGTCCATCTGCGCGGCACCGGTGATCATGTTCTTGATGTAGTCCGCGTGACCCGGGCAGTCGACGTGGGCGTAGTGACGCGCCTCGGTCTGGTACTCGACGTGCGCGATGGAGATGGTGATACCGCGCTGGCGCTCCTCAGGAGCCTTGTCGATCTGATCGAAGGCCGAGGCCGCGTTCAGGTCCGGGTACTTGTCGTGCAGCACCTTGGTAATGGCGGCCGTGAGGGTCGTCTTACCGTGGTCAATGTGACCGATGGTGCCGATGTTGACGTGCGGCTTAGTCCGCTCGAACTTCGCCTTCGCCACGGGGGTCCTCCTGAGAGTGGTTCTGTACGCCTTACAGATCGGCGCCAGGTGATCTTTGCTGGATAGCCGGCTCCCCCGGGGCAACGGGAGTTTTGCTCCTGTTGCCCCAGAGGCTCCGGTGGCAAGCCTAAAGCGTGAACTCGGAAGAGTTACTCGCCCTTGGCCTTCGCGATGATCTCCTCAGCGACGTTCCGGGGAACCTCGGCGTAGGAGTCGAACTGCATCGAGTAGCTGGCGCGACCCGAGGTCTTGCTGCGGAGGTCTCCGACGTAGCCGAACATCTCCGAGAGGGGCACGAGGCCCTTCACGACGCGAGCGCCGTGACGCTCCTCCATGGCCTGGATCTGGCCACGGCGGGAGTTGATGTCGCCGATGACGTCACCCATGTAGTCCTCGGGCGTGGTGACCTCTACGGCCATCATCGGCTCGAGCAGCACGGGAGAAGCCTTGCGCGCGGCCTCCTTGAAGGCCTGCGAACCGGCGATCTTGAACGCGAGCTCGGAGGAGTCGACCTCGTGGTAGCCACCGTCGAGAAGAATGACGCGGACGCCAGTCATCTCGTAGCCCGCCAGGATGCCGAACTGCATGGCCTCCTGCGCACCCGCGTCGACCGAAGGGATGTACTCCTTCGGGATGCGGCCACCGGTGACCTTGTTCACGAACTCGTACGCCGGACCGTCGGTCTCGGTGATCGGCTCGATCGCGATCTGCACCTTGGCGAACTGACCGGTACCACCGGTCTGCTTCTTGTGGGTGTAGTCGTGACGCTCGACGCCCTTGCGGATCGTCTCGCGGTACGCGACCTGCGGCTTGCCGACGTTGGCCTCGACCTTGAACTCGCGCTTCATACGGTCGACCAGCACCTCGAGGTGCAGCTCGCCCATACCGCCGAGGATGGTCTGGCCCGTCTCCTCGTCCGAGTGAACGTGGAAGGAGGGGTCCTCCTCCGCGAGACGCTGGATGGCGACACCCAGCTTCTCCTGGTCACCCTTGGACTTGGGCTCGATGGCGACCTGGATGACCGGAGCCGGGAAGTCCATGGACTCCAGGATCACGGGTGCCTTGTCGTCACACAGCGTCTCACCGGTGGTGGTCTGCTTCAGGCCCATGACGGCGACGATGTCACCGGCGCCCACCGCGGCGATCTCTTCACGCTTGTTGGCGTGCATGCGGTAGATCTTGCCGATGCGCTCCTTCTTGCCCTTGACGGAGTTCAGCACCGCAGTGCCGGCCTCCAGGCGGCCCGAGTAAACCCGGACGAAGGTGAGCTTGCCGAGGTGCGGGTCGCTCATGATCTTGAACGCGAGCGCGGCGAGGGGCTCCTCGTCGGACGGCTTGCGCTTCACGACGACCTCGGCGTCGCGGACGTCGTGGCCCTCGATGGCCTCGATGTCCAGCGGCGACGGCAGGTAGCGGACGACGGCGTCGAGCAGGGGCTGAACGCCCTTGTTCTTGAACGCCGTGCCACAGAACACCGCGGTGATCGTGGGCTCGCCCTTGCCCTTGCCGGAGCCGAGGATGATGCGACGGACGGCGGCGTGCAGCTGCTCCACGGACGGCTCGTCGCCGTTCAGGAAGAGCTCCATGATCTCGTCGTCGTTCTCGGCGACGGTCTCGACCAGCTTGCCGCGCCACTCTTCAGCAGCCTCGGTGTGCGTGGCCGGGATGTCGACGATGTCGTACATCTCGCCCTTGGTCGCCTCGGCGGACCAGACGAACGCCTTCATGGTGACCAGGTCGACAACGCCCTGGAAGTCCATCTCGGCACCGATGGGGAGCTGCATGACGATCGGAACCGCACCGAGGCGGTCCTTGATCATGTCGACGCAGCGGTGGAACTCGGCACCCGTACGGTCGAGCTTGTTGACGAAGCAGATGCGCGGCACGCCGTAGCGGTCCGCCTGACGCCAAACGGTCTCGGACTGCGGCTCCACACCGGCGACACCGTCGAACACGGTGACGGCACCGTCGAGGACGCGGAGCGAACGCTCCACCTCGACCGTGAAGTCAACGTGACCCGGGGTGTCGATGATGTTGATGGTGTGGTCGACGTCCTCGAGCGGCCAGTGGCAGGTCGTCGCGGCGGACGTGATCGTGATGCCGCGCTCCTGCTCCTGCTCCATCCAGTCCATCGTGGCAGCGCCGTCGTGGACTTCACCGATCTTGTAAGACACACCGGTGTAGAACAGGATGCGCTCGGTGGTGGTCGTCTTGCCCGCGTCGATGTGGGCCATGATGCCGATGTTGCGCACCTTGGCCAGGTCAAGCGAAGTGGTAGCCATATCGGCTCAGTCTTCTCTCGGTCTCGATGTGGGTTGGGACTACCAGCGGTAGTGCGCGAAGGCCTTGTTGGACTCGGCCATCTTGTGCGTGTCCTCGCGCTTCTTGACGGCAGCGCCAAGACCGTTGGAGGCGTCGAGCAGCTCGTTCATGAGGCGCTCGGTCATGGTCTTCTCACGACGGGCGCGGGAGTAACCCACGAGCCAGCGGAGGGCCAGGGTCGACTGGCGACCCGGCTTGACCTCGACGGGGACCTGGTAGGTCGCGCCACCGACACGGCGGGACTTGACCTCGAGGGACGGCTTGACGTTCTCGAGCGCGCGCTTCAGCGTGATGACCGGGTCGTTGCCGGTCTTCTCGCGGAGGCCTTCCATGGCGCCGTAAACGATGCGCTCGGCGGTGGAGCGCTTGCCGTTCAGGAGGATCTTGTTGATGAGCGAGGTCACCAGAGGAGATGCGTAGACCGGGTCGATGATGACCGGGCGCTTCGGGGCGGGGCCCTTACGAGGCATTCTTACTTCTCCTTCTTGGCGCCGTAGCGGCTGCGGGCCTGCTTGCGGTTCTTGACAGCCTGGGTGTCAAGCGCACCGCGGATGATCTTGTAACGAACACCCGGCAGGTCCTTCACACGGCCACCACGCACGAGCACGATCGAGTGCTCCTGCAGGTTGTGTCCCTCACCCGGAATGTAAGCGGTGACCTCGATGCCAGAGGTCAGACGCACACGCGCGACCTTACGCAGCGCCGAGTTCGGCTTCTTCGGGGTGGTCGTGAACACACGCGTGCAGACGCCGCGACGCTGGGGCGAAGCCTCAAGCGCGGGGGTCTTTGTCTTCTCGACCTTGTCCTGCCGGCCCTTACGGACCAGCTGCTGGATCGTAGGCACTACTTCTCCGGTTTCTGTGTGCCGTGTAGTGAAGCTAACCTGGAACATTTGCCGACCCACGCGGTCGGGTGTGTCGGATCCGGCGGACCTCCGCGCAAGCACGGAAACGCATGGATCGCGGTGGCCGACTCGGCTCACATGCGGTTGATGGACACGCACGGGAGCCTAGGCACACCCCAGGCACAAGGTCAGAGCGTACCTACCTCACAGAGGTAGGTCAAAACAAATGCCCAGCACGAAAACACACCGGGCGCAAGTGGTGGTACCCGACCGAGGCCGGTGCCGCCCGGCCGCGAGAAGGCCGGATCGGTCAGTCCTGCGCCCGGCGGCGCGGCTCCGCGGCGGTCGGCGCCTCGGCGGGAACCTCGCCCGGGGCCGCGTCGGGCTCCAGGAACTGGCTGACGACCTTGACGAAGACCTCGCGGCGCCCCTCGGGGACACCCAGCCACCGGGCGAAGTCCTCGATGGTGGGCGTACGGCCGCCCGGCGGCAGGTCCTGCGCGGCCAGCGGGAGCTCTTCGGGGGCGACCCGGCCGGAGCGGATCAGCATGTCGCGCACGGAGACGCCGAGCAGCGGGGCGATCCGGCGCATGGTCTCCAGGTCGGGCATGCTCTGGCGCTGGAGCAGCCGGGTGACGGCGGCGCGGTGCACCCCGGCCTCGTCCGCGATCCTCGACTTGCCGCCGCCTCGCGGGCTGTCGATGTCGTACCCGCGCTGCCGCATGAGGGTTTCCACCCAGGCCGCGAACGCGTCCAGTTCGAGAGTGCTCATGTGCCGCTCCTCAGTCCGCCGTTCGCAATCCGCACCATGACAGCACACTTTAGCGTGCTTGCGCGCACGGAATTACGACCTCCATAAATAAAGCACAACTTAGGTCAAGGGGAGGCAATGGCCTCTTGATTGCGCGCTCGCACGCAACGTGTCACAGTGGGACGGCCGTGAGCCACGGCCGTCCCACCCCCGCGGAGTCACCATGCCCCTTGCCCTGTCCCCAGCCCCGCCCGCCCCCGCGCCCACCGCCGCCCCCTGGCCCTGGCAGGCCTCCGCCGCGTGCGCCGACCTCCCGCCCGGCGTCGTCTTCGCCCGCCGCGCCAAGGACGCGGCGCCGGCCCTGCGCGCCTGCGCCGTCTGCCCGGTCCGGCGCCAGTGCGAACAAGCCGTCGCTCCGGCCGAGAGCTGGTTCGACGGAGTGTGCGCCGGCCGGCTGTGGCGCAACGGCCGCCCCGCCGCCCACACCTCGCCCTCCGGGAGCTCCCGTGCCTGACCGCCCCACCAGCGACACCGCGCTGTGGATCGCCTCGCTGATCCGCACCTTCCCCGAGCTCTGCGAAGAGCTGGCGCCCGGGCGCGCCGCGGCCTTCTCCGCGCACGTGCCCGCCCCGCGCGGCCCGCGCGACGACGAGCTCGTCCGCGTGGAGCGGCGCGAGGCCCTGCTCCTCCAGCAGGAGCACGGCCTGACCGCCCCCGGCCACGGCGCTGCCCCGATCCGGCTGCACGTCTCCGACACCATCCGGGACGTCACCGACGGCGTGGTCGAGCTGGAGGAGGCGGTGTGCGCCCGGATCGGCATCCCCCGCCCCCGCCGCGCCCCGGTCCCGGAGCGGCTGCGCCGGCTCGCCGGACTGCTGGACGGGATCGAGGCCCATCCGGTGCTCGCGCGGCACGTGCGCGACGAGCTGCGCCGGATGGCCCGCCGCTGCGCCCGCGTGCTCGGCGACACCGAGCAGGTGGTGCGGGTCTCCGGGCGCTGCCCGTGGTGCGACTCGGTGTCGCTGCGCGCCTTCCCCGACCGGCGGGCCGTGCTGTGCGTGAACCCGGCCTGCCGCTGCACCGCCGAGGACTGCGGCTGCCACGACGATCCCGCCTACCGGCACCTGTGGCCCGAGGGCGAGTGGGCCGCGCTGGCCGCCGAGGCGGGCTGCCGTACCGACGAACTCGACTCCGCGATGGAAGGCCCGCACCAGTGACCACTCCGCTCCCCGCCCTCATTCCCGGCCCGGTGGCCGCCCAGGAGGCCGGGGTCGCCCCCGCCACCATCCGCAAGTGGGTCCAGCTCGGCCGGCTGACGGCGGTGGCCAAGGCCGGCCGCGCCCAGCTGTTCCGGCTGGAGGACGTGTTCGCGGCCGAGCGCGCCGCCAGCCGCCGTCCGCCGGTCCCGCGGTCCGGGGGCCCGGCCGCCTGACCGGCCTCCCCGCCCCCACTTCCTCCCCCGCACACCCCGGATGCCCGGCTCCTCTTACGGAGGGCCGGGCATCCGGCGTTTCGGGGCTCGGGGGCTCGGGGGCCCGGAGCCCGGGTGCCACGGGCCCGGCGGCCGCCCGCAGGGGCGCCTCCTCAAAGAGGCCACACGAACTTGTTGCGTGCGCGCGCGCAACGTGTCACAGTTGGTGCAGCGGCAGAGCTGCGCCCGCAGGACGGGCGCCGGCCGGCCGCTCCCCCCGCCGGGCGGTGCCCGTCCCCCGTCCCCCTTCGGGCACCGCCCGGCATCCCCGCCACCCACCAGCTGAGGTGATCCGTCGTGACCACTCCCCCGAGTGCCTTCCCCGACGTCGAGGCCCTGGTCGTCGACGTCCTCAAGGCCGATTCCGCCCTGTCCTCGGCCGCCGTCGCCGTCGGCCCGCCCGCCGGGTTCGACGGCACGCAGCGGGCCGTCCTGGTCAACCGCCGCGGCGGCGCCTGGACCGGCGACCTGCACGTCGACGAACCGCTCATCGAGCTGGAGGTGTACGGCCCGACCAAGGCCGCCGCCCACACCCTGGCCAACGCCGCGCGGCGGGCCCTGCTCGCCACGCTCGGCAAGACGATCGGTTCCAACACCTTCACCGACGTCGAGGAGCAGGACGGGCCGCGCTGGCTGCCGGACTACCTGTACCGCGGCGCGAACCGCTACGTCTGCGTGATCAAGGTGTCCCTCAGCGTCTTCTGACGCACCCACAGACCAAGGCCCTGCCGTCCGGCGGGGCCTTTGCCGTACCCGGACCCGGCCACCTCCGCGGTCCGGAACGGCAGACCCCTATATAAGGAGAAGCATCACCATGGCAGGAAACTCGTCCGAGATCCGCGTGGCCGGCAGCGGTCGCCTCTTCGTCGCCGCCGCCGGTACGGCCCTTCCGACCGCCTTCACCGGCAAGCCGGACACCGACTGGGGCGCCAACTGGAAGGACCTCGGCTACACCACCTCCGACGGCGTCACCTTCTCCAAGAAGGACAAGCTGGAGCCCGTCGACTCGTGGCAGGCCGTCAGCCCGGTCCACTTCACGTACTCCGACCGGGACCTGAGCCTGAAGTTCTCGCTGCTCCAGTTCAACGAGCTGACGCTGCCGTTCTTCATGGGCGGCGGCGCGGTGGCCGACGAGGCCACCCCGTCCAACGGCATCTACCGCTACGACATCGCGGACTCGCCGAAGTCGGACGCCCGCGCCCTCGGCCTGGAGTTCACCGACACCAAGGCCAGTGACGGCTCGGTCGTGACCTACCGCTTCTACATCCCGCGCGGCCAGGTCACCGCCTCCGACGACATCAAGCTGGCCCGCAAGGCGGCCTCCACGCTCGGTGTCACCTTCACCGCGCTGGCCGCGGGCGACGACAAGCCGCTGGCGAGCTTCGTCATGAAGGACGGCGCGTACGCCGCCGGCTGATCCGGCCCCTGACGGGGGCGGGGCGGCCTCCGGGCCGGCCCGCCCCCACCCCCTCTTCCGCTTCACCTTCATCCAGAGGAGAACCCATCACCATGGCAGGCTTCGACGTCAACGCGGCTCGCGCCCAGCGCCAGGAGGCCCTCGGGCGCGCCTGGTCCTTCGAGCTGGACGGCGAGACGTACACGCTCCCCACCGAACTCTCCCGCGCCACCGCCAAGGGCCTGCGCAAGCTCGACGACAACGACGTGGACGGTCTGCTGCGGCTCCTCCTGGGTGAGCAGCAGTTCGCCCGCTTCGAAGAGCACGACATCACGATGCAGGACATCGCGGCGCTCCTGGAGGCCTACGGCAAGGAGACCGGGCTCGGCCTGGGGGAAGGCTGAGCCTCGTCGAGTTCGTCGACGAACACGCCGAGGCCCTCGAAGCGGACCTGCTCCGCTACTACGGCAAGGACCTGCTGGACTGGCACCGCGGGGAGCTCTCCTCGCGGCGCCTGCAGGTCCTGCTCAAGCACCTGCCGCGGGACAGCTCCGTCAACCGGGAGCTGTTCGGTGAGGCCGCCGACTGGTCGGTGACCGACCACCTGCTGGCGGCGACCGTGGACCATCTGGCGGCCGCCAACTGGATGTTCGCCTGCGTCAACACCGCGGAGGACGACGATCCGCCGGAGGCGCCGCAGCCGGTGCCGAGGCCGGACGGCAGGCCGCACGGCAGCGCGGACCCGGAGTCGGGCCCCGACTCGGGCTCCGAGCCGGCCCGCGCCGAGGCGGTGTCCCCGGAGACGCTGGTCCGCTTCTTCGGCTGACGGGGCGTCCCGGCCGGCAGTCAGCGGCTGCGATCAGCGGCCGCGGTCCGGAGCCTCGGGCCGGCCGGTGGCGCCGCCCTGGGACTCCATTCCCTCCGCCAGGGCACGCGCCCTGGCGGCCAGGCTCCGCTTGCCCGGCTCACCCGCCGCCCCCGGCCCGTCCGCCGGGGGGTCGGCGGGGGCGCCGTGCGTGCGGGGCTGTACGGGTACGGAGTCCAGCGGCGGCACGATGGGCCGCCCGTTGCGCCGTACGACCTTCCGGCCGACCGGGGGCGTGCGCTTCTCGCGCGCGTCCGCGGGCGCGCGGGGGACGGGAGCGGTGGTCGCACGGCCCGGCGGGACGGGTTCCCCGGATGGCTCGGTGCCCTGCGGCCGCTCGGCCCCGTCCGAACCGGGCGCATCCGGTCCGGTCCCGTCGTGCCCGGCCTCGTCGTGCGGGCGCGGCTGCCCGGCCTCCGGGTCCGCGTCGGCCTCGGCGTCCGCGGTCTGCGCGTGGTCGCTGTCGGTGCCGGCGCCGGTGTCGGACCGCCGGTCCAGGATCTCCTGGGCTCGGCGCATCCTTTCCTCGGTCTCCACCACGAGGGGCGACGGTTCGAGCAGCGTGGCGAACGGCAGGCGGATCACGGTGGCTCCATGGCCTTCGCCGGGGGTGCGCCGGGCGGCGGCCGTACCGCCTCCGCGTCCGCCACCCGCGGCGTACGCCTCGGCGACCCGCTTCTCGTACTCGCGGCGGATCCGCGGCAGTTCCTCGGACATCGCCTCGGCCCATCCGGCGGTGAAGGCGGCCGTCTCGCGGCGGTCCATCTCGGCCCGGGGTATCAGGACGAGGTCCTCGGGCGCGTAGCCCGCCGCGTGAACCAGTTCCGACAGCCGGGCGAACAAATGGGGCAGGTCAGGGGCCATTTCAAGCCAGTCGATGGCATGGTTACGCCCTCTGGCGCCCGCTTCCCTGTCCATGCGTCAGCACTGCCTTCCCGCCCCCAGGATCCCCTCGCGCCCCGCGTGACACGCGCGTTCCTGGGCGGGGAACAGTGATCCAGCGTACCCGGTCGTCCGGAAACTCCCTGTTCCGAAACTGTGCGTCCCAAGCAGCGGACCACCCACCGGACCCCGGGACGCGCCGAGGGGACTTTCCGGCTCGACAAACGTCGAACGAATGTTCCAAACTCTGTTCGCACACACATTCGACAACCGGTGCCCCCGCTCCCGATCCGCGGCGCCACCACGCAGCAAGGGCAAGCAACTGGAAGGCAGGCGTCCATGACCCAGCAGGCCGAGGGATCACCGCAGATCACGCTTCACGACCGCCTCAGCCAGCTCTTGGACGGACCCGCCCCCCTCGACAAGAGGGCTCTGCTCGGCTCCCTGTACGCCGAGATCACCAGCCGCGAGACCCGCGCCTACACGGCCGGCTGGAACGACGCCCTCTCCGAGTCCGGACGCACCCGGCGGTAGCGCCCGCCCCTGCCCTTCGCACGACCGAGCCCCTGCCGCGTTCCATCCGGCGGGGGCTTTTCGGCACTCAGTCGCCGAACGACACCCCACTCCGCCTAGGAGGGCAGATGACCGACAAAACGCCTGCAGAACTGCAAGAGGAGATCAACGGGCTGCGCGAGCTGGTCAACGGCAAGCTCGACAGCAGCGCCGAGGCCAACCTGGTGAAGCGGTCCCAGCTGGAAGCCACCGTTTTCAGCTCCGATGCGGAGACGGTGGCCACCCAGAAGTGGGTGAAGGACAACCCTCCCGAGAGCAGCTGGTGGGAGAAGCACAAGGAGGAGGTCATCGGCGCCGCCTTCGCCTTGACCATCCTCAAGTTCGAGGTGATGCCCTTCATCAACATCGACCCCGCGATCGAACGCTGGTTCAACACGAAGGGCTGGGAGCGGAACCGGTTCGGAGTCATGTGGAAGGTCTCCCAGGAGGAGATCGCCAAGCGCAAGGAAGAGGCGCTGAGCCACCAGAAGATGATCATCAAGGCCTTCGACAAGATCCGGAACTCCAACATCCGGATTCAGGCCCTCGAGCGCAAGGTCGGAGCGCTCACCACCCGTTCGAACGTCTCCCGCCAGCAGGTCCGCCACATGGAATCCTCACCGGCGCTCCAGGGCACGTCGAGCCAGGTCCAGCTCCTGGAACGGCGCGTCGCCCTGCTCACCGCCGCCCTTTCCTGAGCCCGCGTCCCCGGACGACATCATCAGCCAGCAATAGAGGTGGACGGGCATGTCCCTCGTACGTTCCCTGAAGACCGCATCCGGATCGCTCCAGCAGTTCCGATCCGCATCGAGCACCGCCGACCGCGCGGCCGCCGGCCTCGGCCAGCGGGCCACCACGGCCGGCCGCAACATCAACACGATCAAGGGAGCCGCCCAGGGCTCCACCAGCCAGCTCAAGAACCTCAAGACCGCCGCCGACCAGGCCGAGCGGGCGATGTCCAAGGCCGGCCAGACCGGTCAGCGCGCCGGCACCCAGCTGGGCAGGTTCAAGACCGGCGCCGACCGCGCCGCTTCGGGCCAGGACAAGCTCAACAAGTCCATGAAGGGCAACTTCCTCGCCCGCCTGCTCGAACTGTTCATGCCGCTCATCGAGAAGATCGTCGAAATGGCGAGCCGCTCGAAGGTCATGCAGACCGTGATCCGGACCGCGTTCAACGCCATCCGGACCGTGATCTCCACGGTCATCAAGGTCATCGGCCCGATCATCCGCGGCGCCGGAAACCTGATCAAGTCGGTGTGGAACAGCGTCAAGAGCGCCGTCATGCCGATCGTTTCGGCCATCGGCAACGCCGTGAAGTCCGCCTTCAACGGCATCAAGTCGGTCATCACCACCGTCATGAACGCCGTCCGCTCGGTCATCAGCAGCGTGTGGAACGGCATCAAGGCCGTCATCATGCCGGTGGTCAACTGGATCAAGTCGGCCGTCCCGAGCGCCTTCAACGCCGTCAAGGACCGGATGTCCAGCGCCTGGAACGGGCTCAGGGGCATCGCCGCGGGCGCGTTCGGCGCCATCGTCGGCGCGGTCAAGTCCCCCATCAACTCCGTCATCGGCCTGATCAACTCCATGATCGGCCGGATCAACCGGATCCGCGTCAGCGTCCCCGGCTGGGTGCCCTTCGTCGGCGGCAAGAGCTTCGGCGTCAGCCTGCCCACCATCCCCATGCTCGCCACCGGCGGTGTGGTCATGCCGCGCAGCGGCGGTGTCCCGGCGATCCTCGCCGAGGCGGGCGAGGCCGAAGCCGTGCTGCCGCTGTCCAAGCTCGACCGCCTGCTCGCCCGTACGGCCGCCCGCGCCCGGATGACCTCCGCCGCCCCGGGCTCCGGTGACGGCTCCGCCCTGCACATCGAGCACTACTACGCCGCCCAGAACACCGACCCGCAGCGCACCGCCGACGCGCTGATGTACCTGGCGAAGGCGCGCGGATGAGTACGGCCCTCCCCGCCAACTACTTCGCCGGGTGGCAGCCGGCCCTGGGCGGCCTGCGCACCCAGGCCGCCCAGGCGGCCCGTGCCGTGGAACGGCAGGCCGCCTCGATCCGCAAGGCCGCGACCGGGGCGACCCGGCTGTCCTCCGAGGCCCGACAGACCGGCAAGGTGCTGGCCGGGCTCAGGACCCAGGCCGGCACGGCCGCGCAGTCCGCGGCCAGGCTCGGCCAGTCCGCGACCCGCGCGTCCACCGGCACCAGGCGGGTGGAGTCCGGGGCCCGCGGGGTCGTGGCCTCAATGCGGAAACTGGGCGGGAAGACCGGCGGCGTCCTCGCGATCATGGGCGGCCTCGTCGGCGTCACCGGCATCGTCGGCAACCTGATGAGCACCTTCGGCATCGCCATGACCGTGGGCTCCGTCGTGATGACCGCGGTCAACGTGGCCATGCGGGCCAACCCGCTCGGCTTCGTGCTCGGCATCCTGATCCCGCTCGGCGCCTGGCTCATCGAGCTCGCCATGAACTCCGAGACCGGGCAGCGCCTGATCGAGCAGACGTTCACCGTGGTGCTCAAGGTGTTCGAGGAGTCCCTGAAGTTCCTCACCCCGCTGCTCGCGACCGTCGGCACGATCGTGACCACGTACTTCAAGACGTACTTCGAGGTCGTCTCGGCGGTGGTGGGCGGTCTGCGCGGAGCCGTCAACGGCTTCTCCCAGACCGGAAGTTCCGCCCGCTCGGCGAGCAGCGCGCTGCGCGGCATCGCCTCCGGCGCCTTCAACGCGATCATGGCCCCGATCCGCCCGGTGATCACCTTCCTGACCGGCACCCTGCCCGGGGCCTTCTCCCGGGTGAGCTCGTCGCTGTCCGGTTCCCTCAGCGGTATCGGCCGCTTCGTCACCACCGGCCTGCAAGCCGTACTCGCCGCGGTCACCGGCCCGTTCAACGGCATGATCGCCTTCGCCAACTGGATCATCGACGGCCTGGAGGACCTCAGCTTCGAGATCCTCGGCAAGAAGTTCGGCGTCGACCTCGACAAGATCCCGATGCTCGCCGAAGGCGGCGTCGTCTGGCCGATGTCCATGGGCTCGGCCCCCCGGATCAACCCCGTCTCCGACCTCGACCACCGCCGCGTCGTACCCGCCGCTCCGCACTCCCCGGGCCAGGACCCCCACCGCGTACGGGAGTACCGGGAGGCGGCCGGCGCGGGCCCCCGATCCACCGCCGAGGACCTGCTCTTCCTCGCCGCCGCCCACGCGTGAACCACGCCCCATCCCCGAGAGCGAGGTGACGGCCCGCCATGGCCGACAACACCACAACCGCATACACCGCCGACCACGCACCCGGCTCACTCATCACCCAGGACGGGCAGATGCAGTGGGCCGGACTGCTTCTCGGACCCGGTACCCCCTTCACCGTCGACAAGGCGGGACTGACCGGCTGGGAGGACCTGCCGGAGTTCGACAGCTCCGACGCCGAACGCCCCACCAGCCACGGCTCCTGGCCCGGCGCCCGCTACGCCAAGCCCCGCAAGGTCGGCGGCACGGTGTGGATGCTGCCGGAGCGGGGCGCCTCGCTGGCCACGGTCCGCCTGCTGCGCCAGGCGATGGCCCTGGGCGACGAGGAGCGCTGGCTGGCCGTCCGGCTGCACGGCGAGGTGCTCGCCGTACGGGCCCGGATCAGCCAGCGCGTGCTGCCCGCCGACCGGGTGTACGCGACCCAGGGCGCGGCCAAGGCCTCCGTCCAGTGGACGGCCACCGACCCGCGCCGCTACCTGATCGGCGAACAGTCCGCGATCGTCCCGGCCCCGGAGCCGGAGAGCGGCCTGACCTGGCCGCTGGTCTGGCCCCTCACCTGGGGCCAGGCGGCCAAGACCGGCGACGCGGCGGCCGAGAACACCGGTTCCGCGCCCACCCACCCGGTGATCACCTTCCGCGGCCCCTGCGGCACCCCGTCGGTGACCGAGCGGACCACCCGCCGCCGCCTTCGGTACGCCATCGACCTCACCGCCGGCGACGAGCTGGTCGTCGACACCGCGGCCGGCACGGTCACCCTCAACGGCACCGCGTCCCGCCGCCACACGGCCACCGCGGACAGCAGCCCCGAGGAGCTGTTCGCCTTCGAGCCGGGCAGCTCGGAGCTGTCCTTCCGCCCGGACAGCGCCGCGCCGGGCGCCCTGATGTCCGTGCGCTGGCGCAGCGCGGAGTGGTAGCCGGCACCGCCCCGCCCGCCCGATCCACCCCCCGATGAACGGAGTTACCCCATGACCCTGCACTCCAGCTGGGTGGCCCTGACCGGCCAGACCCGCGAGAACACCCGGCTCACCCAGATCGGCGCGACCACCCCCGCCAATCCGCTCCAGGCCCGCTCCGGCATCCTGCCCGGCTCGTACGACGGCCAGTACCGGGTCTCCGGCTTCTGGCTGGAGGGCACCTCCGCCATGGCCGCCACCCTCCACGAGGGCCGCGCCGTCATCCAGGGGCTGAGCAACCAGGGCGTGTACCCGGTGACCCTGGACGCGACCGTGGTGCTCACCTTCGCCGACGGCGACGCCCTGTCGAACCGCATCGACCTGGTGGTCCTGCGCATCTACGACGGCTCCTACGACACCTCCGGCAAGTACGAGGCCGCCGTCGAGATCGTCCGCGGCACCCCGGCCGCCACCCCGGTCGCCCCGGCGGCTCCCCCGCTCTCCCTCCCCCTCTACAAGGTCGCCGTCCCGGCCGGCACCAGCGCCGGCAAGGGCGGCATCAACTGGGCGACGGCCATGACCGACCTGCGCGTCCCCACCGTGGCCGTCGGCGGGATCCTGCCGACCCTCGGCGAGATCGCGCCCGGCGCCTACCCGGGCCAGTACCAGGACTCCAACGGCTCCCTCCAGCGCTGGGACGGCTCCGCGTGGGTCCCGTACCCGGCCGCGCTGGGCGGCATCGCCCCCAAGGGCACGCTGACGACGGCCAGTTACGTGGGCCAGTACCGGGACACCCCGCAGCGGGTCCTCCAGCGCTGGAACGGCACCGCCTGGCTGCCGGCCGTCCCCGGCCCGCTCTTCGCCGAGAACCTCGACTCCGGCTCCACGACCTCCGTCACCTACACCCGCACCCTGGAGGAGACCGCCGTCCCGCAGGTGCAGGTCACCTTCACGGCGCCTGTCTCGGGTGCCGTACTGCTCACCTACGGGGCCCGCATGGCGCCGGTCGGCAACGCCGGGGCCGCGGCGTTCACGACCGTACGGGTGACCCAGGGGGGCACCGAGATCTGGGCACCGGACGACGAGCGCGCCGTCATCGCCGCCGGCGACCCCGGCACCTCGGCGTCGACCACCACACGCCTCGCGAACCTGACCGCCGACCTCCCGTACTCGGTCACCCTGATGCACCGCGTCAGCATCCCGGGCGTCAAGACCTGGTTCGACAACCTCTTCCTGCGCGTCGAGCCGCTGCTCTGAGGCCCGGCGGCCCCAGCCGCCCTGGCAGCCCGCCGCTCCGCAGGCCCGCCCCTCCCCGTCCCTGCCCTTCCCCGTTCCACCCCGAAAACCCCGAGAACCCCAGGAGTACTCCGTGAACATCCGATCCGCCTGGCTCCCGGTCACCGGCCAGACCCGCTCCGACACCCGCGTCGCCTCCCTCGGCGCCCTCACCCCCACCTCCCCGGTGGCCACCCGGTCCGGGATCCTGCCCGGCTCCGCCGACGGCAAGTGGCGGATCACCGGATTCACCGTCACCGGCACCACCGCGATGGGCGCGACCGTCTACCCGGGCCGCGCCGTCCTCCAGGGCACCGACGCCCAGGGCGCCTACCCGGTCGCGCTCACCCAGACCCAGTCCCTGACCTTCGCCGACGGGCACGCCCAGTACGGCCGCATCGACCTGGTCGTCATACGGGTCTACGACGACGAGCACGACGCCTCCGGCCGCACCGAGGCCGTCGTCGAGATCGTCAAGGGCACCCCGACCCCGACACCGGTCGCCCCCGCGGCCCCCGGGCTCTCCCTCCCGCTCTACACGGTCGCCGTCCCGGCCGGCACCAGCGCGGGCAACGGCGGCATCGCCTGGGCCACCGCACTCGTCGGCCTGCGGACGGCCACGGTCGCCGTCGGCGGCATCCTGCCGGTGACCACCGACGTCTCCATCGGCGCCTACCCGGGCCAGTACCGCGACATCGACGGCAGCCTCCAGCGCTGGGACGGCGCCGCCTGGCAGCCGTACCCGCCGAAGCCCGGCTGGCAGAACTGGACGCCGGTGTGGACCACCTTCACCGGCACCGCCACGCCCTCCTTCGGCAACGCCGAGATCACCGCCCGCTGGATCCAGCAGGGCCCGACCGTGCACATGAACTTCGCCCTCACCTTCGGCACCACCACCAACTTCGGCGCCGGCGCCACCTCCGCCGACAACTGGCGGTTCACCCTGCCGGTCAAGGCCGCCTCCGCGATCAAGTGCATCGGCTTCGCCGACCTGACGATGGGCACGCGGGAGCGCTCCGTCGCCCGGATCCGCTGCACCTCGACCACCTTCTTCGAACTGGAGATCGCCTCCGGCATGCCGTCCGGCGATCCCGTCACGGTCTCCGGCATCGCGGACGGCGTCACCCCGTGGACCTGGGCCGCGGGCCACACCATCCACGGCAGCGCCACCTACGAGGCGGCCACCCAGTGAGCACGGACACCCCGTACCGCGCGATCTTCTGCGATCTGCGCACCGACCGGACCATCGACATCCTGCCCCTGCGGGACGTCTCCATCGACGACTACATCGGCAAGCCGGGCGCCCTGTCCGGCACCATCCCGATCCCGGACTCCGCCATCGCCGCCCGGGTCGCCCGGATCGAGGAAGGCCGCACCTCCGTCTACCTGGAGCGCGGCGGCGACCTGTGGTGGGGCGGGATCATCTGGACCAGCACCCTGCAGAGCAGCGAGCGGGGCGTGGTCTCCCTCTCGATCCAGGCCGCGACCTTCGACTCTTACGCGGGCCGGCGCCGGATCCGCGAGGACATCACCATCCCTCCCTATATGGAGCAGGTGCAGGCCGCCGAGGAGCTGTGGCGCCGGATGCAGGCCTCGGAGGGCGGTGACATCGGCGTCACGTTCGGGCCGCCGGTGATGACCGACCGGTACCGCACGGCGTCCTGGCGGGACGGCGACGAGACCCTGTACTCCGAGGCGATCGAGTTCCTGGCCTCCGGGGAGCACGGCTTCGAGTACTACATCTCCGTCTTCCGCGACCCGGTCAGCGGGGCCCGGACCCGCCTGCTGCGGCTCGGCAGCCCGCGCATCCACACGGGCGTCACCGATCTCGTACTGGACCGGCCCGGCGCGATCCTCTCGTACTCCTTCCCGCGCGACGCCACCCGCGGCGGCACCACTGCCCGGGCCCGGGGCGCCTCGGCCAACACCAACCAGGCCGAGGAGTCGCGGCCGGTGTACTCCCCCGAGCAGGTCGCCCAGGACCTGATCACCGGCGGCTGGCCGCGGATCGACCTGTCCTCGGACCACAACGAGGTCGCCGGCAAGAGCGTGCTGACCTCCCTCGCCAAGGCCGAACTGGCCCGGGCGCGCGGAGCCGTCGTCATCCCCGCGATCACCATCCGCCTGGGCGGGGTGGTCCCCCCGACCCTGCTCGGCCGGACCACCCGCCTCCGGATCACCGACGAGTGGTTCCCCGAGGGCCTCGACGCCCGCTACCGGATCGTCGGCGTCAAGGTCACCCCGCCGGAGCGGGGCCGCCCGGACACCGCCGAGCTCTACCTTGAGGAGGTCTGATGCCCCAGCTGCCCGAGGACATCATCGACCGGCTGACCGCCATGGAACGCCGGATCCAGCAGCTGTCCACGGCCGTCAACAACCGTCCCGCGCTCAACACCGTCTCGGGCGGCGAGGTCAAGATCAGCGACGGCGGCTCGCTGTCCGTGGTGGAGCCGGTGAACGGCACCAAGATCCTCGGTGTCGGGGCCTGGTCCCCGACGGAGTACGGCCTGGAGATCAAGCGCAAGAGCGGCAAGACCGTGCTGAGCGTGCGCAACGTCGTCACCGGCGACTACGACCAGGCCTTCCGGGTGTTCGACTCGTTCAACAACGAGATCGTCGCCGACGACGTGGTCACCGGCGGCCTCGCCCGGCCGTGGCTGTCCATGCTGCCGCCGCAGGACACCAGCACCACCCGATGGCCGCAGACCAACGCGACCGCCTGGACCACCGTCGCCCGCTCGTTCAACCCGCTCTGGCAGCCCAAGATGCGGCTCTACTGCACCACCGCGGCGGCCGCCGGGGTCACCGGCAGGATCCGGGTCCTCGTCGACGGCGAGGTGTGGGGCCCCGAGGTCACCACGCCCAGCGTCTTCGACAACACCGGCAAGGTGGTCGCGGACGTCAACGCCCGCTTCGGCAGCGTGGTCAAGATCGAGATCCAGGCGATGGTCACGGCCGGCACCGGCCTCGTATACGTCCAGCCGATGATGCTCTACGGCACCCAGAGCTAACCCGAATCGAGACGAAACCCATGAACATCGACCCGACCCAGCCCTGGGGCATCGCCATCGACTACGCGGGCCGCGCCACCGTCACCGAGGACGGCCACACCATCCAGGTCCGCGTGTACGACGCCGGCCTCGGCGGCACCCTCGAACCGGACCCGGTCAGCGGCTACCCGGCGGTCTACGTCACCGCCCAGTTCACCGAGAACGGCGACCTCGGCGCCCAACTCCGCGGCTCCGGCCAGGTGATCCTCAACCCCCCGCCCACGGGCCCGGTCCTCCCCGACCAGACCGCCGTCTCCACGGCGATCTCGGCCGCCCTGGCGGACTTCAAAGCCCGCGTAACGGCTTACGCCACCCTCTGCGCGACCTTCACCGCCACGGCCCCGAATTCCAGCCCCGCCGGCGTTTGAGGCGATCTTTCAGCCCCGCCGGCGTTTGAGGCGAGCCTCCAGCCCCGCCGGCGTTTGAGGCGCGGGGTCTGGGGCGGAGCCCCAGCAACGGCGCCGCACCCGCCCGCCCCATCCACACCGAGCCCCGAGCCGAGCCCCCGGCCGGGGCTTTCGCATGCCCGAAGGAGACCCAGATGGCCACCCCACTCACCGCCGACACCCTCCTCGCCGCGCTCCGCGCAGAAGGGGTAACCGTCCAAGAACACCCCGGCTGGCGCACCCACAACCGCAACCACAAGGGCGCCTGGGGCCCGGTCAACGGCATAGTCGTCCACCACACCGTCAGCACCGGCACGACCGGCAGCGTCGCCCTCTGCCGCGACGGCTACGACGAGCTCCCCGGCCCCCTCTGCCACGGCGTCATCGACAAGGCCGGCACCGTCCACCTGATCGGCCACGGCCGCACCAACCACGCCGGCCTCGGCGACGGCGACGTCCTGGACGCCGTCGCCGCCGAGACCTCGCTGCCCGCCCCCCGCCGCAACGACACCGACGGCAACGCCCACTTCTACGGCTTCGAGTGCGTCAACCTCGGCAACGGCAGCGACCCCTGGCCCGACGCCCAGCTCGACGCCATCGAGCGCGCCTCCGCAGCCCTGTGCCGCGCCCACGGATGGCAGGCCGCCTCCGTCATCGGCCACAAGGAGTGGACCAACACCAAGGTCGACCCGCGCGGTTTCACCATGGAGTCGATGCGCTCCCGCGTCGCGGCCCGCCTCTCCGGCGCCCCGGGCCAAGGCGGCGGCTCCACCCCGCCGCCCGCCCCGGACGCACCCCGCCACCAGCCCTTCCCGGGCGCCGGCTTCTTCACCGCGGCCCCGAACTCCCCGATCGTGACCGCCATGGGCCGCCGCCTGGTCGCCGAGGGCTGCTCCGCGTACTCCGTCGGCCCCGGCCCCCAGTGGTCGGAGGCCGACCGCCGCTCGTACGCCCGCTGGCAGCAGAAGCTCGGCTTCCGCGGCGCCGACGCCGACGGCTGGCCCGGCCGTACCTCCTGGGACGCCCTCAAGGTCCCGTACTCCGGCTGACCGGCCCCGCGGCACCACACGAACGCAAGAACGCAAGAACGCACGAAAGAAGGCCCCCATGTCCGAAGCCGGCAAGCGCACCCTGCGCACCGTCCTCCAGACCGCCCTGGCGATAGCCGTCCTGCTGCCCGCCGCCGTGGACGCCTCCGGCATCCCCGCGACCCTCCCCTGGGCGGCCGCCGCACTGGCCGCCGCCGGCGCCCTCACCCGGGTGATGGCCGTGCCGGGCGTACAGGCCCTGCTGCCCGGCTGGCTCCGAACCGAGCAGCCCCACGACGCCGATCGCGAGCTGCGCGTCCTGCTCGCCCGCGACCCGCGGGACGAGGAGGACCGTGCATGATCGAGCCCGCCCAGCCCGACCCGCTGTCCGTCGCCGTGGAACTGGAACGGCTCCGCGGCACCATGGAAGCCGGCTTCGCCCGGGTCGACGGCTCGCTCGCGCTGCTGGTGCAGCGCAGTGACCAGACCGACCGCCAGCTCGCCGACCACGAGTCCCGGCTCGACGCCCTGGAGCGCTCCCGCTGGCCACTCGCGAGCGTGACCGCGCTGGCGGCCGTCTCCGCGGTCGCCGTCACCGCTTGGCAGATCAGCGGCCAGTAGCACGTAAGCCCGGGGTTCCCGGGCGGCCCGCCCCCGCGGGCCGCCCGGCCCGGGCGACCTAAACTGGCCGCTTGCCCCGGCGCGGGGGCGAGACGTCGATCAGCAGGGAGCAGGACATTGGGGACCGTGGCACCGGAGCAGACCACAGTCGAAGCTCCTCCCCCCGATCGGGACCGGCCGCCGGTCCCCCGCCGCGCCGCCCGGCTGTACGGACCCCTGCTGGCCTTCCTGATCACCTCGGCCGCCTTCTGCGCGGCCTGGGTGGCCCGCGGCACCTTCCCCTTCGGCAACACCGGCCGGGCCATCAACGACCAGGCCAACCAGTACGTGCCCTTCCACCGCGCGCTCTGGGACCTGGTCCACGGGCAGGCGGCCGGCGACGTGCTCTTCAGCTGGCGCGGCGGCTTCGGCCAGCAGTTCCTGTCCGACTACTACACGTACCTCGGCAACCCCTTCTCCTGGCTGACCGTCCTGGTCCCCCGCGCCCACGTGGACCTGGCCGTCTTCGCGCTGACCCCCCTCACCATGGGCACCGCCGCCGCCCTGATGACGGTGTACCTCGGCAAGCTCCACCCCGGCCCGTGGTGGCAGCGCGGGGTCCTCGGAGCCACGTACGGCCTGTGCGGCTGGGCGCTCAGCGACGCCTCGTACATCCCGATGTGGCTGTGGGGCCTGGTCGCCCTCCCCCTCCTCGGCATCGCCGTCGAGTGGTGCCTGGAGGGGCGCCGCTGGCCGGGCGTGGCCCTGCTGGTCGCGCTCGCCTGGTTCGGGAACTTCTACACCGCGATGATGGCCACGATGGCCGCCTGCATCCTGCTGGCGATCCGCCTGGCCACCCGCGAGATGACGGCCCGCGACCGGCTGCGTGCCCTGTGGCGGGCGGCGACGGCGGCCGGGACCGGGATCCTGCTGACCCTCCCCCTCCTCCTCCCGTCCTTCCTGTCGAGCGGCGCCGCTCAGCCCACCAAGGCCGCCGCCTTCGATCCGGTCCGCATCGAGGTCTTCCTGGCCGGCATGCTCCCGGCCACCCACCTGTGGGGCGGCCGCCCGCGCCTCTACGTGGCCTCGCTGGGCCTGATCCTGGCCGGCAGCTTCCTCCTCAACACCCGGATCGCGAAGCGGACCCGCCTGGTGTGGGCGGCCGCGATCCTCCTCGTCGCCGCCTCCTTCCAGTTCCCGCCCACGCAGTACGTGTGGCACGGGCTGGCGGTGCCGAACGGCAACCCGTACCGCGAGGCCTTCGTCTTCAGCGGCATGGTGGTGATCGTCGCCTGGCTGGCCCTCGCCAACCGCCCGCGCCCGCTCCACCTGGCCCTGGCCGCCGCCCTGCTGGTCGCGGCCACCTTCGTACTGCGCCACACCGACGACTTCGGCGGCTGGACCTGGCCCGCCGTGCTGGGCGGCGGCGCCGTCTCCCTGCTCGCGCTGCTCCTCCTCTCCCTCGGGGAGAAGCGCCGCTACCTGATCCCCGTCGCGGCCGTCCTCATGGTCGGCGTCGTCTTCGCCGAGTCCACGGTCGCCGCGGCCGGCGCGGACGCCCGCCGGGCCCGCGAGCGCTGGGCGAAGCCGACCGCCACCTCGAACCGGTCGATCACCGACCACTTCGCCGCGGTCCGCGAGGTGTCCGGCTGGCCCGCGTACCGGACCGACTCGGGCGCGCCGCAGACCTCGTACAACGACGCCCTCGCCCTGCAGGCGGAGGGCCCGCAGTACTACAGCAGCTACCTCCCGGAGGCCACCTACCAGGCCCTGGAACCCCTCGGCTTCGGCTTCAAGAACGACGGCCGCACCTTCTTCGGCGCCGACAACCCGGTCCTCGACGCGATCTTCTCGATCGGCGCCCGAGTCCGCCCCGGAACCGCCCCGAACACCTGGACGGCCTCGAAGTTCCCGGCTCCCCCGCTGGTCACGGTCCGCTCGGCCCCCTACACCTCGCCCAACCCGGCGGACAGCATCTACGCCCGCCAGGAGAACGTCCTGGGCGCCACCGTCTACCAGGTCCCGCAGGTCACCCGCGGCGGCAGCGCCACCGACCAGACCTACACGGCCCGCTGCACCCCCGGCTCCGAGGCCTACTGGTACTCCCCGGCCCTCTACGGCACCCTCGCCTCCGGCGGCACCGCAAAGCCCCTGGAGGACCTGATGACGGGGGTCACCCCCCTCGGCAAGGTCCCCGCATCGGGCCAGGTCGACGTCACCGTCAACACCCGCACCCAGAGCGCCACGGCCGGCGACCACCCCCTCGGCTGCCTCGACCGCGCGGCCCTGGACCGCACGGTGACCCACCTGACCACCACCGGCGCCACCAAGGTCACAGCGGGCGGCCACACCATCGAGGCCACCCTCCCCGAAGCCACCACGGGCACGGCCGTCTTCGCCATGACGAACATCCCGGGCTGGCAGTGCTCGTCCCCGATCAAGGACTTCCACGGCCTGGTCTCGCTCCCCCTGGAGCCGGGCACCACCAAGGTCTCCTGCACCTTCACCCCCAAGGGCTTCACCGCCGGCCTGTCGGCCGCCGCACTCGGCCTGATGCTCCTCATCGCCGGCGCGGTGGCCGCGGTACGCCGCCGCCCCGCCTGACCCCGACCGCGGCTTCCTCCTGAGAACCCGTGCCAGACGGAACACGGTCCAGCCCGGCCGTTGGGCCCACAACCCAAGCTCGAAGGCGAAGAGCAGTCGCAGGGCCGGTCGGCCGGCGTTGAAGGGAACGCAAGCCCAGGCAACATCCTGACCTCTTCTTTTATCCCTGAGACCGGGCAGCGACCGTCTCCTATGCTCTGGCCGTGGATGGATATCAGGGCCTGACTGCATTGATCGAATCGGCCTGGGAGGAGCTGAACAGCTCCGATGCGGGCCGCCGGGACCTGTGCCTCGATGTCGTCAGCGACGTCCTGGAGACAGGCCGTCTGGCGCAGAACGACGTCGAGCGGGCCGTCGAGCGTCTCGCCACCGTCGCGCTCTCCGGCGAGAGCTACGAAGTGCGGGAGTCCGCGCTGCACGCAGTCTGCACGGCCTCCACGCACTACGAACTTCCCTACCGAGTGGTGGAGCCGCTCGCAGCCGGGGCAGACGGCTTCGAACCCTTGCTCCTCGCCTACGTCCTGGCCGTCCTCGGCTGCACTCACGACCAGGCAGCGCTGCCGATCGTCGAGCGGTTCCTCCACCACCCCCACTCCGAGGTCCGCCGGGAGGCCTCGGAGGCGGTGACGGAACTCCACTGGCACCGAGAGTCAGCCCAGGACAAGACGGCGTAGTTCCTGCGGCTCAGCGGCTCATGGGTTAAGGCAACTTCATTGGCCGGGGCAGGCCCCCACAACCCCCGCGGGAACGAAGAAGCCCCCCGCCGCTCCTCTCGGAGTGGCGGGGGGCTTCTCACTTACTGCCTTCTGCGACCTCAGCCGTTGTACGGGCCGTAGTCGTAGTCCTCCAGCGGGACGGCCTGGCCGGAGCCGGTGCCGAAGGGCGAGTAGTCGATGTCGTCGTAGCCGACGGCCGAGTACATCGCGGCCTTCGCTTCCTCGGTGGGCTCGACCCGGATGTTGCGGTAGCGGGCGAGGCCCGTACCGGCCGGGATGAGCTTACCGATGATGACGTTCTCCTTGAGGCCGATGAGGCTGTCGGACTTGGCGTTGATCGCCGCATCCGTCAGGACTCGGGTCGTCTCCTGGAAGGAGGCGGCCGACAGCCAGGATTCCGTCGCCAGCGAGGCCTTGGTGATACCCATCAGCTGCGGACGGCCGGAGGCGGGGTGACCGCCCTCGGTGACCACACGACGGTTCTCGGTCTCGAACTTCGACCGCTCGACCAGCTCGCCCGGCAGGAGCTCCGCGTCGCCGGACTCGATGATCGTCACGCGGCGCAGCATCTGCCGGATGATGATCTCGATGTGCTTGTCGTGGATCGACACGCCCTGCGAGTTGTAGACCTTCTGGACTTCGCCGACCAGGTGGACCTGGACGGCACGCTGGCCGAGGATGCGCAGCACGTCGTGCGGGTTGGTGGCACCCATGGTGAGCTTCTGGCCCACCTCGACGTGGTCGCCCTCGTGCACGATGACCTTGGCGCGCTTCGAGATCGGGAACGCCGTCTCGTCGCTGCCGTCGTCGGGCGTGATGACGATCTTCTTCGTCTTCTCGGTCTCCTCGATCCGCACGCGGCCGGCGGCCTCGGAGATCGGGGCGACACCCTTCGGGGTACGGGCCTCGAAGAGCTCGACGACACGCGGCAGACCCTGCGTGATGTCGTCACCGGCCACACCACCGGTGTGGAAGGTACGCATCGTCAGCTGGGTACCGGGCTCACCGATGGACTGGGCGGCGATGATGCCGACCGCCTCACCGATGTCGACCAGCTTGCCGGTGGCGAGCGAGCGTCCGTAGCAGAAGGCACAGGTGCCGACCGCGGACTCACAGGTCAGGACCGAGCGGGTCTTGACCTCCTCGACGCCGTTGGCGACCAGGGCGTCGATGAGCACGTCACCGAGGTCGACGTTGGCCGGCGCGATGACCTTGCCGTCGATGACGACGTCCTCGGCGAGCATGCGGGCGTAGATCGAGGTCTCGACGTCCTCGGCCTTGCGCAGCACGCCGTCCTCGCCGCGAACGGCGATCTTCAGCTTCAGACCGCGCTCGGTGCCGCAGTCCTCCTCGCGGATGATCACGTCCTGCGAGACGTCCACCAGACGACGGGTCAGGTAACCCGAGTCGGCGGTACGCAGGGCGGTGTCCGCCAGACCCTTACGGGCACCGTGCGTGGAGATGAAGTACTCCAGAACGGTGAGGCCCTCACGGAAGGACGCCTTGATCGGACGCGGGATGGTCTCGTTCTTCGCGTTCGACACCAGACCACGCATACCGGCGATCTGTCGCATCTGCATCATGTTTCCTCGGGCACCCGAGTCAACCATCATGAAGATGGGGTTCGTCTTGGGGAAGTTCGCGTTCATCGCCTCGGCAACCTCGTTGGTCGCCTTGGTCCAGATCGCGATGAGCTCCTGCGTGCGCTCGTCCTTGGTGATCAGACCGCGCTCGTACTGCTTCTGGACCTTCTCGTCCAGCTCCTCGTAGCCCTTGACGATGGCCTTCTTGGCCTCGGGCACGACGACGTCGGAGATGGCCACGGTGACGCCCGAACGGGTCGCCCAGTGGAAGCCGGCCGCCTTCAGGTTGTCGAGCGTCGCCGCCACGATGACCTTGGGGTAGCGCTCCGCCAGGTCGTTGACGATCTCGGAGAGCTGCTTCTTGCCCACCGAGTAGTCGACGAACGGGTAGTCCTCGGGCAGCAGCTCGTTGAAGAGCGCGCGGCCCAGGGTGGTGCGCAGACGGAAGCTGTCGCCCGGCTGGAACTCCTGCTCGCCTTCCTCGGCGACCGGCGGCACCCAGCCACGCGGCGGGATGGTGCCCACCGGGAAGCGGATGTCGACGGACGACTGGAGCGCGAGCTCGCCGTTGTCGAACGCCATGGTCGCCTCGGCCGTGGAGCCGAACGCGCGGCCCTCGCCCTTGACGTCACGGAGCTCACCGTCGGTGGTCAGGAAGAACAGACCGAGGACCATGTCCTGGGTCGGCATCGTGACCGGACGGCCGTCGGCCGGCTTGAGGATGTTGTTCGAGGACAGCATCAGGATGCGGGCCTCGGCCTGCGCCTCCGCGGAGAGCGGCAGGTGCACGGCCATCTGGTCACCGTCGAAGTCCGCGTTGAACGCGGTGCAGACGAGCGGGTGGATCTGGATGGCCTTGCCTTCGACCAGCTGGGGCTCGAAGGCCTGGATGCCGAGGCGGTGCAGCGTGGGCGCACGGTTCAGCAGAACCGGGTGCTCGGCGATGACCTCTTCGAGCACGTCGTACACGACCGTGCGGCCGCGCTCGACCATGCGCTTCGCCGACTTGATGTTCTGCGCGTGGTTCAGGTCGACCAGGCGCTTCATCACGAACGGCTTGAAGAGCTCCAGCGCCATGGCCTTGGGCAGACCACACTGGTGCAGCTTCAGCTGGGGACCGACGACGATCACGGAACGCGCGGAGTAGTCCACGCGCTTGCCGAGGAGGTTCTGACGGAATCGACCCTGCTTGCCCTTGAGCATGTCGCTCAGGGACTTCAGCGGACGGTTGCCGGGACCGGTCACCGGACGACCACGACGACCGTTGTCGAAGAGGGCGTCCACGGCCTCCTGAAGCATGCGCTTCTCGTTGTTCACGATGATCTCGGGGGCACCGAGGTCGAGGAGACGCTTCAGACGGTTGTTGCGGTTGATCACGCGGCGGTACAGGTCGTTCAGGTCGGAGGTCGCGAAGCGGCCACCGTCCAGCTGCACCATCGGACGCAGGTCCGGCGGGATCACCGGCACGCAGTCCAGAACCATGCCCTTGGGGCTGTTGCTGGTCTGCAGGAACGCGGAGACGACCTTGAGGCGCTTGAGCGCACGGGTCTTCTTCTGGCCCTTGCCGGTACGGATGATCTCGCGGAGGCGCTCGGCCTCCTCCTCGAGGTCGAAGGACTCCAGGCGCTTCTGCAGCGCCGCGGCACCCATCGAACCGTCGAAGTACGTACCGAAGCGGTCACGCAGCTCGCGGTAGAGCAGCTCGTCGCCCTCGAGGTCCTGGACCTTGAGGTTCTTGAAGCGGTTCCACACCTCGTCGAGGCGGTCGATCTCGCGCTGGGCGCGGTCACGGAGCTGCTTCATCTCGCGCTCGGCGCCTTCGCGCACCTTGCGGCGCACGTCGGCCTTGGCGCCCTCGGCCTCGAGCTCGGCCAGGTCGGTCTCGAGCTTCTTGGCACGGCCTTCGAGGTCCGCGTCACGGCGGTTCTCGATCTGCTGGCGCTCGACGGAGACGTGCGCCTCCAGCGACGGGAGGTCGCGGGTGCGGCGCTCGTCGTCCACGAACGTGATCATGTACGCGGCGAAGTAGATGACCTTCTCGAGGTCCTTCGGCGCGAGGTCCAGCAGGTAGCCAAGGCGCGACGGGACGCCCTTGAAGTACCAGATGTGGGTGACGGGAGCGGCAAGCTCGATGTGGCCCATCCGCTCACGGCGCACCTTGGCGCGCGTGACTTCGACGCCACAGCGCTCACAGATGATGCCCTTGAAGCGGACACGCTTGTACTTGCCGCAGTAGCACTCCCAGTCCCGGGTAGGACCGAAGATCTTCTCGCAGAAGAGTCCGTCCTTCTCGGGCTTGAGGGTGCGGTAGTTGATGGTCTCCGGCTTCTTGACCTCGCCGTGCGACCAGGTTCGGATGTCGTCCGCGGTGGCAAGGCCGATCCGCAGCTCGTCGAAGAAGTTGACGTCGAGCACTGTGCGTCAATCCCTCTTTCGGGGTCGAGTCTCAATCATGGTCTGAACGGTCCCGGGGATGACGGGGGGCTCTCTCAGGAGCCCCCCGTCAGGCCCGTCAGACCTCTTCGACGCTGCTCGGCTCGCGCCGGGACAGGTCGATACCGAGCTCCTCCGCCGCGCGGAAGACGTCCTCGTCGGTGTCGCGCATCTCGATGGACATGCCGTCCGAGGACAGCACCTCCACGTTGAGGCAGAGCGACTGCATTTCCTTGATGAGCACCTTGAAGGACTCGGGAATGCCCGGCTCGGGGATGTTCTCGCCCTTGACGATGGCCTCGTAGACCTTCACGCGGCCGGTCACGTCGTCGGACTTGATCGTCAGCAGTTCCTGGAGGGCGTACGCGGCGCCATAAGCCTCGAGCGCCCACACCTCCATCTCGCCGAATCGCTGACCACCGAACTGCGCCTTACCACCCAGCGGCTGCTGAGTGATCATCGAGTACGGACCGGTCGAACGGGCGTGGAGCTTGTCGTCGACCAGGTGGTGCAGCTTGAGGATGTACATGTAGCCGACCGAGATCGGCTCCGGGAACGGCTCGCCGGAGCGGCCGTCGAACAGGCGCGCCTTACCGGTCGGGAGCACCATGCGCTCGCCGTCGCGGTTCGGGATGGTGTGCTGCAGCAGGCCGGCCAGCTCGTCCTCGCGGGCGCCGTCGAACACCGGGGTGGCGACGTTGGTACCGGGCTCGACCTTGTCGGCGCCGATCACCTGGAGGCGCTGCGCCCACTCGTCCGCCAGACCGGAGACGTCCCAGCCGCGGCTGGCGAGCCAGCCGAGGTGGATCTCCAGGACCTGTCCCGGGTTCATTCGGGACGGGACACCCAGCGGGTTCAGGATGATGTCGACCGGAGTTCCGTCCTCGAGGAACGGCATGTCCTCGATCGGAAGGATCTTCGAAATAACACCCTTGTTGCCGTGACGGCCGGCGAGCTTGTCACCATCGGTGATCTTGCGCTTCTGGGCGACGTAGACGCGGACCAGCTGGTTCACGCCCGGAGGAAGCTCGTCGCCCTCCTCGCGGTCGAAGACGCGGACACCGATGACCTTGCCGATCTCACCGTGAGGAACCTTGAGCGAGGTGTCACGCACCTCGCGGGCCTTCTCACCGAAGATCGCGCGGAGCAGGCGCTCCTCCGGGGTCAGCTCGGTCTCACCCTTGGGCGTGACCTTGCCGACCAGGATGTCGCCGGCGACGACGTCCGCACCGATGCGGATGATGCCGCGCTCGTCGAGGTCCGCGAGGACCTCCTCGGAGACGTTCGGGATGTCCCGGGTGATCTCCTCGGGGCCCAGCTTGGTGTCACGGGCGTCGACCTCGTGCTCCTCGATGTGGATCGAGGAGAGGACGTCGTCCTGCACGAGGCGCTGCGACAGGATGATCGCGTCCTCGTAGTTGTGACCTTCCCACGGCATGAACGCGACGAGCAGGTTCTTGCCGAGGGCCATTTCGCCCTCTTCGGTCGCCGGACCGTCGGCGAGGACCTGGGCCTCGATGATCCGGTCACCCTCGTTGACGATGACCTTCTGGTTGACCGAGGTGCCCTGGTTCGAGCGGGAGAACTTCGACACGCGGTACGTGGTGTACGTGCCGTCGTCGTTGGCGACGGTGATGTAGTCGGCCGAGACCTCCTGGACGACACCGTCCTTCTCCGCCTTGATCGAGTCACCGGCGTCGACCGCACAGCGGTACTCCATGCCGGTGCCGACGAGCGGGGCCTCCGCCTTGATCAGCGGAACGGCCTGGCGCATCATGTTCGCGCCCATGAGGGCACGGTTGGCGTCGTCGTGCTCCAGGAAGGGGATCATCGCGGTCGCGACGGACACCATCTGGCGCGGGGAGACGTCCATGTAGTCGACGTCGTCGCCGGCGATGTAGTCGATCTCGCCACCACGACGGCGAACCAGAACGCGGTTCTCGGTGAAGCGCATGTCGTCGGACAGGCCGGCGTTGGCCTGGGCGATGACGAAGCGGTCTTCCTCGTCGGCCGTGAGGTAGTCGACCTCGTCCGTGACGACACCGTCGATGACCTTGCGGTACGGGGTCTCGATGAAGCCGAACGGGTTGATCCGGCCGTAGGAGGCCAGCGAGCCGATCAGACCGATGTTCGGGCCTTCAGGGGTCTCGATCGGGCACATGCGGCCGTAGTGCGACGGGTGAACGTCACGGACCTCGAAGCCGGCCCGCTCACGGGACAGACCACCCGGGCCGAGGGCGTTCAGACGACGCTTGTGCGTCAGCCCCGACAGCGGGTTGTTCTGGTCCATGAACTGCGACAGCTGGCTGGTGCCGAAGAACTCCTTGATGGAGGCGACGACCGGCCGGATGTTGATCAGGGTCTGCGGCGTGATCGCCTCGACGTCCTGGGTCGTCATGCGCTCGCGCACGACGCGCTCCATACGGGCGAGACCCGTACGGACCTGGTTCTGGATGAGCTCACCGACGTTGCGGATACGACGGTTGCCGAAGTGGTCGATGTCGTCGGTCTCGACGACGATCTCCCGGCCCGACTCGCCGACCGTCTCGGTCTCACCGGCGTGCAGCTTGACCAGGTACTTGATGGTCGCGATGACGTCGTCGGTGGTGAGCACACCGGCGTCGAGCGGCTCGTCGGCGCCGAGCTTCTTGTTCACCTTGTAGCGGCCGACCTTCGCGAGGTCGTAGCGCTTCGGGTTGAAGTAGAGGTTCTCGAGCAGCGTCTGAGCGGCCTCGCGGGTCGGCGGTTCGCCCGGACGCAGCTTGCGGTAGATGTCGAGCAGCGCGTCGTCCTGACCCTGGGTGTGGTCCTTCTCCAGGGTGGCGCGCATGGACTCGTACTCGCCGAACTCCTCGAGGATCTGCTCGGTGGTCCAGCCGAGAGCCTTCAGGAGGACGGTGACGGACTGCTTGCGCTTGCGGTCGATGCGGACACCGACCATGTCGCGCTTGTCGATCTCCATCTCCAGCCAGGCACCCCGGGACGGGATGATCTTGGCGGAGAAGATGTCCTTGTCGGACGTCTTGTCGATGGAGGAGTCGAAGTAGACACCGGGGGAGCGGACAAGCTGCGACACGACGACACGCTCGGTGCCGTTGATGACGAAGGTGCCCTTGTTGGTCATGAGCGGGAAGTCGCCCATGAAGACCGTCTGAGACTTGATCTCTCCGGTCTCGTTGTTCGTGAACTCGGCCGTGACGAACAGCGGAGCCGCGTACGTGAAGTCGCGCTCCTTGCACTCGTCGACAGAGTTCTTCGCCGGCTCGAAACGGTGGTCGCGGAAGGTCAGCGACATCGACCCGGAGAAGTCCTCGATCGGCGAGATCTCCTCGAAGATCTCTTCCAGACCGGACTTGGTGGGGACGTCCTGTCCACTCTCAAGCGCCGACTCGACGCGAGACTTCCAGGCTGCATTGCCGAGCAGCCAGTCAAAGCTCTCGGTCTGCAGCGCCAGGAGGTTCGGAACCTCGAGGGGCTCCTTGATCTTTGCAAAGGAGATGCGCAGCGGGGCGGTGCTGGCACCGGTGTTCGTATTGGTCGAGGCGTTGCGCGAGGCGGCCAAGAGGGGGTCCTTCCGAGGGCTCGGACTCACTACGCGCGTACCGGTCCCAGCCGACACAGAAGACAGACGCTCCCGTTCTGGCCGAAAGACCAGGTCAGGGCGGATCAATCAGGTGTGCTCGAGCGTGGGCATGACCCTGGCGACGGGCAGGGGTCAGCTAACAGGCAGCGCAAAGGGTCAGTGTAGCCACTTGGCTCACTGATGTCCAGACCAGGTTTCCGGAAACCGGCAACAGGCCTTCCCCTTGTAGTCCAACACGTGCGGCCCTCGTACACAGAGCGCGTATCAGTACTGCCCTCTTCGTAGTCGATCCATGCCTCGGATCTCGGATCGAGGTGGTCGAGCTTGCGACGGGTCTGAGAATTGCGCGCCCGGTCCCGTTCGTCAAGGCCCCCTGCTCCGAGCGGATCATCTGCGGACCCTGCTTCGAGGCAACGAAGATCACCCTACTCCCCAACGAGAGCAGGGCAAGTCAGGCACTGCGGGTACGCCAAAGGGCGACCACCCTTACGGGTGATCGCCCCTGGTTGGGGCCTCAGAGAGGCCCCAGAGGTGTTACTTGACCTCGACGGCCGCACCGGCGCCCTTGAGGGACTCGGCAGCCTTCTCGGCGGCCTCCTTGGTGACCTTCTCGAGAACGGGCTTCGGGGCGCCGTCCACGAGGTCCTTGGCCTCCTTGAGGCCCAGGGAGGTCAGCTCACGCACGACCTTGATGACCTGGATCTTCTTGTCGCCGGCGCCGGTGAGGATGACGTCGAACTCGTCCTGCTCCTCAGCAGCCTCGGTGACGGCCGGGCCGGCCGGGCCGGCAACGGCGACGGCCGCGGCGGCGGTGACGTCGAACTTCTCCTCGAAGGCCTTCACGAACTCGGAGAGCTCGATGAGGGTCATCTCCTCGAACTGGGCGAGGAGGTCGTCCTGAGAGAGCTTCGCCATGATGGGCGATCCTTCCACTAATTCGGCAGGTGCCGGATGTATAGAGAGGCGGGCGTAACGGCCCGCTACGACCCACGCACTAGGCGGCGTGGATCAGTGCGCGAGCCGAATTACTCGGCACCGCCCTGCTCGGCGAGCTTGACGCGAAGCGCTTCCGCAGTGCGGACGAACTTCGACGGCAGCGCCTGGAAGAGCGAGGCAGCCTGAGACTGCTTGCCCTTGAACGCGCCGGCCAGCTTGCTGAGCAGAACCTCGCGGGACTCGAGGTCCGCAAGCTTCTTGATGTCATCGGCGGAGAGCGCCTTACCATCAAGGACACCCGCCTTGATGATCAGGTTGGGGTTGTCCTTGGCGAAGTCACGCAGGCTCTTCGCCGACTCCACCGGGTCACCGGTGATGAAGGCGACCGCGGTCGGACCAGCGAAGTGCTCGTCCAGCGCGGTGATCCCGGCCTGGTTGGCCGCAATCTTGGTCAGCGTGTTCTTCACCACGGCGTACTGGGCGTTCTCACCGAGCGAACGACGCAGCGTCTTGAGCTGCGCCACGGTGAGACCCCGGTACTCGGTCAGCACGGCGGCGTTCGAGCTCTGGAACGCGTCCTTGAGCTCGGCTACCGCGGCAGCCTTGTTGGGCGTCGGCATAGTGCGTCAGCCTCCTTCCGGGTGATGAGGACCGCTCAGAAGGGGCTGAAATACGAAACGCCCCGGCGCAGGCGCCAGGGCGTAGCTCAACCGGAACGAATCCCGGGAACTTTCCACAGTCACCTGCGCAGGACGTCCGCACTCAGCGGATCCTTCGGCCACCGCTCCCTTGCGGGCACGGCAACGACCAGCGGTCTTTGGCTTCCGGGGAAGCATACGTGAAGCGGTCGAGCCAAGGCAAATCGTCCCTCTCGGGACCCCCTCAGGACCGCTTCAGACCGCCCAGTCCGGCGTCCTTGAGCGTCTGATCGGCCTCGTCCAGCTTCCGGTCGGTCTCCTTGAGGCTCTCGTCGATGCCCTTCATGACCTCGTCGAAGTCGGCCACCTGGTCCGCGGGCGGCGCCACGACCGGCAGGGCCGTGCCGTAGTCGGAGAACTTGGCCGAGATCTTCGTCGCGCCCGTGACCTTGGCGATCGTCCGCACCGCGTCGACGCGGACGGGGTAGCCGGCCTTGCCGATCCACAGGTCCACTTCCAGGCCGGCGACGTCCTTCACCGCCTCGCGGAGGTACTGGCGGTTCGCCTCCTCCATCACCTTGGTGGACTCGTCCGCCTTGAGCAGGTCCGCATGGGTGAAGGTGCCCTTGAAGTGCTGGGCCTCGGCGCCGTCGATCTGCTCCGCGCCGACGAGCGTGAGCTTCTCCTGGCCCAGCAGCAGCGCGAGGTACTCGGCCGGGTCGTCGTTGAGCTGGTACCGGGGCTTGCCGTCCTTGTTCAGGTTCATCTTCATCCAGGACTTGCCCTGTACCGGCTTGTCCGTGTGGGTGTAGATGCTGTCGCCGATCATGAGCTGGTTCCCGGACTCCGAGCCCTTGCCGTCGATGCCGGTGGTGGACGGGTACCAGCCCTTCGTCCCGGTGATGTGGTCCGGCTTGCCGTCGCTGCCGGTGATGGTCATGTCCATCGCAGCGACCCTGGCGGGCACCGTCTTCAGGTACGACGCCTTCACCGCGTCCGCGGGCGTCGGGGTCTTGGCCTCCGCGGCCTTGGCCCCGTCCGCGCCGCCCTTGGCGTCCCCGCCGGCCTTGTCGCCCCCGCAGGCCGTGAGGCCGCCCACGAGCAGTGCGGCCCCCGCCGCGGCGACGCCGGCCCGGGTCAGGACAGCCTTGTTCATTCGTTCTCCCCCATGTGCCGATCTCCGTACTGCGGTGGTGCTGCGCCGATCAGGCGGCGCCCTCGCCCGAGTCCTTCACCATCTCGGCCAGGTCGATGACCTGCTCGGCCGGCGGCGCGGTGATCTCGACCGGCTTGTTGATGTCCAGGAACTTGATGGTCATGTCCATCGGGCCGGAGCTGCCCGCGGCCCGGGTGCGGACCTGCTTGGCCTGGCCGACCTCGTCGATCCAGATGTCCATGGTCAGGGACTTGATGCCCTCGTCCTCCAGCGACTTGACGCTCTTCTCCCGGCGCTCCTTGGCCTCGGGGGTGGAGGCGGCGCTGGCGGCCCGCAGCTCGTCGATCGTGACGGTGCCTGCGAGGTGCGTCGTCTTCTGGCCGTCGACGGTCTCCTCGCCGACCGTCTTGAGGTCCTTGGCGGTGCTCAGGCCCGCGGCCGCGTCGCCCGGGTTCTGGCCCTGCTGGGCCGAGCCGAGCGCGTCCAGCTCCTTGGCCTGCTCGGGGGCCAGGGTCTTGAGGTCGAACTTCAGCCACTTGCCGTCGGAGCCCAGGTACATGGCACCGTCGATCAGGCGGATGCCGACCTTCTCGCCCGGCTTCTCGGGCGAGTCCATCGTCATCGCCATGGCCACGGACGGCTTGAGCCGCATGGAGACCTCGCCGGTGACCTTCTGTCCCGCGGCTTCGCCGACCATGGCGTAGCGGAGGGAGGTGATCTCCTCCGACTTCTTCTTGGTGCCCTCCAGGAGGGCGACCGGGCTCGCCTCGGCGGCGCCCTTGGCAGCCGGCGCGGACGGCGAAGCGGTTGCACCGGCCCCGGCCCCCGCCGCCTTGCCCGAGTCTTCCTTCTTGCCGTTCTCACACGCCGTGGCCCCGCCCACGAGCAGTACGGCGGCCAGCGCGGCGCCGACGGTCTTCTTCCGGTACACAGACACGGAGGTCCCCACCCCTTGATTGATCGACTACGTGAGTCGACCATACGTTCACCGATCATCCACATGCGCGGGTTTTAAGCCCCGATCGAGGGACATGTGGCCCTAAACACGGAAACGGGCCCCCCGCCACCCCGTGAGGGGGGCGAGGGGCCCGTTCAGCCACTCGGTGAGCCTGGACGGCCGGGAAGCCGTCAGAGGGCTCAGACCGCGGCCGGGTCTTCCTCGACGAGGAGGTTCCGGGTGCGGTTCGAGTCCAGCTGGATGCCGGGACCCATCGTGGTGCTCAGGGCGGCCTTCTTGATGTAGCGGCCCTTCGCGGCGGACGGCTTCAGACGAAGGATCTCGTCCAGGGCCGCGCCGTAGTTCTCGACCAGCTGCTCATCGGAGAAGGAGACCTTGCCGATGATGAAGTGCAGGTTCGAGTGCTTGTCGACGCGGAACTCGATCTTGCCACCCTTGATCTCGGTGACAGCCTTCGCGACGTCCATCGTGACGGTGCCGGTCTTCGGGTTCGGCATGAGGCCACGGGGACCGAGCACGCGGCCGAGGCGGCCGACCTTGCCCATGAGGTCCGGGGTGGCCACAACGGCGTCGAACTCGTTCAGGCGGTTGCCCTTGGCGATCTCGTTGATCAGCTCGTCGTCGCCGACAATGTCGGCGCCGGCGGCTTCCGCGGCCGCAGCACGGTCACCGGTCGCGAAGACCAGGACCCGGGCGGTCTTGCCGGTGCCGTGCGGGAGGTTCACGGTGCCACGCACCATCTGGTCGGCCTTGCGCGGGTCGACACCCAGGCGGAAGGCGACCTCGACGGTGCTGTCGAACTTGGTCGCGGAGGTCTCCTTGGCGAGACGGACGGCCTCGAGCGGGGCGTACTGCTTCTCCCGGTCGATCTTGGCGTCCGCAGCGCGGAGAGTCTTGCTGCGCTTCACTTCTGCTCCTGTGTTGTGGCTTCAGGCATGGAGTCGTGGTGCGGACCAGCGCTTGGTCCTACCACTGGTGGTGCTGGAGGGTGGCTGGATCAGCCTTCGACCGTGACGCCCATCGAGCGCGCGGTGCCGGCGATGATCTTCATCGCGGCATCGACGTCGTTGGCGTTCAGGTCGGGCATCTTCAGCTCGGCGATCTCGCGGACCTGGGCGCCGGAAAGCTTGGCGACCTTGGTCTTGTGCGGCTCGCCGGAGCCCTTCTCGATGCCCGCGGCCTTCAGGATGAGGCGCGCGGCCGGCGGAGTCTTGGTGATGAAGGTGAAGGAACGGTCGTCGTAGACCGTGATCTCCACCGGCACGACCATGCCACGCTGCGACTCGGTCGCGGCGTTGTAGGCCTTGCAGAACTCCATGATGTTGACGCCGTGCTGACCGAGCGCGGGGCCGACCGGCGGAGCCGGGTTGGCCGCACCGGCCTTGATCTGGAGCTTGATGAGCCCCGTGATCTTCTTCTTCTTGGGAGGCATTGCTCTCTCCGGGTCCTAGTGAGAGTTTTTCGCCGCCAACCGGTCATCCGGATGGAGGCATACCGCACCACGATAACGGGTATCGGTGCGGGGCTAAAAACCGAGCAGGTCAGACCGCCCTTCGAGGGGCGATCTGACCTGTCCGGAAGCTGTGTCTCAGAAGCGGTGGATCAGTTCTTCTGGATCTGGTCGAAGCTGAGCTCGACCGGGGTCTCGCGGCCGAAGATCTCGACGAGACCCTTGACCTTCTTCGAGTCCGGGTTGATCTCGTTGATCGTGGCCTGCAGCGTCGCGAACGGGCCGTCGGTGACGGTGACCGAGTCGCCGACCTCGAAGTCCAGGACCTCGATGGTGCGCTTGACGGCGGGAGCCGGCAGACCGGCAGCCTCGGCGGCGGCCTTCTCGGCCTTCTCCTTGGCCTCCGGCGCGAGCATCTTGACGATCTCGTCCAGGGTCAGCGGGTACGGGTCGTACGCGTTGCCCACGAAGCCGGTGACGCCAGGCGTGTTGCGGACGACGCCCCAGGACTCGTTCGTCAGATCCATGCGGACGAGAACGTAACCGGGCAGCTTGTTCTGCCGGACGTTCTTGCGCTCGCCGTTCTTGATCTGGACGATCTCTTCCTCGGGCACCTCGGCCTGGTAGATGAACTCCTCGACGTTCAGCGAGACGGCACGCTGTTCGAGGTTCGCCTTCACGCGCTTCTCGTAGCCGGCGTAGGTGTGGATCACGTACCACTCGCCGGGCAGGAGGCGCAGTTCGTCGCGCAGGGCCTGGATGGGGTCGACGGGCTCGGCGGGCTCGACCTCGGCGGCCTCCTCGTCGGCCGCGGCCTCGACGTCGCCCTCTTCCTCGGCTTCGTCGGCGTCGTCGGCAGCCGCCTCGACCTCGGCGTCGTCCTCGATCTCGGCGTCAGCCTCGGTCTCGTCCTCGACGTGCAGCGCAGCCTCTTCGGCGGCGACCCCCGCCTCGGCGTCGGCGAGCTCGGCCTCATCGGGCTCCACAGCGTCTGCCGCCTCGACGATGTCGAGCTCGTCCTCGACGGACTCGACGGAGTCGTGGCTCACGTTCAGGTTCGGGTCAGACACGGTGGCTGCTTCTTCCTGGAATACAAAAGGTGGTGGAACATGCGAAAACGGGCGGCACCCATCAAGGCGCCGCCCTCCGCGGGGATCAGCCGAAGACGAACTTGATGGCTTCCTGGAACCCATAGTCAATCACGGTCACCAGACCGATCATGATGACCACGAAGACAATCACCACGGTGGTGTACGTCGTGAGCTGGTTGCGAGTGGGCCATACAACCTTGCGGAGTTCCGCGACGATCTGGCGGTAGAACAGCGCGAGCCGGCCCAGAGGACCCTTCTTGCCGCGCTTGCCGCCCTTGCGGGCCTTCTTCTCGCGAGTCTCGTCCTCGGCGTCAGGCATGTCGATGGAGCCCAGGGCGTCCGTCACGTCTCTCACCTGAATCCGGGTCGTGGCCGTACCGCGCCCGGTTGCGCCGCACGGCGTTGCATCGAAGTACGTACCTGCGCACACACATCCGAGAAGGAGTGTGGAGCAGGGCCGGAGGGACTCGAACCCCCAACCGCTGGTTTTGGAGACCAGTGCTCTACCAATTGAGCTACGACCCTTTGCGTCCCCCAACCTACCGCATCCGGGCGAGTGCACGGAGTGCTCACGCTCTGGAGCGGCTGGCGAGGTCCAACGACAGGTGAGTGTACGTGAACCGGGCCCTGACGTCGAACAGAACCCGACCCGGTATCCGCCGGTCCGGTAACTGAAACGGTGTGCGGCGCTTCTGGGCCGTCTGGGACGATTGCTCGCATGACCTCTGCAACGCCTTCCTCCGAGCGCCGGGTGTCCGCCCGTATCGGCGCCATTTCCGAGTCCGCCACCCTCGCCGTCGACGCCAAGGCCAAGGCCCTCAAGGCCGCCGGGCGCCCGGTGATCGGCTTCGGCGCGGGCGAGCCCGACTTCCCGACCCCGGACTACATCGTCGAGGCCGCGGTCGAGGCCTGCCGCAACCCGAAGTACCACCGCTACACGCCGGCCGGCGGCCTGCCCGAGCTCAAGGCCGCGATCGCCGCGAAGACGCTGCGCGACTCCGGCTACGAGGTCGACGCGTCGCAGGTCCTGGTCACCAACGGCGGCAAGCAGGCGATCTACGAGGCCTTCGCCGCCATCCTGGACCCGGGCGACGAGGTCATCGTCCCGGCTCCGTACTGGACCACCTACCCCGAGTCGATCCGCCTCGCCGGCGGTGTCCCGGTCGAGGTCGTCGCCGACGAGACCACCGGCTACCGCGTCTCCGTGGAGCAGCTGGAAGCGGCCCGCACCGAGCGCACGAAGGTCGTCCTCTTCGTCTCCCCGTCCAACCCGACGGGCGCCGTCTACACCGAGGCCGACGCCGAGGCGATCGGCCGCTGGGCCGCCGAGAAGGGCCTGTGGGTCCTCACGGACGAGATCTACGAGCACCTCGTCTACGGCGACGCGAAGTTCGTCTCGCTCCCCGCGATCGTCCCCGAGCTGGCCGACAAGTGCATCGTCGTCAACGGAGTCGCCAAGACGTACGCGATGACCGGCTGGCGGGTGGGCTGGATCATCGGCCCCAAGGACGTGGTCAAGGCCGCGACGAACCTGCAGTCGCACGCCACCTCCAACGTCTCCAACGTGGCCCAGGTCGCGGCGCTCGCCGCCGTCTCCGGCAACCTGGACGCCGTCCACGAGATGCGCACCGCCTTCGACCGCCGCCGCCAGACGATCGTGCGGATGCTGAACGAGATCGACGGCGTCGTCTGCCCGACCCCCGAGGGCGCGTTCTACGTGTACCCGTCGGTCAAGGCCCTCCTCGGCAAGGAGATCCGCGGCAAGCGCCCGCAGACCTCCGTCGAGCTCGCGGCCCTGATCCTCGACGAGGTCGAGGTCGCGGTCGTCCCGGGCGAGGCCTTCGGCACCCCGGGCTACCTCCGCCTCTCGTACGCCCTGGGCGACGAGGACCTGGTGGAGGGCGTGTCCCGCGTCCAGAAGCTCCTGGCCGAGGCCAAGGCCTAGCCCTAGCGCGGCCCGCAGCCAAACCTGAGCGGCGTCTCCCCGAAGGGGGCGGCGCCGCTCAGGCATGTTCGGGATGCGGAGGGCGGCCGCTGCGCGGGGCTCCCGAGCTCTGCCCGGACCCGCGCCTCAAACGCCGGCGAGGCTGAAGATGCCCGGCGGCATCAGCCGAATCCAGCCCCGCCGGCGTTTGAGGCGCGGGGTCTGGGGCGGAGCCCCAGGGAACGGTGGAAGGG